>CAYZQH010000249.1:0-4607 GCA_964480055.1 uncultured Cellvibrionaceae bacterium
GATGTCCCCAAGATGCTGAGCCTCACAGAAAACAACACGCAGTTTGAAGTGCCTTCAACAACCGGTCAAAAGACGGGTTGGTTTTACGACCATCGAACCAATCGTGCTTTTTTACAGCAATGCGTGAAGGGCAAGCGCGTGTTGGATGTGTTTTCCTACGTTGGTGGTTGGGGTGTTCAAGCCGCTACAGCGGGGGCCGAGCAGGTAATTTGTTTGGACTCTTCGCAAGCTGCCATTGATGCGGTGGCACATAACGCGGCGTTAAATGGTGTTCAAAGCCAGGTGACGGGCCGAACGGATAAAGCCGTCGAAGGGTTAAAAGCCTTAATATCCGACAATGAGCGGTTTGATGTGATTGTGTTAGACCCGCCGGCGTTTATCAAAAAACGCAAAGATCAGCGTGCCGGGGAAACCGCCTACCGCCGCGTGAACGAGCTGGCGCTGCGTTTACTCAAGCGCGACGGAGTTTTGGTGTCGGCATCGTGCTCTATGCCATTGACTACCGAACAGCTTGTGGCAATAGTGCACGCTGCTGCGCACAAGCAAAATCGTAATGCGCAGTGGGTCTATTCAGGCTCTCAAAGCATGGACCACCCCGTTCACCCGGCCATACCCGAGACGCATTACCTAAAGGCGGAATTTTTTAGGGGTTAATACCCTATGGCTTTTATTGTTCGATGTTTTTGGCCATTTCTGCGTTGTTTACCCTTAAAAAATGTGCGCCATTAATTGGCGCTCAGTTCCCAATTTGATTTTTCACTCATCGTAAAATCGCCCACTTTATTGCAGTCTATAAATAACCGGGTTAAGGTTATCGACTAAGATTATGCGTGAACGGCGATCTGCACCTTGGTTGCTAGTCAGTTTTGATCAATGGTTGTTTTAGCGTCTTTGGCTGGCGTCTTTTCTTTTCAGTATTCGCAAGCGCAGAGCGCGCTACTTCAAAATAAAGTTCCAGTAGAGCAAGTACAAAAGATAAGTACCTAGCAGCAAAAAAGCACAAGCAAAAGCAGGTAACGCTCAATATTATATTTGAGCTATTTACGTGTTTAGCACTCTAGCCAACGCTCACCTCAACAATACAGACACCGGTGTGTTTATGGGTTTGCAGAACGAAATTATTTTAGGCATTGATGTTGGGTCTACCACCGTTAAGTTGGTGGCCGTAAACGCTCACAGCAAAGATATTTTGTGGAGCCAGTATCAGCGTCATGAAACCCGCCAAGCCGAAAAAGTGCTTGAAATGCTCCACGCCGTCACCGCGGACTTACCCAATATAGCCGCACAAAAAACCCGGGTATTTATTACCGGCTCAGGGGCTGCGCCTATAGCTCCGCACATCAATGCCAAGTTTATTCAAGAGGTTAACGCGGTCACCATGTCGGTAGAGGCATTGCACCCCGATGTGGGTAGTGTAATTGAGCTTGGTGGGCAGGATGCCAAAATCATCATGTTTAAAACCCATGAAAAAACTGGGGAGAAACGCGCTACCACTTCAATGAATGATAAGTGTGCTTCTGGCACCGGTGCCACCATTGATAAATGCTTTATTAAAGTGGGCATGCCGCAAAGTGAAACGGCAAAACTAAAATTTGACCCCAGCAAACTCCATCACGTGGCCGCAAAGTGTGGTGTGTTTGCAGAAACAGACATTGTTAATTTAATAAAAAGCGGTATTCCCGCCAATGAAATCATGTGTTCCTTGGCTGATGCCATTGTCAGCCAAAATATTTCTGTTTTAACGCGCGGCAACACATTAAAGCCCAAGGTTTTACTGCTGGGCGGCCCCAATAGCTATTTGCCATTTTTACGCGACTGTTGGCGCTATCGTATTCCACAAACATGGGACGAGCGCGGGTTTGACTGGCCCAAAGATACCCCATTGGATGAATTAATATTTGCCCCCAATAATTCAGAATACTACGCAGCCTATGGCGCCGTACTATTTGGTGTGCATGAGGTCAATGTACCAACTTGCGAAACGTTTGACGCACTAGAAAACTTTATTAAAAATGGCCGTAAGGCTCAGCTAGGAGAAAATGCCGGGCCTGCCTTGGTAGGCACCGAGCAAGAGGCCGTGCTTTTTAGTGAGACTTACACTGCGCCAAAATTCTCTCCGATAGAAATAAAACCAACGCAAGTCATAGAAGGCTTTATCGGTTTGGATGGTGGCTCCACCTCTAGCAAGTGCGTGTTGGTGGATGACGCTGGCAATATTTTGCAAAAAGTGTATCAGTTATCTAAGGGCAACCCCTTAGAAGACATGAAGCAGATGTTTATACAGCTTAAACGATGGGCTACAAATCAACATGCTACTTTAAATATTTTGGGCTTTGGTGTTACTGGGTACGCCGGTGATGTGATGGAGGCTGCGCTAAAAGCCGACGCAAATATTGTAGAAACCATTGCCCATATGAAAAGTGCGCAGCATTACTTTGAAGATGTGGATGTAATCTGTGATGTGGGTGGGCAAGACATCAAAGTCTTGTTTATGCAAAACAAAATCATCAAAAACTTTAGGTTATCTAACTCGTGTAGTGCGGGTAATGGCATGCTGTTGCAAGCCATGGCAGATCAATTTGGTGTACCTGTAGAGCAATATGCTGAAAAGGCTTTCAAGGCCGATTTATCCCCAGAGTTTAGTTATGGTTGCGCCGTCTTTTTAGATTCAGACCGAGTTAACTTTCAAAAAGAAGGGTATAACGGTGAAGAGCTATTAGCAGGCTTGGCTTTGGTGTTGCCTAAAAACATTTGGCAATATGTGGTGCAAATTCCACGTATGGCGGAGCTTGGGCGTGTTTTTGTATTACAGGGGGGCACGCAAAAAAACTTGGCCGCGGTTAAAGCGCAAGTGGATTACATTGAGGAGCGTGTACCCAACGCTGAAGTTCACGTGCACCCACACACGGGGGAGGCGGGCGCCCTGGGCGCAGCGTTTGAAGCGGTGCGAGTGGTTAAAAGACGGGGCCACTCCACGTTTATTGGCTTAGACGAGGCCATTAATTTACATTACACCACGCGCAATGATGAAGAAACAAAGTGTACATTCTGCCCTAATAATTGTTCGCGCACGTTTATTGATGCACATGTGGCAGAAGCAGAAACGGTGCGTTATATTTCTGGGTTTTCTTGTGAGAAAGGCACCGTAGAAGATCACGACTCGCTTCGGGCGCTGAATAAAACGCGCAGGGAGAGAACCATTGCGTTCCCCAACTTGGTGGATTACGAAGCCACGTGGGCGTATAAGCCCATGTATAAGCCCAGGGCGCTGCCACAAGCCGATCAAATCATTGATGATATTGTGGTTAAAAAGACCTTACTCGGCGGCGTAAAACGCAAAAACATTCGTCGGCGCTTTGTACGTAGCAGCGACCAAGCGGTTAAGCATCGTCAAAATTTTCGTATTGGTATCCCTAAGGCATTAAATATTTGGAGCACTGCGCCTTTTTGGCGTGCGTACTTTGAAGCCTTAGGGCTTAAATCTCGTAACGTGGTGTTTTCTGATGATACCAGTGAGGAATTATGGCAAGCAGGGGGTAAGTATGGTTCTGTAGACCCATGCTTTCCGGCTAAGGTTGTGCAGGCGCATATTCATAATTTGCTGTTTGAGCATCACACTAAAAAGCCTTTGAATGCCATCTTCTTTCCCTCTATCACGCACATCCCCACCTTTGTAGAAAGTGCGATAGATACAGCTTGCTGCCCCATTGTGGCCGGTACGCCCAAGGTCATTAATGCCGCCTTTAGAAAAGAGCAGGATTTCTTTACTCAGCGCGACATCACTTATTTAGATACGGCGCTCTCTATGAACGAGCCGCTGCTACTAAAAAGTAAAATGTTTGAAGCGTTTGCACAATTACTGGATGTATCTGAAGATGAAAACAATTTTGCGGTTGATCAGGCTTATGCAGCGCTGAAGCAATTTGATGATCATATGCAGGAAAAAGGCCGGCAAATTTTGGATGCGGTAGAAGCAGCAGATCGTTTGGCGTTGTTGATGATTGGTCGGCCCTATCATAATGACCCCGGTATGAACCATTTAGTATTGGAAGAGTATCAGGCCATGGGGTACCCCATATTGTCCATGCGCTCTATCCCTAAAGATAAAGAGTACCTGCAGCGGTTCTTTCAAGAGGATATTGACAAAGGGTTTGTTGAGTCCCCGTTAGAGATTCAAGATATTTGGCCAGAAAACTACAGCGTGAACAGCGTGCAAAAAGTGTGGGCTGCAAAGTTTGCCGCGCGCAACCCTAATGTGGCGGTGTTGGACCTATCAAGCTTCAAATGCGGCCATGATGCGCCCACTTACGGTTTGATTGATCGCATGATGGAGGCTTCGGGCGCGCCTTATTCGGCTTTGCACGATATTGATGCCAATAAACCTTCTGGCTCTATTAAAATTCGTGTAAAAACTTATGGCTATACGTTAAAACTCGCAGAAGAAAAACTAGAAGATCAAACTCATAAGGCTTACTTGTTAGAGCAATCGATAATAGAAAAACGTTTGGCGCTTTTGGAATCTGCGCCCCAAAAAGTGAAGCAAGATCAAGCGTATATTATAGAGTTTGAAAAGTGGGAAGATAAAAAACGCGAATTAGAGGCCGCGC
>CAYZQH010000250.1:0-4592 GCA_964480055.1 uncultured Cellvibrionaceae bacterium
TGAATTTGGCCGATCAATGGATGCACGAAGTGGTGAAGGTGGAAATAGAGCCCGAATCAGTGGCGACCGATACTGTTGAGCAGCATGTGTATTTGGTGTCTGGAGAAGAAAAGTTCACCATCTTATACAACATTTTGCAGCGCCCAGGGGTGGAAACGCTGATTGCCTTTGCCAACCGCCGCGATGAATGCCGCGCATTATTTCAACGTTTGCGGGCTCATGGCATTAAAGCGGGGTTGTTATCCGGTGATATTGACCAGGGTAAACGCTTAAAGACTTTACAGGCGTTTAAAGATGGCCAGCTGCAAGTGCTGGTGGCCACAGACGTAGCAGGGCGTGGTATTCATATTAATGATGTGTCCCATGTGGTGAATTTTACCTTGCCAGAAGAGCCCGAGGATTATGTCCACCGCATTGGCCGCACAGGGCGCGCTGGCGCCAAGGGTGAATCCATCAGTTTTGCCTGTGAGGACGACGCTTTTCGTTTGCCTGCCATTGAGTCATTGCTGGGTAAGTCATTAGAGTGCACGCAGCCTCCAGAGACCCTACTTAAACCCGAGCCGTTCGTGGATGTACCAAAAGAACCCAGGCAGCATCGTCGCCCTAAGCCGCGCTCTGGCGGCAGACCGTCTCGTCCCCGGCGCCGATAACGCCCCTCCACCTTATTTGTTCCTCGCAAAATCAATCACCTCAAAGGGTAGAGAAGGTACAGTGAGGTTGCCCAGGCAACTCTTCACTTTTGACCCGCTAATGTCTACCCAGACTCGAATCTTAGGGTAAACACTATTTGCTCACGGTCTAATAACTTTTCTTACCATCAGGGACGCCACGATGCTATGACTGAACGTCTACACTGACGTTAAACGCAGAGTTTAAGCGCAACTGCACGGTAGGGGAGACCTATGAAGCGGATATTGGTGGTAGAAGACAGTTCCATGGTGATGCGTGTAATAAAGCACGTATTTAATAATAGCGAAGTGATCACCCCTCTTTACGCCGAGAGTTTTGCGCAAGCAAAAGCCATAGTCGAGGCCGAGCAAGAGCCACTTTTTGCCGCAGTGGTAGATTTGAACCTACCGGATGCACCCAATGGCGAGGTGGTAGATTTTACCTTGGGTAAAAACATTCCCACCATTGTGTTAACCGGGAGTTTTGAGGAGGAAAAGCGCAAAGAGCTACTCAGCAAAGGCGTTGTAGATTATGTCACCAAGGAGGGTAAGTACTCCTATGTGTATACCAAAAATTTAATTCATCGATTATCAAAAAACGAGCATGTGGCGGTGTTGGTGGTGGATGACTCCAGTACCGGGCGACATTATATTAGCGCGCTGCTAAGACAGCATCGTTATCATGTGCATGAAGCCAAAGACGGCATGGATGGCATAAAAGTGCTGTTAGAGCACCCTAATATTCGTTTGGTGATTACGGATTACAATATGCCGCGTATGGACGGCTGTGAAATGATACAAAACATTCGTAGCAAGTACGAAAAATCGGATTTAGTCATTATTGGCCTGTCATCCGAAGGCGAGGAGTCGCTCTCTGCCAAATTTATAAAGAGTGGCGCAAATGATTTTCTGCGCAAGCCATTCAACCAAGAGGAGTTTTATTGCCGGGTTACCCACAATGTGGAGTTGCTAGAGATGATAGAAACTATCCGCGACTCTTCCCACCGCGATTACTACACCGGTGCCTATAACCGACATTACTTTTTTGAGCATGGCGAAGAGCTGTTGAAGCAAGCAAGAGAAAAGTCCACGCCAGCCGCTGCGGTGGTGATTGATTTGGATAACTTTAAGGACATTAACCAAACCTATGGCAACGACGCTGGGGATGCTGTGATGCGTACAATTGCTGCAGAGTTGATGGTCACCTTTGAGCGTTTTTTAATTGCCCGTGCAGACGGCCAGGAGTTTTACGGGTTGTTGATAGGGTTAGACAACGAAAAGGCCGTGGCTTTGGTGGAAAGGGTACGCCAAATTCTAGCGGGCATGCCCATCTCTGTGGGTGAAGGAACGGTGAATGTAACTTTCAGTGCGGGTGTATCAAATCTTACGGACGGTAATTTAGAGAACTTAGTGTACAACGCCGCTCAATGCCTAGGCCGCGCCAAAGAGGCCGGGGGGGCTCTGGTGTTTGGAGACGACTAGCGTCCTTGGCTTGTTCGCTTAAGCAACCCCTGACTAAAAACGCCTCCAAATTATATGATTTATAGTGCAAGTACCCACTAGTATTTTGCCCCATCCAGCCCGTTCTTACGCCAGATCAAAAAGTATCAATAACAATCTTTAGAATGTGAAACCTACGGCAGAATGTAACGGGTTACAGGGTAGAATGTACCCCGTGCCTCTGAGAAGGTGGGTAATGTGGCCCGATAACAGGGTGTAGATCACATTTTGTTCAAAACCTCCTTTCCTCTCATTAAATTAGTACATAAATTGTCCGCTTTGCGGCATTTTGCATAATAAACAGTAAAAAGATCCTTATTACGGAGAAGTTCATGCTTAATAAAAATCTGCGGTGTTTAGGCTACCGCTTGGTAAGCTCCATGGTGTTTGCCAGCTCAGTGGCCTTATTGTCAGCTTGTGGTGGCCCAGGTGGGGATACCAGTACCAGCTCTAGTTCGTCTTCAAGCTCATCTTCAAGTTCGTCCTCCTCGAATTCCTCCTCTAGCTCTAGCAGCTCAAGTAGTAGCTCAAGCTCGTCTTCAAGCTCCAGCTCGTCTGGTGTGCCAGCGACGGGTGATCTTGTAACAGATGTAGTGAATGACAATACCTATACCGGGAGTATCCCTCTTAAGCAAAAGGTGAAGGGTAAGCCGGGTACTTCTTTGCAAACTAACGGCAATCCGTTTGATGACTCATACTTCTACCTAAGCCCAGATATCACGCTTTTGATGAAAGATTCACTGGCGACGGCTGAAAAAGACGGTGATACGGACTTAGTGAATAAAATTAAGTATACGCAGCGTCAACCCAGTGCGGTTTGGATGGACTCTATTGGTACCATCACGGCCAAAGGTTCAGACGGTACGCGTCGTACTTTGGTTGGTCACCTAGATGCAGCCATAGAGCAGCAGCAGTTCTACGCGAAAAAAGACGGTCAAATTTCTCCAATGACCATTGTGATCATTGTTTACAACTTGCCTGATCGTGACTGTGCGGCGTTTGCTTCAAACGGTAAGCTTTATGAAATTGGTAAGCCTAGGGAGATGAACGCAGATAACGGGCTACAGAAATACAAAAACGACTACATTGGTGTCATTGCCAATGCTATTCATAACCCTAAGTACAAAGACTTACGTATCGTAACCATGCTGGAGCCAGACTCATACCCCAACATGATTACCAATACCAACTTGAACCCAGACGGGCCTTCATTAGTTTGGCCAGCTTTGACCAGACCGAACGGTACAACTTACTGTGATACTTTGTTGGAATACAAAGAGCCAGGATTAGAGGAAGGTTTGGGTGTGTACGGCCGTGGATTGCAAATCGCCATTAACGACCTTTACGCCGATAACGTATATACCTACTTGGATATTGGCCATGCAGGTTGGTTAGGTTGGGATAACTCAATGGACAACGACACTAACTTAAAGCGTGGTGTTGAAGGTTTCTTGAAGTTAATTAAAGGTGCCAACGAAGGCGGTAGAAGTGGTTTTGATAAGGTGCGAGGTTTTGCGTCAAATACTTCGGGTTACACACCGTTGGTAGAGCCATCTATTTCTAATTCAGAGCAGGATCGCATGGCGTTAAGCGATTATTATGAGTGGAATTTTGCCGTTGATGAAATGACCTACATCGACATGTTTAATGCGCGTGTGCGCTCTCAGCAGCCAGGCTTCGCCCCAGGATTTATTATTGATACTGCCCGTAACGGTTGGGGATCACCTAATCGCCCAACTGGCACTTCAAACTCTGGCGGTACCGATCCCAACCAGCGTGTAGATAAGCGTGCGCACCGTGGGCACTGGTGTAATGTAAACAATGCTGGTGTAGGTGAAATGTCTAAAGCTAGCCCTGATCGTAGTCGTGCTCACTTGGATGCGTTCTACTGGATGAAACCACCTGGGGAAGCTGATGGTATCTCGTTTGACGTAAAAGATTACCCTAAAGGTAGCGCGGCTTATAACCGCCTAGATGCAATTGATAGGGCCGTGGTTGATAGTGCTGCTGACCCAATTTACTTTGGTAAAACGTTGGATACCATGTGTATCCCTGGTGAAGTCCGCGATGGAGATAAGACTGTTGATGTAGTGCCTTCACTTTCTCCTCATGCCGGTGGCTGGTTCCATAAGCAATTTGTCATGTTGGTTAAGAATGCCTACCCGCCCCTGGGTGAGAGTGAGTACGACTAAGTAGACGCTTAAGTTAGACGTACTAAAAAGCCCGCATTACGCGGGCTTTTTTTATGGGCGAGAGTTTATTTTCTGAAGGAAGGTTAGCGCGCGCGCGCTAAAATACGGTCTAACTGGTTCGCAAAGGCTTGCTTATCTGTTTGCCCATAAGAGGGTGGTCCACCAGATTGAATACCACTGCTGCGCATGGTGTCCATGAAATCTCGCATGTTGAGTTGCGCTTTAATAGAGT
>CAYZQH010000251.1:0-4562 GCA_964480055.1 uncultured Cellvibrionaceae bacterium
ATAAGTAATTTTTAGTGGCACTAAAAACTCTTCGTCAAACTGAACATCCGCAAAGTCAAAAACCTCTTGCGGAGCCATTGAGTCGATCTTATCGAACATATCTTCAATGCGAACGGGGTCAGTTGCTCCAAGCGGGTTGTCGCCTAAGTTTTTGACGGACACGACCTCACCACTTTTTATCGCCACGCGGTAAGCCACCGGCACACACCCCTCATGGCATCCGTACTGATACTCATAACTGTAATGATCAGGTGATTGCGCCACCCAACGGCGCTTGTTGTAAAGCAACTCAGAATCACGGGCAAGCCGCGTTATACTGCAGCTGGCATTTAAAGAAGCGTCAGTTGCGTGCCTTACTTCAACGTTGGTGGGGTAATAGTTATCCCTATTAAATTTTGTCTTCGGTCTCGATGACACTATCGGCCTTCAAATCACCGTCATTGCATTTGTCACTCTGCTCACCATTATCTCAGTAGTACGTGGAATCCATGGCGGGTTGAAACTGCTGAGTATTATCAATTTAAGCGGTGCGGCGGTGCTATTTTTTTGTTTTATTGGCAGGGTCGACACGGGCTCTTTTAGGCTGGGTAATTCAGACAATGTTATCCTATAGTACGCATTTTTTGCCTCTCAGTAATTGGGTTGGTAGAGAAGATCAGCAATGGTGCGAAATTGGTCAGTGTTTTATTGGGCTTGGTGGATTGCTTGGTCTCCGTTTGTGGGTATGTTTATCGCACGTATTTCTCGAGGTAGAATGGGGTTAGGTATTTCAGTAAAGTTTCGGATCAAACCGCCGCAAGCTCATGCTAAATCTAGAACTAAGATAACGAAGCGATTACTATCGCTTGCACTGCAATGACACTCACTAGGATTAATGTCACAACCTGATAAAAACGAATGGGATTTCTATCTATCAACGGCACTGCACGCGCGTATCTTTTCATTTCAGCACTTGGCGATGTGAACTCTTTTTCAAATTCTGATAACACCTCAAAGCGCTCTTCAGGCCTTGGGCACAATGCTTTACGCATTACTGAATCAAGCCATAGAGGGTAATGTCCATTCAAAGGTTTACGACTCGCAAATATCGAACGATAACGCCACACATCATATTGGCGGGGGTAATCCTGCTGACTCAGAATTGCGGAGTAAGGTAAGTCTGCGGTAATGAGCTCATACACAATCGAAGCGATTGAGAATAAATCTGACTGGGTGGAGCCTACGCCTTTCACCAAATATTCAGGAGCAATGTATCCGATATCCCCGACGGGATCGCGACCAGAAGTCGTGATCAAATCGTCGTTAAGGCTACCAAATTCAACGCTGCCAAAGTCAATCAGCTTTAAAGAAAAATCGCGTGCGTCAAAAATAAAATTCTCAGGCTTGAGGTCACGATGAATAATATTATTGCGATGCAAATAACGCACGGGCTTAATCATTGCTGCTAGAATTTTTTGAACATCGTCTTTGCTGGCACGGCCTTGCTCATCCATCCACTCACGCAGAGTTTGTCCCTTAATATATTCGGTAACATGGTAAAAATACGTCGAGGCTTCTGACGTAGGGTATGCCCTCAAAATAAATGGATTGTCGAGACGATTCAGTACCCATCTTTCCAATACAAAGCCATTCATATATTGTTCGTCTCCATTGAACTCTTTCGCAGGAGCCTTTAGCACACACTGAACGCCATCTTGTAAACGCTTGGCAAGATAGAGCTTGCTGCGCGCATCCTCTGCTAAAGACTTAACGATGCATAAATCATCGAATACATCTCCCTTATTAAGCACGGGCGGAATAAATTTAAGGCTAGAGGCTGCATAAGCTTCTTCGAGTTCCTCGGGGGGTAAAGTACGTACATCCACTAAGATCAGCGTGGCGTCATCCTGACTTTTTTGCAGCGCCGTATCGACAACTCGCTCAGCAAGCTGGTCAAGATCAGGGGACGTCTCTTCACCTGGAGACAAAAGCTGCTTAAGTTGCTTATGATTGATGTGCTCATGCACGCCGTCAGTGGTCATCACGAAACGGTCTCCGGCTCTCAAGTGACATCGGTAGTAGTCAATATCAATTGCACTTTCAAGACCCATCGCACGGCTCAAATAAGTAGTTCTTGCTGAGTAAGTGTGGCTATGGTCTTGAGTGAGCAGCTCTAATTCATTATCGCGCAGCCGATAGATGCGGCTGTCGCCTACGTGAAATATATGCGCTGTGTTGGACTTGAGAATGAGACAACTAAACGTAGTAACAAGGGCATTATCGAGTATGTTTTTTTCTTTAGGCGGGGACTTTGAACTCTGAGAATAAAGCCAGGTATTGGCAGAACTGATGGTGTGATAGGCCGATTTTTTAACAGCCCAAAAATCGGGTGTACTGTAGTAATCCATCGCGACACTTTTACAGGCAACACTGCTCGCGAGGCTAGATAGCGAGCTCCCACTGATGCCATCTGCAATGCAAAAAAGCGACCCCTTCAACGCCCGCTCTTGGCAGTCATCCGGAGAGTAGATCCCAAACGCATCATCATTGCGCTTTTCTGACCCTGATTTTGAAAAAGCACCATAATTGACCGATAGCGAAGAATTGAAGGGCTTGCGGATATCGATTTTCATAAAGTCTCTGCTATCCAGATAGTGATGGCTCTAAGGCTTCTGCATAAGCACCATTGAGCGAATTTGCTTTCACAATCAGGTAAGTTTAATACCTATCATTGTGCGTTGAGATTGCCGCAATCGATGCTGGTATGCAATGTGCAGCTATTTCTCAAGAGCTAAGATAGCGCTCAAAACAATACCACTCAACTCACTTAACATTACCTAGGGGGCGACAAATGAATATTTACCAAACTTCAGTAATCATATTCATTGCTACTACCATGGCAATCGGTTTTTGGAGTTATTTTCGAATTAAGGGCCAGGCCGTTAATTATTATAAGGCTGGTGGCTCGATGCCTGTCTGGGTAATCAGTATTACTCTGTGTGCTCAAGCATTTGACGGCAATGGATCTGTAGGTACTACGTTTCTAAGCCATGATCTTGGTTTTTGGGCAGGCGCCAGTATTCCTGTTGGCTTAGCGCTCTGTTTATTCTTGACAGGAAAGTTTTTTGCCGAGCCAGTGCATAGAATGAACTTGATGACGCTGCCTGATTTTTATAATCGCCGCTACAGCAAACCAACGGAAATCGCGGCAACCGTTAGCATGCTAGCAAGTAACGTCATTTTGATCGCAGGGAACCTTGCTGGTCTAGCCATTATTCTTGAAATACTTTTTGGGTTTGAGTACTGGAAAATGCTAGTGGTAATGGCTGGCTGTATTCTGGCCTATGCCATTACGGGTGGTCTATATGCGTCTATAACCACCAGCGTGTTTCAAGTGGCCATTTTTGTAGTCGGTATGCTACTTAGCTTCTTTTGGTTAACGGCTGACCATGGTTTCTCTACACTAATGGCTTCCGTTCCTGATTCTCACTCAGTGAGTGCGGGTTTATTAGAAATTGAAAACGGAGCAATTAATAACTGGGCGCCGCTCATTGCTTTGGGCCTTGGCGACGTAATCGCCTTAGATTTCATGCAACGGGTTATCTCCGCAAAATCTCCACAAGCCGCTAAAAAAGGCTGTTACATTGGTGGCGTTATCACTTTGTTGGTTGGCGTTCCTGCTGCGCTAATTGGCTTGTATGCCTTCTATTTGATGAAAGATCCTAGCAGCGGGTTATTGGTTGATATTGCACAAAATAATCTACCTCAAATAGTTGGGATGCTTCTCATTTTAGGTATCATCGCTGCTAGTATGTCAACCGCCGCAGGGGTGATTTTAGCCTTAGCCAACGCAATCACACGCAACTTGGTTCAGAAAAACCTAAAAAACCAGTGGAATAATAAGTCCATGCTAATATTTTCTCGTATCATCGCTTTCCCTACAATGGGGCTCGCTATTTGGTTCGCAATTGAGAACCCTGATCCAGGCCTGTTACTCATCTTAGCTTTCGATGTAATGTTGGCAGCGTGCTTTATTCCGTTTGCTTTAGGCATTTACTGGAGTAAGTCGAATACGCATGCGGCATTAGCTTCAATTTTTGTGGGAGCGGGTCTTCGCTTATACTTTTACCTCGTGCCTAGCTTTGAAGATAACTACCTTGGGTTAGAAACTTTGATCCCACCAATTGTTGCACTGGCCGTTTTTGTTACTGTTGCCCTCGCTACGCAAAAGCAATCTGCCCCTAAACATCACGTATTAGATGAGCAGCCCACAGACGAGCAGTTAGTCTCTGGGGCCTATTAATTGCTCAGGGCCATTACAAAAATAGTGGCCCTGAGCTAACGCTGCTATCACTCGATCCAAAAGTGTAGAAGTTTTAGTTTATAAAACGTAGCGCCAGCGGGGTGACAACTAAAACCGCGTATACCTTGAAACACTGTGAGCTCCCTTATCGCAATACAGACACTATAAGTGATAGCCAGCAGTGTTCGCCAATGACTGATCAAATTCATGTTGATACCGCAAGCGCCTCATTAATTGGGCAACCCGATTTTGACCCTGCGCATCACAATGGCAATTCACT
>CAYZQH010000252.1:0-4534 GCA_964480055.1 uncultured Cellvibrionaceae bacterium
ACCAAGGGCTTGGCAGCATAAAAACGCAGTTTACCCAAAAGTAGCAAGCCATAATATTAGAGTTTCCAAGATACTATTTACATCACATAATCAATACAACCATTAAAACTATAAAGTGCCCAACCTTAGGAGGTGGATATGCGTAACGTACTTAAACTTTTATTGCTGTTCAGCGTTGTTACTTTTACGGCAGCTGTTAGTGCCGATGAAATGCGAGACTCATTATTTGAGAAAGCAGACGCGGCGCTCAAAAAAGCCAATAGTTTGGATGCCAACGTGCTTACACCGGTGAGTTACGCAAAAGCGAGTGAACTATACCAGCGTGCCGATGATCGCTTTAAAAAAGGCAAAAGCATAGAAAAAATTAAGTTAGATTTATCTCAAGCGGTCAGCCACTACAAAAAGGCCATAAAAAGCGTAGAGCTTGCAGCGGTGACTTTTGATACATCAATTAATGCAAGAAAAGATGCATTAACTGCCAAGGCCGATGAATATGCAACGGCTCAATGGCAGGAGGCGGAGATAGCCTTTGCGGTGGCCGCTAAGCGGTTAGAGGGGGGCAATGTAAAATCTGCCAGTAAAAAATCTGCTAAAGCGGAGGAGCTTTATAGAGTGGCGGAGTTGGCTGCAATTAAGGCCAATTACTTAAATGAAACACGTAATTTAATTGCAAAAGCCAAGAAAGAAAAAGTCTATAAATATGCCCCTAGAACTTTAAAAAATGCTGAGGCATTGTTGATGAAGGCGGAAAAGGCATTAAGTGATAACCGATACGACCTTGATCAACCTCGTTCACTCGCACGTGAAGCAAAATATGAGGCCAATCATGCCATTCATATAGCCAGTAAAGTACTGCCTTTAGCAAGAGGCGATGTAGAGCCTGAAGACGTGGTGCTGGCCATGGAGCAACCGGTAGTTCGAGTCGCTGGCACATTGGATTTGGTTGCGGAGTTAGATGGCCAGTCCGAAGACCCAATGAAAAACATTATGGATAAAATTGCCCAACTGCAAATGCAGGCCTACGAATTGGGAGAGGCGCAAAAAAATATTCAACAGTTAGAAACAGAAATGACCATTTTAGAAGAGCGCTTAGGTGTGCAAAACGAGCGCTTGGCCAAGCAAGAGAAGCGCCGCGCGCAGTTTGGACAAGTCAATGACTTGTTTGACCCAGCAGAAGCCATCGTTTTAACCAAAGGCAGTGACATTTTAATTAGAATGGTGGGGCTAAATTTTAAACCCGGTAAATCTACCGTAGAGACACAGTATTTTAGTCTGTTGGCTAAAGTGCAAAAAGCACTAAACGTATTCCCCAATGCACCAGTGATTGTAGAGGGGCATACCGACTCTTTTGGTGGCGACGCCATCAATATGCAAATCTCTCGCGACCGAGCAGAAGCCGTACGCTCGTACCTTTTAGCCAATATGCCAGGGCGTACCAATATGTCTATATTGTCAGAGGGCTACGGCGAAACCAAACCCATTGGTAACAATGAAACCGCCGAAGGCCGCACGAAAAACCGCAGGATAGACTTGGTGATTAAGACGTTATAGATCGCTGTTGTAAGGGTTTAAATGCCAGGGGATTCGCCCCTGGTTTGCCCAGCCTTTCTATTTTTGCGTGCTTTTCAACCACACTTTTAACGTCTTAAATGCGCTTGGCTCTAATGCTTTATGGGTTACTGCTACGCTAAATATGCTCCCACTAAACCAATGTACTTTATTTAGCCTTGCGCCGATGGAGGTTTTTGCATTTTTGGCAATAGGTAAATATTGCACAGTGGCAGACAGCTCTTGCTCTCCGTTGACAAAAGAAGTAAAAATTTTATTTTTGTACGTGATGGCCGTGTGTGCCCATTGATCAATGGGGTGGACGAGAGTTTTGTCTATTAAGGTGTACTTATCGTTGTCTGACTTGATGTATGCATCTAAGTACCACTGCTTATTCTCATTCAGTCGCATCTCCATGGTGATGCGGCGGTTACTGTTGTCGGCACTTTCTATGTGTAGGTAGCGCGGTGCGGTATTTTCCGGGAAGGCGTCATTGGGTTTTATGATCACCTCGATGGTAAATTCTTCGGCTTGCCACAAAGGGTTTTGGTTAACCACCAGACGATCACCCTCGCCATCAAATGTTATGGTGTCACCAAGCGCGCTGGCGGTGGTTGTGGGGTTGCCTTCAATGGTTGTTATGTTGTCATGTGCCAGTGCCGCGCTTTGCCACTTTAGGGCAACAAAAGGGGCTTCAGTTACTTCGCCCTTGGGAGGTTGAGAGTAGGTATTACAGCCACTTAGAACCATTGAAATCAGTGCTAAGCTCATTGTGGGGAGTAGGCGTTTAACCATGGGGGCTCCAAAGATGCTGCGAATTAGATGTTAGGGATTGTAACGGATCAAGCGTGTAAATCTAGACCGATTTGATCGTAATGCCTAACGTAATTCAGTAAAATTGAGCCCTCATATTCATTGTTTAGGTTTGCTGTGACACTCTCCAAAAGAAAAATAGATTTGCACCGGTCCTGGTTAACACACCTACAAGGTGAGTTCGGGCAACCTTATATGGTTGCGCTTCGGCAGTTTTTGGCTGAGCAAAAAGCCGAAAAAAAATTGGTATTCCCTCCGGGCAAGCAAATTTTTAATGCTCTTAATAGTACACCTTTTGATCAAATCAAGGTGGTGATCCTAGGGCAGGACCCATACCACGGGCCAGGGCAAGCTCATGGGTTGTGTTTTTCTGTTCTACCAGGTGTGCCGTTTCCACCATCGTTGTTAAATATTTTTAAAGAAATACAGCAAGACATTGGTGCGCCCATTCCAAGCCATGGGTGTTTGCAGGGGTGGGCCGATCAAGGCGTATTACTGTTGAATGCCACATTAACGGTGGAGCAAGCCAAGGCTGGGTCTCACCAGGGCCAAGGTTGGGAGTTGTTCACCGACAAAGTTATTCAAACGGTTAACGAACATTCAGAGGGCGTGGTTTTTTTATTGTGGGGTGCATACGCGCAAAAAAAGGGCGGGTTTATTGATGCGCAAAAGCATTTGGTTTTAAAGTCTCCCCATCCTTCACCGCTGTCTGCGCACAGGGGTTTTTTTGGCAATGGGCATTTTTCTAAGGCAAATGCTTGGCTGGTTGAGCAAGGCCGGCAACCTATCCAATGGGCTGAGCAAAGTGCTTAGTGCGGGCAGCAGTATTTATACAAAATAATAATTAACGGGCGGTTTTTAACCGATAATTCGAAGCGATAAATCGATCGCGCGTACATTTTTGGTTAAAGCACCACTGGATACCGCTTGTACTGGCGTTTTTGCAATTTGTGCTAAGTGCTCTTCACTGATATTACCGGAAGTTTCTAATGGAATGTCGGTGGGGTGGCTAAATACTTTTTCTAAATCATCCGCGGGTAAGGCATCTAACATGATCCGCGTCACGGGAAATTGGATAGCCTCGCAAAATTCTTGGTAGGTTTCTACTTCAACAATAATGGGTTTATCTGGATGAAGCGCCATGGCTTGCTCTATGGTTTTGGCAACGCCACCGCAAGCAGCAATGTGATTCTCTTTAATTAAAAATGCGTCATATAGACCAATGCGATGGTTGTGGCAGCCTCCAACCGCAACGGCATATTTTTGTGCAGTACGCAGTCCAGGTATGGTTTTGCGCGTATCTAAAATTTTTAAATCTGAGTTTACTACGTGGTTGGCATATTGGCGCGCTAACGTTGCCGTACCACTTAGGCATTGTAAGAAGTTAAGCGCTGTACGCTCGCCCGTAAGAATGGCGCGGGCGTTTCCGTGCAGGTGCAGTAATGGGGTGTCTGCGGCAACTTCGTCGCCGTCCTCCACCTTCCAGTTCAGGTGCACACCGCCCAATTGTTTAAAGACCTCATCCACCCATGCGGCGCCGCAAACTGTGCAGCGCTCCCGAGTAATGACGCGGGCCGTACAGTCGGCTTCAGGGGCAATAAGCTCGGCGGTTATATCACCGGTATCAATATCTTCTGCTAAGGCTGTACGAACGGTACGGGCAATATCTGCGCGTATGGCGTCTAAGGTTAGGTTTTTCAAGGTCGGTTCCAGAAGCTGCTAAAAGTGATCAGTAATACTGTTTTAAAGTAAGGGTGCCATTTCTATGGGTGAATTCTACATTTTTCAAGGCACTCATACCTAGCAGTACGGCGTCGTCTTGCATGCCTGGGTTGATACTGGCAGGCACATCTGCCAAGAGGATTGGGCCAAGTTTCAACCGTGTAATATTGGTAGCGCGTGTTTCAACTGTGCCATTTGCAGTGATCGCCATACCGCGCGCTCCGGGTTTTAACCCGAGCTTTTTAGCCAAGTGTGCAGGCACGGAAACATGCGTGGCGCCTGTATCAACAAGAAAGGTTACCGTTTGGCCGTTAATTTGACCGTTCACCATGTAGTGATGTTGGTAATTTCTTTTTAAAACCAGCTCATGCACGCCATCGGCGCTAGAGCCTTGCGGCATAGCATTTGGATTTTCTCTTTTGGCTTGCCATTTTGAAAAAGCCATAAACAG
>CAYZQH010000253.1:0-4513 GCA_964480055.1 uncultured Cellvibrionaceae bacterium
TTATTGGGTGATGATAGCAACCCAAGCTCTGCAGTCAGTGCCTTGCGCATGCTCCGCGAAAATGTACGCACCACGCGAGATGTGGTCCCCGAGGAAGCATGGGAGCTGATCAATGAACTGAGTATTTTTGTCAGCGACAACGTGCAAAACGCCGTGAACCGAGGGCACCGTCCACAGGTATTGGAAGGCATTGTACGAGGCTGTCAACAGATCAACGGATTATTGTATGGCACCATGACCCATGACGCCGTTTGGGATTTTTTGCGCTTAGGGCGAAACTTAGAGCGTGCGGATATGACTACGCGAATCTTGGACGCGGGCTCAGTAGCAGGTTTGCAAGTGAGAGACGACGAAGCCGCAGTGAACGCCCGGCAAATTATTTGGGGGCAAGTTTTGCGATCGGTAGGCGCTGAACAATCGTACCGTAGAAAGTTACGTGCTTCTGTAAAAGGCGCACAGGTGGCGGCGTATTTATTAGAGGATACTCAGTTTCCAAGAGCCATTGAACATAACTTAAGTGCCATTGTAGATTCTGCCGGGAAGTTACCTAATGCCGAGCCAGTAGTTAAGCACCTTACCAAAGTAAAACGTAACGCCTTTAATGACGTGCCTTATCAAAATTTAGGTGAGCCTTTGCGCGAGTATTTAAATGAGTTACAACTGGATTTAGCCTCTATCCATTCTGCCATTGCAGAGGCTTGGTTTAACTGATATCTAGCCCCATCAAACACGTTTTTGTATTTCAACATCCTGAAGCGCCGTGGAGAGCGTTTCAGGATAAAAGTTAGCTAAAACGCGTAATTTTTCAGTTAGCTATGCATTGAGTTTGAAAGTGCTCCATTTCAAGCGGGGCAAAGTGAAAAGTCTTTTTGTCTATCCAAAATTTAATACCCCCAGAGGCTGTGTATGACTATTCGAGTGGCCATTCGCCATAACACCTATTACGATTTTGATCGCCCCGTGGCGCTATCGCCTCATACGGTGCGTTTGCGCCCGGCGCCTCATAGCCGTACAAAAATTCACAGCTACAGTTTGAAAATAACGCCGGAAGACCATTTTATCAATTGGCAGCAAGATGCCTTTGGTAATTATATGGCGCGCTTGGTGTTTCCTGAAAAAACGAAGCGTTTAGGTGTTGAGGTGGAGGTGATAGCGGATATGACCGTTATCAATCCCTTTGATTTCTTTTTGGAAAAATATGCAGATTTCATCCCTTTTAAGTATCCAAAACAATTACTAAAGGAGCTCTCCCCCTATTTAGAATGTTTGGCGCCAGAGCATTGCGGCGAGAAGTTCAAAGAATGGGTGGCAGACATTCAAATGGAAAAAATGCGCACCAATGATTATTTGGTGGTGGTAAACCAAAAAGTCCAAAGCGGGTTAGATTACGGTATTCGCTTAGAGCCGGGTATTCAGTCCCCAAAAGAAACTTTGGAAACAGGCAAAGGCAGCTGTCGTGACTTTTCTTGGTTGTTGGTACAAATGCTTCGCCATGTGGGTTTAGCGGCGCGTTTTGCTTCCGGGTATTTGGTGCAATTACAGCCCGATACTAAATCTCTAGATGGCCCCAGTGGCGCCGAAGAAGACTTCACAGATCTCCATGCGTGGTGTGAAGTGTTTATACCCGGTGCCGGCTGGATAGGCTTAGACCCAACCTCAGGGTTGTTGACCGGTGAAGGTCATATTCCTCTGGCCTGTACGCCTGACCCTATATCGGCAGCGCCTATTGATGGCGCCATTGATGAATGCGAAGTGGAGTTTTCTTACAGCAATATTGTAGAGCGTGTTCTAGAAGACCCGCGCGTGACC
This sequence comes from uncultured Cellvibrionaceae bacterium, assembly GCA_964480055.1. GTDB lineage: Bacteria > Pseudomonadota > Gammaproteobacteria > Pseudomonadales > Cellvibrionaceae > CAYZQH01. The sequence goes on from CAYZQH010000253.1 coordinate 1,810, forward strand.
AAGCCTTACAGCGACACCCAATGGCAAGCGGCTATGGCACTTGGAGATAAAGTGGATGGTTTGCTAGATGAAGCAGACGTGCGCTTAACCATGGGTGGCGAGCCTACATTTGTATCTGTGGATGATATGGAATCCGCACAATGGAATACGGAAGCCTTAGGTGTCGATAAATTGGGTTTGGCTAAAGGGTTACTGCTGCGGTTGCGGGACCGTTTTGCACCTTTTGGGTTGCTCCACTACGGTCAAGGCAAATGGTATCCGGGTGAGGAAGTGCCTCGCTGGGCGCTGGGGCTTTTTTGGCGTAAAGACGGCGAGCCATTGTGGCATCACCCGCAAAGCCTAGCGCGAATCGATAAAAACTATGACCACACCATTGATCATGCGCAAAAATTTGCCAGTGCCATGTGCGGCCATTTGGGATTGGATGAACATTTTTGCCAAGGTGCCTATGAAGATGCGCTGCATTATCTTTTGCAGGAGCAGCAACTGCCCGTTAACTTGGACAGCCAAATTGCCAAAGCAAAAGATGGATTAGAGCGGCAACGATTAGCGCGCGTACTCAGTCAGGGGCTTGATACGCCAGCGGGGTTTATTATTCCCTTAGCGTGGAATTTTCAAACCGGGGCTTGGTGCTCCAGCCATTGGGAAACCCGGCGTGGCAGGATCACTTTAATCCCAGGGGATTCACCCTTGGGGTTACGCTTACCTTTAGATGATTTGCCGTTTGTGGAAGAAACCGAGCGCGAAATTCCAGCGGAGAGAGACCCTTTCGAGGCGCGTGAAAAACTGCCAGCGCACGCGGATTTAATGGCGCAAGCGTCAGAGCATGAGCCCGCAAGTAGTGATGAGGAAAAACACGAGTCTAGTCCGGAGCACTCGGAGCCAAAAACAGAAATTGTTAAAGAATATTGGGAGGTGCAGCGCACGTGCTTATGTATTGAGCCGCGCGAGGGTAAGTTACATATTTTTCTTCCACCATTGCAATACCTTGAGCACTATGTGGGTTTGGTCGCCTGTATAGAATTGATTGCCGTAGACTTAGAAATGCCAGTGGTCATTGAAGGCTATGAGCCACCCAAAGACCCCAGAATTCAAAAATTATTGGTCACGCCAGACCCAGGTGTTATTGAAGTTAATATACACCCTTCGAGCCAATGGCGAGACTTGGTGGAAAATACCGAGGCGCTCTACGAAGAGGCTTTTTATTCGCGCTTGGGGGCAGAGAAATTCATGCTTGATGGGCGTCATACGGGCACGGGCGGCGGTAATCACGTGACTATGGGCGGCGCAAGCCCCGAGGACAGCCCATTTTTACGGCGCCCAGATGTTTTACGCTCTTTAATTACTTATTGGCAGCATCACCCCAGTTTGTCGTACTTGTTCTCTGGCATGTTTATTGGCCCCACCTCACAAGCACCACGAGTGGATGAAGGCCGCGATGAAATGCTGTACGAGTTAGAAATTGCCTTCGCACAAATGCCTAAAGACAGCAACCCGGCACCTTGGTTGGTGGATCGTTTGTTGCGTAACCTGTTAATCGATATTACCGGCAATACCCACCGTGCAGAGTTTTGTATCGACAAAATGTATGCCCCAGGTACGGCCAGTGGTCGCCAAGGGATATTAGAGTTTCGTGGGTTTGAAATGCCACCGCATGCGCGCATGAGCCTGGTGCAAAATTTATTGTTGCGCTGTTTGTTAATGCGCTTTTGGCAAGAGCCTTACCATAAGCCTTTGGTGCGGTGGGGAACCTTGCTGCATGACCGCTTCATGTTGCCACATTATATTTGGCAAGACGCCAAAGCCGTGGTGCAGGATTTAAATGACCACGGATTAGAATTTGACGCCGAGTGGTTGGCGCCCTTTGAAGAATTCCGGTTTCCCCATTACGGCCGTGTACAATTGGATGATATCGAATTGGAAATTCGCTGGGCCATTGAACCTTGGCATGTGTTAGGGGAAGAAGTGGGTAGCTTTGGCACTGCGCGCTATGTGGATTCCTCAGTAGAGCGGTTACAAATAAAAGCCACAGGCTTAACGGATGGTCGTTTTGTTCTGGCCTGTAACAGCGAGCTTGTGCCGCTCCAAAGCACTGGCACACAAGGTGTTTATGTGGCTGGGGTACGTTATCGAGCCTGGCAACCACCCTCGGCGTTACATCCGACTATTGGTGTGCATGTGCCCTTGGTATTTGACTTGATTGATACTTGGAACGGCCGGTCTGTGGGCGGCTGCACTTACCATGTGGCGCACCCTGGTGGGCTAAGCTATGAAGCCTTTGCGGTGAATGCTTTTGAGGCGGAGTCACGGCGGGTGAACCGCTTTGCGCCCTCGGGGCATACGCATGGCCCTTACACACCTAGGCCACAGACAGATGCCGTGCGGTCGCTGACGCCCCACTCCAAATCGCAGCCTATGGCAGAGCCCAAGATTTCTGTTAACCCAGAAATGCCGCACACGCTAGACTTAAGGGCTAGGGTTTGAGCGCTCTAGATCTAAGGGCCTAGGCTTAGCGGTTTAGACCAAAAAGTTTCATACCGTTTTTGCTCGTTGCTGGTATTATTCGGCGGCGAGCTGGTTTGTCCGTAATTTTGGCGGCACCGCTCAAAGCTCAGCCACGCCCCACTTAAATAGGGTGGATGCGGCTGTTCTGGCGCTGTGGACGTCACTCTTCGTCGCCCATTAAAGCTGAAGATCAACAATA
>CAYZQH010000254.1:0-4485 GCA_964480055.1 uncultured Cellvibrionaceae bacterium
CGCCAAAGCCAGCCCTCAAAAGAAACTTAGTTACAAACTGCAACGAGAGCTAGATACACTGCCGGACAAAATAGAGGCGCTAGAGAAAACCTTAGAGCAGTTGCATGCAGAAGTCAGCGCCCCCGAATTTTACCAAGGGGACGCGCAAACAGTTACCAACAAAACTCAACTCGTTGCCGAGCAAGAAGCTGCGCTTAATGCCTTGTATGAGCGTTGGGACGAGCTTTCTAGTGTTTAACGTAATTTGGGTTAAACACGCACTGCCAATACATCACATTGCGCGCCGTGTATCACATCGGAGGCCGTGGAGCCGAATATCAATGCAAGCCCGTGGCGGCCATGGCTGCCCACTATAATTAGGTCTGCATTGATTTTTTCGGCCGTTTCGCGTAATTCAATGGCCGTAGACCCCAACAAAAGGTGCACAGACTCGGGCGGAATTTGGTATTCAATGGCCAGCTGCTCTAGTTGCTTTTTGGCATACTTTTCAATGTTGGCTTGTGTTGTGGTGATATCTATAGGGATTTCTCCAGCGTAAGCCAGTGCTAAAGGCTCTATAACATGCGCGAGACTAAGCTTTGCACCGCATGATTGCGCCAGGGCCTTCGCTTTGCTGATGACCACTTGTGATTCTTCGGGGGTAAAATCTAACCCCACTAAAACGTGTTGATATTGACTCATGGTGATACCCTCCGTAAGGCCTATGATAACGTACCTGCATTACATGAAATTGATTTGAGTCCAAATTATGAGTTTAACGGCAATTGTAGTTACGGTGTTGGTGGCATGTATGGCTTTGGGGCCGGTGTTATTATTGCGGCCATCACCGCGCCAAAAACGTATTGCAGCGCTAAGGGCCAAAGCTTCCGGTTTAGGGTTGGCTGTGCGCCTGCATAATTTTGAAGACACGCCAATCGCGAATTACCTGGTGCGTTGGCCGTCGGCGTTGAAGTGGCCGCACGATTGCGAGGTGCAGCTAATGCTCAAATCTTACCAGCACGAATTACATGTTAACGGTTATTGGGAAGTTCACCCCAGTTCTCTTGATCCTCATTTAAAGAAGGTTTTACAAAAATGGTTGCCTCAAGTGCAGGAAGATGTTCAAGGGGTTAAATCGTTAGAGATCAACTCCGCAGGGGTTAGTGCTTCTTGGGGGGAGCAAGGTGGTTTAGATGCGCTTGCCCAACTCAATCAACATTTACATAGCCTAGCAACACAGCTTACGCCGTTTGGTGAGACTTAACCTTGGGCGGCTGTGTTGCCTTTGTTGTCAGTACTAACGTCACCCTCAAAATCCTGTTCTTTGGGTAACTGCAGGGCATTTTGAGTGGGGTTAAACTCGGACTCTGGCATAAGCTCTGTGCTTAAAGCACCGCGTTTATTGCTCAAAAGCTCACTCAGCTCTCTAATGTATTGATGACGACGCTGTTCATCTTGCTGCCCATTGATGAGCATGTTTTGCGCCTTCCTGTAATAGGAGTAGGCCACTACGTAATCCTGTCGTGATACGGCTTTGTGTCCGTGTCCCACGTGCGAGATGACGCCTACCATCAAGTGTGCCCAATTAAGCTCTTTAATATTGGCCTCAAGCTCTGCCGCCTGAATAATATCCAGCGAATGGTGCCTGCGTATGACGCGCGCAGCCTCGGTGATATAAAACTTGGCCTTTGCAATGGCCGAATCACTGGCCATGAGTCGGTATAGCGGCTGAGTGCGATGATCCTGGCTAAACTCTCTAGCCAATACTTGGGCTTGCTCTAAGTGTGCGTCCAAGTACTTGGCACCAGAGTCGAGCTTAATGACGGTTTGAATAAGCTGTATCACTTCTTCGTTTATCATTCGCGGAACGATGACGGACTCTATTAGCGGTTCAACAGCCGCACACAGCTCTTCTAGTTCCCGAATACGGCGTCGAACAGACTGACTTTTTTGGCGCACTACACGGCTTCTGGTTTGAATGCGATTAATGACGCTTACCAAGCCCAGGGATGCCAACGCTAATATGATACACAAGGTTAACATGCTAACGGAATTCATAGGTCGGGGCCCCAAAAACCGATTTTGATGCTATTAGTTATAAAATTAGACGACCTTAAAAAATGTGCAATGCCAGTTACACTATATTCAACGTAAACCCTGCCAAAATTATAGGCGGTGAGCTATGCAATTTGTGTAGTTCGGTTAAGCGTAGGTGAGCGAGTGGTTATATGGTAGGTCGCATGGGGGTATGGCTAAATTTGTATAGTCAGCGTGTCATTCTGCCTAATGTTCGCTTGTACGTTTTTTAGGCGCATATAGGAAAATTGCTATTTCACGGAAAATTCATGAGTGGCCTGGAACCGTCCAATTTAAGGACGTTATAGGCCATGTAAGTTATTGATAATAAACAGTATATTATTATTTTTGTGCTGGGAAGGGTTATGGGGCCCGGTTCAACCTTCAAAAATGTTTAGCTTGACCTATGGTTATTCTGGACTTATATATGCGCTCCTAAGCTCGTTAGAGTGCTCTTAGACCTTTTTATACGGTATATAAAAGTAGGGGAAGAATGGGAAAATCTCTCGTTATCGTGGAGTCGCCAGCCAAGGCGAAGACCATCAATAAATATTTAGGCAGCGGTTTCGTTGTTAAGTCGAGTGTTGGTCATATACGTGATTTGCCTACCAGCGGCTCTTCTAAGCCTGTGGACCCAAAGGCGCGCGCAGCGCAGGCGGCTAAGACACGAAAGATGTCGGCGGATGAAAAGAAAGTCTATAAAGCCAATAAAGCCAAAGAGCAGCTTATTAAACGTATGGGGATAGACCCTTACAACAACTGGGCCGCACACTATGAAATTCTGCCCGGCAAAGAAAAGGTTGTTGATGAATTAAAGCGCTTGGCTGAAAACGCCGATGAAATCTTTCTGGCGACGGATTTGGACCGTGAAGGAGAGGCCATTGCTTGGCATTTGCGCGAGGCTATAGGTGGTGACGATACGCGCTATCGGCGAGTGGTTTTTAATGAGATTACCAAATCGGCCATTAAAGAAGCGTTTAAGTCTCCTGGCCGTTTAGATATTGACCGCGTAAACGCGCAACAAGCCAGGCGCTTTTTAGACCGCATTGTTGGCTATATGGTTTCTCCGCTTCTGTGGGAGAAAGTTGCACGTGGCTTATCAGCTGGGCGCGTGCAATCCGTTGCAGTGCGTTTAATTACCGAGCGCGAAAAAGAAATTAGAGCTTTTATCCCGGAAGAGTACTGGAATGTTGCCGCTAATTTAGCCACCAAAGCGGAAGAAAAAACCACTTACCAAGTTAAAAAGTTTAAGGGTGAAGCGTTTGAACCCAAAAGTGAGCTTGATGCCAGTACCGCTGTTAACGCATTACAAGGTGCAGACTATAAAGTTATTGCGCGCGAAGATAAGCCCACCAAGTCTCGTCCTAACGCGCCGTTTATAACCTCTACCTTGCAGCAGGCAGCAAGTACCCGTCTAGGGTTTGGCGTTAAAAAAACCATGATGATGGCTCAGCGCCTATATGAATCTGGTTACATTACTTACATGCGTACCGACTCTACAAACTTAAGCGCCGAGGCCGTAGAAAATTGCCGTGAATATATTCTAGAGAACTACGGCAAAAAGTATCTTCCCGCTGAGGCCGTTCGATACAGCAGCAAAGACGGGGCACAAGAAGCGCATGAGGCCATCCGGCCTTCTGATGTTAATACCCAAACCAGTCACCTGGCGGGTATGGACCGCGATGCAGAGCGTTTATACACCCTTATTTGGAAGCAGTTTGTTGCTTGCCAAATGACAGGAGCAGAATTTACCAGCACCAACGTTACTGTCGAGGCGGCGGATTATCATTTGCGCGCCAAAGGGCGCGTGATTCGTTTTGATGGTTATTTAAAGGTGCTACCTCCTGTTAGCAAGAAGGATGATGATGGTATTTTGCCGGACGTAAAAGTCGGCGACGTGTTGAACTTGCTTGAGCTACTGCCAACGCAACATTTTACCAAGCCTCCTGCGCGCTTTACTGAAGCTGCGTTGGTAAAAGAGCTGGAAAAACGCGGTATCGGCCGCCCATCCACCTACGCCTCAATTATTTCTACCATTCAAGATCGTGGTTATGTACACGTACAAAACCGTCGCTTTTACGCGGATAAAATGGGCGACATTGTCAGCGAGCGTTTGGTAGAAAGCTTCAAAGATCTTATGGATTATGGTTTTACGGCCAACATGGAGCAGCTACTAGATTCGGTGGCTGACGGCGACAAAAATTGGTTGGATTTATTAAACGAATTTTATGCCGACTTTTCCAATAAGCTATCCAAAGCCCAAGGTGAAGAGTTTGGAATGCGCGGCAATACACCCACTGAAACAAATATCATCTGTGATAAATGTGGGCGTACTATGCAAATACGTACCGGTAGTACCGGCGTATTTTTAGGGTGTTCTGGTTACGCGTTACCCCCCAAAGAGCGCTGCAAAAACACCATGAATTTGGT
>CAYZQH010000255.1:0-4477 GCA_964480055.1 uncultured Cellvibrionaceae bacterium
TGGGCGGCAAGCTTATATTGTGAATAACCAGCAGCGAGACAACCTCGCCAAAGGGGCGTGCATTGTGATTACAAGACGGCACCTGAGTCACAGGTACTAGCCAGCCCTCAGATAAGATTGTATCTACCACAAAGCCACCTGGCGTAAATCCTTGTATAAGCGCGAATCATAGCACACGAAGAGGCAACCCTAAGAAGGGCCTGGCGGCCCTTTTTTTAATTCAGTCTATATTCTATGGCTTAATCATCCTTAGCGCGGGACTCCAAAATCTGGACCGCAGGCAATGACTTACCTTCTACATATTCTAAGAATGCCCCACCACCGGTAGAGATATATGAAATTTTATCTGCCAAATCAAACTTATCGATGGCCGCTAGGGTATCGCCACCGCCGGCAATGGAGAATGCGTCGCTTTCGGCTATGGCACGGGCGATGATTTCTGTACCTTGGGCAAAGGCGTCAAACTCAAACACGCCACAAGGGCCGTTCCACAATATGGTTTTAGCGTTTTTTAGAATCTCGGCAACTTTTTTTGCCGTTTCTGGGCCGTAGTCAATAATTTCTTCATTGGCGGCTATTTCATGAGTTTTGCGTACTTCGGTTTTAGAGCTGTGGCTCCAATCACTAAAACCATCTTTGGTCACGCGTACATCTTGGGCAAAAACCACTTCGGTGGTTTCACGCAGGCGTTGCGCCTCTGGAATTAAATCTTTCTCGTGTAGCGAGTTACCCACCTCATTCCCGGCTGAAGCAACAAACGTATTTGAAATACCGCCACCCACAACCAATATATCGGCAATTTTAGATAAGGCATCAAGCACGGTGAGTTTTGATGAAACTTTAGAACCGCCCACCAAGGCCACCATTGGGCGAGCAGGCTCTGCCAGGGATTTATCTAATGCCTCTAATTCACCGGCTAACAATGGGCCCGCACACGCAACAGGAGCAAAACGTGCAACGCCATGCGTGGAGGCTTGCGCGCGGTGCGCCGTACCAAAGGCATCCATCACAAAAATGTCGCATAGGTTGGCATAGGCTTTAGCCAGGCCTTCAGAGTCAGACTTTTCCCCTAAGTTAAAACGCACGTTCTCTAAAAGCGTCAGCGCCCCGGCTTCCATATCTAGGCCGCTTTTCCAGTCGCGTACGACAGGAACTTCTTTACCTATCAAACCACTGATATGTTCGGCTACGGGTTTTAGAGAATACTCTTCTTCATATTCCCCTTCTGTTGGACGGCCAAGATGCGACATGACAATCACTTTTGCACCGGCATCCAATGCGGCTTGAATGGTTGGTAGTGCCGCTTTAATGCGCACGTCAGAAGTGATTTTGCCGTCCATAATAGGCACGTTTAAATCTTCACGAATTAATACGCGCTTGCCTTTTAGATCTAGGCTAGACATTAACTTAACAGTCATTGGGACTCCAAATTTATGAGAGTAAATTTCAAAAAAATAACTTAATAATTGTTAACAAGAGTAATTTGGCACTGAATCCGCCAGACGAAGGGAGCCCCCTTTAAAAACGCATGAACCCATCCATGGGGCTCCGACAAATCATCCTGATTTGACGGTTATTAAAGGGGGCTCCCTTCGCCTAGCTCTTACACCGCTTGCAAGAATGCTTAACTAGCTGAATGGAGTGAACTCGTTCAAAACCGTCACGTCAGGAAGACGTGGCGGAGCCCCATGGATGGGTTTATGTGATTTTGAACGAGTTCACTCCATCCAGCGCAGCGACAATACCGGTCGTGGAAACTATTTCAAAGCAAGTACTAATCCAACAACTCTTTTACAGTATTCACCACATTTTCTACGGTGAAGCCAAAATGCTCCATTAATGCGCCACCGGGGGCTGATTCACCAAACGTGGTCATGGCTACCGCACGACCATCAATACCTACGTATTTAGCCCAGTAATCTGCGTGCGCCGCTTCTACCGCTACACGGGCAGAAACTGCAAGCGGTAACACCTGCTCTTTATATGCCGCGTCTTGTACGTCAAAAATATTGGTACAAGGCATACTCACAACACGCACTTTTTTACCTTCTGCCGCTAATGCTTCCTGTGCTTTAACCGCCAATGGCACTTCTGAACCTGTGGCAATAATAATGGCCTCTGGCTCACCTTCGCAGTCGCGTAATACATAACCACCACGGCTGATGTTGGCCACCTGCGCTGCGCTGCGCGTTGAAGACTCTACACCTTGACGGCTCAATACCAGTGCCGTTGGGCCTTGTTGATATTCCACGGCAGACTTCCACGCTACGGCAGTTTCTGTGGCATCCCCTGGGCGCCAGGTGTGGAGGTTTGGCGTTAAGCGCAGTGTGGCCACTTGCTCTATGGGTTGATGCGTTGGGCCGTCTTCCCCTTGGCCAATAGAGTCATGGGTAAATACGTAAATATTTTGAACCCCCATTAATGACGCCATACGCACCGCATTACGCGCATACTCCATAAACATTAAAAAGGTTGCGCCATAATTTACAAAGCCGCCGTGTAAACCTAAGCCATTCATAATGCCGGCCATACCAAATTCACGCACGCCGTAAAATAAATAGTTGCCAGAAGCATCTTCTTTAGTCACCGGCTTTGAGCCCGACCACTTGGTTAAGTTAGAGCCCGCCAAATCGGCGCTGCCGCCAATTAACTCTGGCAATAATGCACCAAAGGCCTCTATGGTGTTTTGCGAAGCTTTACGGGTAGCAAGCTTCTCGTTTTTTTCTTGGCACTCGGCAATAAAGGCATCCGCCTTTTCAGAAAACTCTGCAGGCAATTCGCCTTTAATCACACGGCGCTCAAATTCTGCCGCTAACTCTGGGTGCGCAGCTTTATAGCCACTGAATAATTCACTCCAGGCTGATTCATTGGCGGCGCCTTTTTCTTTGGCATCCCACCCGGTGTAAACTTCTTCGGGGATTTCAAACGGTGCATGAGGCCATTTTAAAAATTCACGGGCGGCGGTAATTTCTTCATCCCCTAGGGGTGCACCATGGCAATTGTGGGTACCGGCCTTATTAGGGGAGCCAAACCCAATCACAGTTTTACAGCAAATTAATGAGGGCTTATCTGCTTGCGCACGGGCGTTAGTAATGGCCGCCGCGATGGCCTCTGGGTCGTGGCCGTCTACATCACGAATAACATGCCAGCCGTATGCCTCAAAGCGCTTGGGAGTATCATCAGTGAACCAGCCCTCTACTTCACCGTCAATTGAGATGCCATTGTCGTCATAAAAGGCCACCAGCTTATTTAGGCCCCACGTACCCGCCAGTGAACAAACCTCATGAGAAATGCCCTCCATCATGCAGCCGTCGCCTAAAAAACAATAGGTGTAATGGTCTACTACGTTAAAGCCGTCGCGGTTAAATTGTGCGCTTAAGGCTTTTTCGGCCAAAGCCATACCGACGGCATTACTAATGCCTTGGCCTAGGGGGCCGGTGGTGGTCTCTACGCCTTCGGTGTAACCGTACTCTGGGTGACCTGGGGTTTTAGAATGTAATTGGCGGAACTGCTTTAACTCACTCATGGGCAAGTTGTAACCCGAAAGGTGCAATAACGAGTACACCAACATAGAGCCATGGCCATTGGATAAGATAAAACGGTCGCGGTCTACCCAGTTTGGGTTTTGTGGGTTATGTTTTAAAAAGTCGTTCCATAAAACCTCAGAGATATCAGCCATACCCATTGGCGCACCAGGGTGGCCGCTTTTGGCTTTTTGTACGGCATCCATACTTAATGCACGAATGGCATTGGCGAGTTCTTGACGAGAAGACATTGCTAGCTCCTAATAAATTGTATGGCCAATAAATACTGGGCACCTCTAAAAATGCACTTTTTGCTCAATTGCTATTTTTAGACGTGCTCTATTGTGTATTTTTGACCTTTATTAATTAAAAATAAAACTGTTAAATTCGCATTTCTATGCCGCGCTCGGCCATATACTGCTTGGCTTGCGGCACGGTATATTCACCAAAGTGAAAAATGCTGGCAGCAAGCACGGCATCTGCACCGCCTTGAACTACGCCATCCACCAAGTGCTGTAAATCCCCGACACCGCCAGATGCTATCACTGGTACGGCAACCGCATCTGCAATTGCGCGCGTTACACCCAGGTCAAACCCGTTTTTAGTGCCGTCACGGTCCATACTGGTTAATAAAATCTCCCCTGCGCCGTAATTGACCATACGCTCGGCCCATTCCACCGCATCTATACCTGTAGGCTTGCGGCCACCATGGGTGAATATCTCCCACCTTGCACGCTCCCCTTCGGCACTGACTTTTTTGGCATCAATGGCAACCACAATACACTGCGCCCCAAAACGGTCTGCCGCAGTTTTTACAAAATCTGGACTTTTAACGGCCGCAGAATTAATACCCACTTTATCGGCACCAGCATTCAGCATGGTGCGAATATCTTCTACAGTACGAATACCCCCGCCCACGGTGAGCGGAATAAATACTTCAGAGGCAATGGCCT
>CAYZQH010000256.1:0-4458 GCA_964480055.1 uncultured Cellvibrionaceae bacterium
CTGATTAAGGTTTCAGAACATTTTAGTAGCAGTGAGGCAAACAAAGTGAGGCAAATAATGAGTTGCGTGCAAACTCGTCACCGCTAAGTGCTGAATAAGTAATAATAGTAGGCTGCGTAGGCGGCCAGTAGGGTGATGCCGGCCCCCTTGCCAATGCCCCCTTTGCCGCCGCGCTTACTCGACACGATGCTGATAATAAACACCAGAAGCAGGCCGGTAATGCCCGCCATGGCCAAGTAATCGCGAGTAAACACTTCTGGCGCCATGGACAATGGTGATATCAGTGTTGGTACAGACATCACGGCCAGGATATTAAATAGGTTGGAGCCAATCACATTGCCCAAGGCAATATCGTGGTGGCCCTTCAAGGCGCTTGCCACAGAGGCAGCTAGTTCTGGCAAACTGGTGCCCACAGCAACGACAGTAAGCCCAATTATCAAGGGGCTAACGCCAAAGTGAGTGGCGGTCTGGGTGGCACCCCAGACCAAAGCTTTTGAGCTGACAACCAGCAGCGCCAAACCCACCACAAACCAAAAGGCTGCCATTTTACCCGATAGCGTCGGGAAGTCTTCTTCGGCTTCTGTCTCGCCTTTTGTAAGAGTCTTTTTCTTAATAATCACCAAATAAGTCAAAAGTGGCACTAAGGTTGCCAATAAAATTAAGCCTTCGATACGGGTGAGATTGGCGTCGGATAAAAACCAGCCGGCCAACAAGGTGACGCCAATGAGCAAAGGCATTTCATGTTGTAGGAGGTGCTTTTGAATGGGCAGGGTAGCAACTATCGCGGTTATACCCAGTACCAGGCCAACGTTGGCTAGATTAGAGCCCAGTGCATTCCCTATGGCAAGCTCCCCGGCACCGCTTAGCGCCGCATTGACTGAAACTAGAATCTCAGGCGCAGAAGTGCCAAAAGACACAATGGTCAGGCCTATGACCAGCGTGGATAAACCCGCGGCTTTTGCAATAGAGGCGCTACCTTCCACAAAGCGATCAGCGCTCCAAATAAGACCGACAAAGCCAATAATAATGGCAGTGATAGGGTACAGCAGCTCGGTCATCGGGTGTCCTTATGGGCGAAAGGACGCAATGGTAGCGAGCTTGGAGCCCCTTGTCAGCGTTTTAGCGCGTTGAATTTGACAATGAGGTAAACTAAATGCCGATTGAGCGTTCTAAGGCCCAGCGTGCAAAGGCAGAGTGAAATGTGCCGGCAAAACAAGCACGTTGGGTATTTATCAAATCGGTCAGTGAACATTCAAGGAGCTACAGTGCGATCAGTCATGTTAAAAATAGGGTTTGTGTTACTTTCTAGCATAGGGGGTAGCTTGGCCGCTGCCGACGCTGTTGTGCCTGCGGCGCAGGCCGCACCTAAAAAAGCCGTGGTTGAAGCGGAGTCTCCTGTGCAGTTGGTGCAGAGAATCACCGACGAGATGATGACCGTCATTCAAACCGGAGAGCAGGCGCTTAAGACGTCCCCAGATAAGTATTTTTCTGATTTAGAGCAGGTGTTAGATCAGGCGGTACACTTCCGTTACATCTCTAAGTTTGTCATGGGCCAGTACTGGAAGGGTGCGGATAAGGCACAACGCAAGCAGTTTAATCAGCGTTTTAAGCGCAGCATGGTAGAGACCATTGGTAAAGGCTTGGCCAACTATGCAGATTTGCAGTTAACCATCCAGCCCTCAAAGGACCTGGGTAAGAAAAACGTGGCCATTGTGAACCAAAAGGTGGTTGGCGCAAAAACCCCGGTGACCATCTCTTACTGGATGGCCAAGAGTAAAAAGGGGCAGTGGAAGTTGATAGATGTTGTATTAGACGGCATCAAGTTACGTGAGACTTTTAGAAGCCAGTTCAAGGCTGATATGGGTAAATACGCGAACGATTACAACAAAACCATTGAAAATTGGAATACGACAGAATCCTAAGCTGCGCTTGGGCGCGATTTTGGCTAGAATCGCGCCTTTTGTCCAAGAGAGGCCCCTATGCAACCCGAGGCAATCACACAAGCGGTAACCGCCGCCATCGCCGATGCTCAAGTTCAAGTGCAAATGGAGGGCAATCATGCGCACTTAACGGTGGTCAGCACCGCCTTTGAGGGTTTAATGCCCGTAAAACGCCAACAGTTGGTGTATGCCACACTGTCTGAGTTCATTGCCAGTGGGGTGATCCATGCTGTGCACATGAAGACCTTTACGCCCGAGCAGTGGGCTAAACAATCATAGCGCATCGCCACACGGCTATAGCAGCCACTCTATCTTCATAAAAATTAATTAAGAGCATTCATGGATAAACTAATCATCTCTGGCGGAGCCCCGCTGGATGGAGAAATTCGTATTTCGGGGTCTAAAAACTCAGGGCTGCCCATTTTAGCCGCAACAATTTTGGCCGAAGGCTCAACGCACATTCAAAACCTACCGCATTTGAACGATATCACCACAATGCTTGCACTGCTTCGCTCTATGGGAGTGGGTGTGACCATTGATGAAAACTTATGCGTTGAAATTGATAACCACGGCACCATCGACTGCGAAGCCCCCTATGAGTTGGTAAGAACCATGCGCGCGTCCATATTGGTATTGGGCCCTTTGTTGACGCGTTATGGAAAGGCCGATGTTTCTTTCCCCGGTGGCTGCGCCATTGGCAGTCGCCCTGTCGATATCCATTTACGTGGGCTAGAGGCCATGGGTGCGCAGATCGAAATAGACGGCGGCTACATTCGTGCCCGCGCCCCCGAGGGGCTAAAGGGTGCGCATTTCTTTATGGATACCGTAACGGTCGGCGGGACTGAGAATTTACTCATGGCAGCGGCCTTAGCCAAAGGGACTACCGTGCTAGGCAATGCTGCTAGAGAACCCGAAATTGTAGACTTGGCTAATTACTTGGTGGCCATGGGTGCGCAAATTGAAGGCATAGGCTCAGACTCTTTGACTATTCATGGCGTCCGTGCTTTAACCGGATGCGAATATACGGTCATGGCAGATAGAATTGAGGCCGGTACCTATTTAGCGGCCGCAGCGGCTACCCGCGGGCGTATCAAGCTTCGAGATGCCGACCCAAAAAGCTTAGATGCCGTATTGCTAAAACTTGAAGAGGCTGGCGCCAATATTCGTACAGACGGCACAAATATTTGGCTAGACATGAAAGGCAACCGCCCAAAGGCGGTGAATTTAAAAACTGCGCCGTACCCGGCCTTCCCAACCGATATGCAATCACAGTTAACGGCGATGAATGCCGTGGCAGAAGGCACGGGTGCAGTGACAGAAACCATTTTTGAAAATCGTTTGATCCAGGTGCATGAACTGAACAGAATGGGCGCAAAGATCAAGCTAGAAGGGAATACTGCTATTATCGAAGGCGTTGAGCGCTTAAAGGGGGCACCTGTGATGGCCTCAGATTTACGCGCCTCGGCAAGCTTGGTCATAGCGGGCATGGTTGCAGATGGCCAAACTTTGATTGATCGCATCTACCACATTGATCGCGGTTACGAATGTATTGAAGAAAAATTGCAGTCTTTGGGTGCTAACATCCAACGAGTGCCAGGTTAGAATAAGTAGGAAGTGATTATGTCTCAATTAACCATTGCGTTAACTAAGGGCCGAATACTACAAGAGACCCTACCGCTTTTTGCTGCGGCCGGGATCGAACCTTTAGAAGACATTAAAAAAAGCCGCAAATTAACCTTTGAAACCACCTCGCCCGATGTACGCCTGCTTATTTTACGGGGTGTAGACGTACCCACTTACGTGGAGTTTGGCGCTGCAGATGTTGGGGTCTCTGGTAAGGATACATTGCTAGAGCACGGTGGGCGTGGTTATTACGAGCCGTTAGATTTAAATATTGCCCGCTGCCAATTAATGACAGCGGCAATGAAAGGTTACCAGGGTAAGCCTGGGCGTTTAAAGGTGGCAACAAAATACGTTAATGTGGCCAAGCGTTATTACGCTTCAAAGGGGCAGCAAGTGGATGTGATTAAACTCTACGGCGCCATGGAGCTAGCCCCCGTTTTAAATTTGGCGGATGAAATAGTGGATATTGTCGATACGGGCAATACCCTAAAAGCCAACGGCCTTGAGCCCCGCGAAACCATCGCGCCTATTAGTTCGCGTTTAATCGTGAATAAAGCCTCTATGAAATTAAAGCACCATCAAATAGAAGCGCTTGTGGATGCTGTTGATTCAGCAGTGAAAGAGGTTTCCGTTTAACAACGACCGCACCCGGCTTTTAGCTTGTAAGAATCAGCTTTGTAGTGTGCTACGCACTGAACAGTGCTTTGATGAAGTTTTAGTCCAACATTTTTATACCACTACCCCTATGAATTAATTGCTATGACCTCTGTGATTTCCACGCTTGATACTGCCTCCAAAAATTTTAACCAAGAGCTAAAAAATTTGCTCGCCTGGGAAACTACCGCCAATGAGCAAGTGGAAGCCGCTGTTAAAGAAATTTTACATGCAGTGAAAG
>CAYZQH010000257.1:0-4456 GCA_964480055.1 uncultured Cellvibrionaceae bacterium
ATTGGATAGTACGGTCGCAAATACAGTATTTATTTGTATGATCGTGGCATTCTTTCTGTTTATACCCGTGCTAACAATTTTGATGATATCTTTTAGGGCGCGGTATTCTGAGTGGCGCGGCATTAAATTTCGATTTAACAAAAATTATAAAGAAGGCTATTTTGTATATATCCTACCCAGTGCCTTAATAGGGTTGTTTTTGTTAAGTTTTTGGTTGCCAACCAACAGCGAAAAGGTGGAAGAGTTTTTAGGGTTAGAGCAATATGAGTGGAGCCAAGACGTTGAAATGGAAGAAGGCGAAGGTTCACTGAAGCAGGAAGAGGGATTTAATCAGGCCGAGGGCGTTGAGCCAGATAGCACGCCTGATTATGGTTCTGAATGGGAAGAAAACCCATATTTAAGTGATGACGCCGCCATGCAAGACGGAGCAGACGAAGAGGCAGAGGGTGAATACATAAACCCATATCTTTTTGTGCCAGCAGGTGTTATTGCATTTATCTACGTGTTGGCGCTGCCTTACTTTAGTTTTATTTCTCAGCGGTTTTACTGTCGAAATTTACGTCTAGGTACTGCTCAATTCAGCTATAGCGGGGATGTTAAGCAATACTATCAAGCTTATGCGTTATGGATGGTTTTTTTTATTGGGCTTGCCGCTTTATGGGGGGTAAAATTTGTAACTGGTCTTAATCTGTGGTTAATTTTAATTCCTTTGTCGGCGTTGTTCATTCCGTTTACTCAGGCGTATTTCAAAAGTATTCAGTACAACTTACTGATGGGTAATGCCAAGCTTGCGGATAAGCATCAATTGGTTGCAACCACCCATTACTTAAGTCTGTTTGGTGTTTTAATCACCAACAGCTTGGCCATTGCTTTTACCTTTGGTTTTATGAATGCCTGGGCTAAAGTGCGTACAGCGCGATACTTTATTTCACGCACCTCGGTGATTGTCGATGGCAACTTAGATGATTTCTGTGCAACTCAGCAAGAGGAGGCTTCTGCTCTAGCCGAAGAGATGGCCGATATGTTTGACGTGGATATTATTTGAGGAAATTAAGTTAGCCGCATAATTCTTTGACTACGTAACCGTGGTAAATTGCGCGAACAAAGACCGACTCACCTCATGGGCCCACCGTCAAATTTGGGACATCCGCAAATGATAAAAGGCACTTATTACCCAGGTACGGCCTCTACGCCTCATGTGGCGTCTTTACGCGTGGATGAGTGCAACCAAGTGCATGTGGACGGGGTAGACATAGCGCCATTTGATGTGGCGCAGCTAGAGATAGAGCCGCGCATAGGGAATGCCGCACGCTTACTTAGGTTGCCTAACAACGCTTCATTTCAAACCACTGATAACGCGGCCGCAGACAGCCTGCAGCAAACGTATTTTGCAAATCAAAACGGGTTTGTGGCCCACCACTGGGAAACGCGCCTCAAGCTCATTGCCGTCTCAGTGGTATTGAGCGTTGGTTTGGTTTTTGGCTTGATCAAGTGGGGCGTGCCGGCCGCGGCTAAGGCCATTGCCCATCGTTTGCCTTCCGAATTTTCAGTGATGCTGGCCGAAGGCACCTTGGATCAACTCGATGGCTCTCACTTCGAACCCTCCAAATTACCGCCTGCACGTAAGCAAGCACTACTAGACTTGTTCAACCATTACCTGCCGACACAGTCGGAGTTTAACTTCCGTTTGGAGTTTCGCGCGTCTCCTCGTATTGGTGCCAATGCCTTTGCGCTGCCCGATGGCACGGTCGTTATAACGGATGAGCTGGTGGCCTTAACGGAAGATGATAACGAATTACTCTCTGTGCTGTTTCATGAAATGGGGCATGTGGTTAGCCGGCATTCATTACGTGGTGTGATTCAAGCCGCGGGTGCCTACGGTATCTATAGTTGGCTAACAGGGGATATGGCGGCGTCCAGCGGGCTAATTACATTGTTGCCGTTGGTGTTAACGCAAAGCAGTTACTCCAGGGCGTTAGAGTGGGAGGCAGATACCTATGCGTTGGCGCAGCTAAATTCTGCCAATGTAGACCCAAAGGTGTTTGCCAAAATGATGGATAAGCTAGAAAGATCTCATCAGCAAAAGCGTCAAAATGATAAAAAAGAGGAAGGAGAAGAAGACGCTAAAGCTTCGACAGAAAAAGACCCAGCAGAAACAGAAGACGTTGATGGCTCTGCTGAGAAGCCTCAAACGGACCAAATAGATTGGCGTTCATGGTCGTCTTACATCTCTTCTCATCCACCATCGCAAGAGCGAATCAAACGCTTTGAAGAAGCTTCGAACCAGTGGCAAGGCGTTTCTCCGTCGCACCAGGAGTAACGGGGTCATGATCAATGAATTTAAACTGCGACTGGAGAGTGACAATGGCGAAGTGCTATTTCTCTTGCCGTGCAAGGTTAAAACATAACTTGATTTGAGCGTTTGCTCAATTTATGCGCATTCAAATTCAGCCAAAAGTACGCTTGGAATTGCTCCTCTCGCGCATGCGCGATACATGCCTCCATTGGGCGCGTATGATGAATTATTTGCCCCATTCAATTTTGCCTGATTCAATGGTAAAACCAAGTCGTTTCTGATTTGGCACAAAACCTGATAGGAAACCTCCACGAAAGAATTTATTTGTTCAGCCAGTGCGGTATGATTCGTGCGCGGTTGCAATACTGAAGTGTTAAATTAGTTCAAGCGGGCGCGCGCCTGTGGGTAAAACTGAGTAGAGGGTTTGGGCCTTATATGGCAATTAATTGGAAAGAATACAAATCAGACAGCTTCTTTGATGAATTAGTCAGCCCCGGCGGAAGGGCAAGAAAGCCCGCTCAGAGGCTGGTTAAATATTTTAAATCCTTACGCGACGAAGATGTAGAGCTCAGGCGCCAAGCGGCAGAAGCGACAGTGCGTGAGATGGGCGTGACTTTTACGGTATATACGGAAGAAGGCAATATTGATCGCGCCTGGCCCTTCGATATAGTCCCAAGAACCATCAGCAAAACCCAATGGGATAAAACCGCTGCAGGTTTAAAGCAACGGTTAACGGCTTTAAACCTGTTTATTGATGACCTGTACCACGACCAAAAAGTGGTTAAAGATGGGGTTCTCCCTCGTTATGTGTTGGAGCAGTCAAAAAACTTTCGCGAAGAGTGTGTTGGTATTTCGCCCCCTTTAGGGGTGTGGGCGCACATTTGTGGCACCGATTTGGTGCGCGATGAAAGCGGTGAGTTCTACGTGCTGGAAGATAACTTACGTGTACCGTCCGGTGTTGCCTACATGTTAGAAAACCGGGCAATATCCAAACGTGTATTGCCGGACCTGTTCGAGAAAACTCATATTCAACCCATTGGCGATTACCCCGAACAGTTATTTAACACGCTTACGTCCATATCCCCCAGAAAAGTCAAACAGCCTGTGGTGGTGGTCTTGACCCCGGGCATTTTTAACTCGGCCTATTTTGAACATGCATACCTTGCCCAACAAATGGGGGCCGAGCTGGTAGAAGGCAGTGATTTGGTGGTTCAAGACGACAGTGTATTTATGAAAACCATTTCGGGTCTTAAGCGAGTGGATGTTATATACCGCCGAATTGACGACTTATTTTTAGACCCAGAAGTGTTTATCCCAGATTCTGTACTTGGCGTGCCGGGCCTGATGCGCGCATGGCGCGCAGGAAACGTGGCCTTAGCCAACGCGCCAGGTGCCGGCGTTGCTGATGATAAAGTGGTCTATGCCTTCGTACCACAAATTATCAAATATTATTTAGATCAAGACCCCATTATTCCTAATGTAGAAACTTACTTGTGTTTTGATGATAAGCAGCGAGAGTTCGTTTTAGCCAATTTAGACAAACTGGTGGTCAAACCCGCCAATGAATCGGGTGGCTACGGTATGTTAGTGGGGCCACATTCCACCAAAAAAGACCGCGCCACGTTTGCTGACCTCATTAAAGCCAATCCACGAAATTACATAGCGCAGCCCACTTTGGCGCTTTCCACTGCACCAACTCTGGTAGAGAACAACAACTTGGAGCCTCGACATTTAGATTTACGACCTTTTGTTTTACAAGGGGAAAACGCCTACGTCACCACGGGTGGGTTAACACGAGTTGCCATGCGCAAAGGGTCTTTGGTGGTCAACTCCTCACAAGGTGGCGGTAGCAAAGATACCTGGGTGGTGGACACGGAGGTGAAATACTGATGCTTTCTAAAGTAGCCGAAAGGGTGTATTGGACAGCGCGGTACATTGAGCGTGTAGAAAACACTGCGCGCCTGGTACAGGTATACGCCAACTTATTATTAGACCTACCTCGCGAAGTTAACTTGGGGTGGTACAACTTAATCACATTGAACAAGTTAGAAGCCGCTTTTAACGAGCGATATAAAGTTCAAGACGAGCGCAATGTGGTTAAGTTCTTATTGGGTGATGATAGCAACCCAAGCTCTGCAGTCAGTGCCTTGCGCATGCTCC
>CAYZQH010000258.1:0-4437 GCA_964480055.1 uncultured Cellvibrionaceae bacterium
CATACCCACAGACACCATCGCGGCCATTGCCACTGCACCTGGCCGCGGTGGTGTGGGTATTGTCAGAATATCAGGCCCTAGCGCTTTCACCATTGCCGAAAAATTAATTGGCTTTGCCCCCAAACCTCGCCACGCACACTACACCGACTTTGTCGCACCGGACCAATCTGTAATCGACAGCGGCATCGCCCTTTATTTTAAAGGCCCAAACTCGTTTACCGGTGAAGACGTATTTGAACTGCAAGGGCACGGTGGGCCGGTCATTCTAGATTTAATCATTAAAGCGGCACTCGCCCATGGCGCCCGTTTGGCTCGGCCAGGTGAATTTTCCGAGCGGGCCTTTTTAAATGATAAATTAGACCTTGCCCAAGCAGAGGCCATTGCTGATCTCATTCAAGCCTCCACCGAACAAGCTGCCAAACAAGCGTTGAATTCATTGCGTGGTGCATTTTCAAAAACCATTGACGACCTCGTTGAACAACTCATTCACCTACGAATGTACGTGGAGTCATCCATCGACTTCCCGGAAGAAGAAATTGACTTCCTAAGTGACGGTCATGTAGCAACAAGCTTAGATGGATTGATAGAACAAACCCAAACCGTATTAGTAAAAGCCACCCAAGGTTTATTAATGCGTGATGGAATGAAAGTGGTGATTGCGGGGCGCCCAAACGCGGGTAAATCTAGCCTATTGAACGCATTATCAGAGAAAGACTCTGCCATAGTGACAGAGATAGCAGGCACAACGCGTGACGTATTACGCGAGCATATACACCTAGATGGCATGCCATTACATATTGTAGACACGGCTGGCCTAAGAGAAAGCCCAGATAAAGTAGAGCAAATAGGCATCAAGCGCGCATGGGAGGAGATCGACCAGGCAGATCGAATATTGTTGTTAATTGACAGTACTGATGCCAACCAACTGCGTGTTACAGAGCATTGGGCCGAGTTTACTAACAACCCCACATACCAAAGTAAGTTGACTGTAATATATAACAAATGCGATCAACAACCGGTGCACTGCCAGACAAACACACCTTGGCAAAACCTGGCCATCAGTGCCAAAACTGGTGAGGGGCTAGGCACACTCAAAACCCACCTAAAGACCACCATGGGCTTTGCCGGCACATTAGAAGGCGGCTTTAGTGCCAGAAGACGCCATATCCGAGCGATTGAGGTTGCCCAAACAGCCCTTGCAAACGGCAAACACCAGTTAGAACTGCATGCGGCCGGCGAGCTATTAGCAGAAGACCTTCGCTCGGCACAAAACGCACTGAGCGAAATAACCGGCAGCTTCACACCCGACGACTTACTGGGTGAGATATTCAGCAGCTTCTGCATCGGTAAATAGCCGGATACTGGCCTTTCTACGCTCATCATCCAATGGCTTCTATGAACACTTCGTCTCTACTTGACTGGTGTGCAGTCAGCCAACTTAATCTGTTTTTTTACACCCTGTTAAATGTATCAAGTACGGCTTTGAGCGGTATTTTTTCAAGAATTTCCTTTCATCACCAAATAGAAGTTTCTACAAGTTTCAGGTCTACCCGCCATCTTCAAAACACGCTTTACCGGCTTGTCTGCAGGTTTTTCAACGGTTACTAAATGCTTCTTAACAACGTTACACACAATTAGATTTTTATGCACAATTTATATAACGCTTACCTACCATTAGCACACAGACTGTGTACAAACAGTTTGACGGGCAGTCTATAACCTTGGAATAGAGCGCTTTTTTACCCACACATTTATTGACTGTTTTTTAACCTCCTGGATAACCCCCCTTTTTGTATACACGTACTCCAGAGGAGTTTGGCCTAAAACCCAGAAGATTACCGCCCGCTTATCATTGATCTAACCCTTTGTTTTTAAACAAAATTTAGTGCTTATCCACGGAATATTTAGCCTTAATAAATTTAGTATATTTAATCTCTTATTACTACTTATGAGTTATTCTTCATATTTAAATTTACATAATTTTATAGTTTTTTTTATTTAATTCTTTTTTACAAAAAAATCCCTTAGAATCAGATTTATAGTTTCACTATGGATGGCCTTATGTTGCACTTTTTTGTATCTCAAGGATTATCAGAGCGCATCCCTTCGTTGCTGTCCCCAACGATAAACACGCCGGGTTTAATGCAATGGTATGGGCATTTGGTACCCACTGCCTTTGGAGAGTTTGTTATCTTCATGGAGGCAAAGTCTCATTACTGCTTATTACATAGTGTGGTAACGGATAAGCATCTAGCAGAGCTTCCCTCCTTGTTTAAGCATCGTTTGTACCGCGAGGTAGTCGCCCTTACCCAGTCAGACGATAAGCTGGCAAAACGCATTAAAATCACCGTACAAGAGATATGTAAGTCCACTCAGTTCTCTGTAGGCATGGATTACTCTGTCAGCGGGGAGTTATTTGAGGTGACCTGCGCCTTGCAAACCCTGTTAGAAGAGCTAGGCGGCTTTCCGGTACCTGGAATAACCGAGTTTACCTTGGCCTCTCACATCAACCGGGTCTCTAGAGACACAGAAATTATGGGGTTTGCGCCGCCTATGGAGGCGTTTCGCCGTTATTGGCTAACAAAGTTAGGAATTTCGCGAGTGATGAACGATCGGCCACATTAAACAACCGTTTAAAACACAGGGTTTATTTTTGAATGTATTTTGAACAATTCATAGAACCCCCTCTTCAAACCCTCTATACTTGACCGATTTTTATCCGGCTTTACCCGCTCTAACTTAGTGGCGGGGTTGAATGAGTGGCGTTTTGCACCATGAAGTACCATCAAACCTTCGATGTAATAGTAATTGGCGGCGGGCACGCTGGTACCGAGGCTTGCCTAGCGGCAGCGCGTATGGGCTGTAAAACGCTGTTACTCACGCATAATATTGAGACCCTTGGCCAAATGAGCTGTAACCCGGCCATCGGCGGCATTGGCAAAAGCCATTTGGTTAAGGAGATAGACGCCCTAGGCGGCGCTATGGCCCGCGCAACAGACTTTGGTGGTATTCAATTTAGAGTACTAAACAGTCGTAAGGGGCCTGCTGTTCGTGCCACTCGGGCCCAAGCAGACAGAGTTCTTTATAAGGCGGCGATTCGAGAAACCCTAGAGAACCAACCCAACCTTTGGATTTTTCAACAGGCGGTAGATGACCTAATCGTAGAGGGAGAAACTGTACGTGGCGTAGTGACGCAAATGGGCCTTCAATTTTTAGCGCCTAGTGTTGTGTTAACCACCGGTACCTTCCTTGGTGGGAAGATTCACATAGGGCTAGAAAACTACTCCGGTGGTCGAGCCGGCGACCCCCCGTCCATTGCCCTGGCAAACAGGTTGCGGGAGTTACCATTACGAGTTGGTCGCTTAAAAACGGGTACTCCGCCACGTATTGATGCGCGCTCAGTTAACTTTTCTGTTGTACAAGAGCAGTGGGGGGACGAGCCTCTACCTGTGATGAGTGTTATGGGCAATGTAGATCAGCATCCCAAGCAAGTATGCTGTTGGATTACCCATACCAATGAGCGCACTCACGAAATTATTAAACAAGGCCTGGATCGCTCGCCCATGTATACGGGGGTTATAGAAGGTGTGGGCCCGCGCTATTGCCCCTCCATTGAAGATAAGGTTCATCGTTTTGCCGATAAAACCAGCCATCAAATATTTATAGAGCCCGAAGGGTTAACTACGCACGAGCTTTACCCCAATGGGATATCCACCAGTTTGCCCTTTGATGTACAGCTAGAGTTGGTGCACTCCATTGTGGGGTTTGAAAACGCCCACATAGTCCGCCCAGGCTACGCCATTGAATACGACTACTTTAACCCTCAAGATCTAAAATATAGTTTTGAGACCAAGCACCTAAATGGACTGTACTTCGCCGGTCAAATTAACGGAACTACAGGGTATGAAGAAGCCGGCGCACAAGGGTTGTTGGCTGGCACCAATGCGGCACTGGCTGTGCAGGGCCATGCGCCTTGGTGCCCAACGCGAGATCAAGCCTACATTGGCGTATTGGCAGATGATTTAATTACCCTAGGCACCAAAGAGCCCTACCGTATGTTTACTTCACGGGCGGAGTATCGTTTGCTTTTGCGTGAGGACAACGCCGATTTACGTCTCACAGAAAAGGGTCGTGAGCTTGGGTTAGTTACAGACGAGCAATGGACGGCATTCTGTGAAAAGCGCGAGGGGATTGAGCGCGAGCAGCAGAGATTCAAAGACACCTGGGTGCAGGCCGGCAGTGAAGAGGCGCAAGCCCTAGCGCCAAAATTAAAGTCGCAATTAACCCGCGAATACAGTTTATTGGATTTACTCAAGCGCCCAGAGCTGACCTATGCGGATCTAGCCAACCTAAAGGGCGAGGGGGTAAACAATGCCCAAGTGGCTGAGCAAGTAGAGATTCATGCAAAATATTCAGGTTATATCGCCAGGCAACAAG
>CAYZQH010000259.1:0-4430 GCA_964480055.1 uncultured Cellvibrionaceae bacterium
CCCCTCTGCATACATGCCCACCACTGCACCGGTAAACCCCCCGGCTTTAGCGGTAGTTAGAACGCTGGCATCGGCATTTTCTAGTACGGTGCTAAAGCGCTTACCGTCAGTGCTGTATTCAAAATTGATAAGTGCTTGCCGGATAGAAAGACGCAGTGTAACGGGCGCAGAACTTGCGTTGTTTAAAAGCACTTCGCTGATGATTGTGCCGTAAGTGGGAGAGGTTTTGCCTGCTTTTTTACGGATGCGTAAAACCTTTGCTCCGGCCTTATTGATGCCAAGCCCAAAGGCATAGAAGTGTGTGTCATTTTGTAGGGCAAGTAAGCCGGCTTCATCGGTGATGGTTTGCGGTGTGAATTGAAGTGTGGTTTCAATGGTTGCGTTCATGTGGGCAAGACGTTGACCAATAAAGGAAGGTTGCACCTTGTCGCCAATGCGGTTGTCTCTGGCCAGCAGGTGGAGACGCTTAGATTCTACCTGCCACCATTGAGTGTGTGGAGTGCGTACATAGAGCCATTGAGGGGCTAGCGCTTTGTTATCAAAAGTTTCGGTAATGGTGTAATTACCGGTGGTTGGCCGAGTATTGATTTTGGCTGCAGGGAGGTTTGGTTTTTGCACGCGGTAGGGTACTGGTTTGCCTTTTAAAATAGTGGGCCATCCGTTTTGCCAAGTGACGGGCAACATAAAGGTTTCGCGCCCAGTGTGAAATTTACCTGGGTCTTGCGGCGGTGTGGCCAAATCATACACGCGCGTGCCCAAAAATACGGCCCACCAATCGCCGTTGGAGTCCTCAAATAAATCGGCATGGCCGGTAGCTGTCACCGGGTTGGGGCGATCATCGGGCAAACCCAATTGCGTTAATATTGGGTTGTTGGGGTTGGCTTCGTAAGGCCCAAATACATTCTTAGATTTATAGACCAGTTGCCCATGGTAATAACCGGTTCCACCCCCTGGGGCAGATAAATAGTAGGTTTCGTCCACTTTATAAATGTGCGGTCCCTCAATATATTCTGTATGCCAAGGGGCTTTTTCTCCGCCATCTACAAGCATCACATCTTCCGATAAAGGCTTAAAACTACTTGGGTCTACTTCCATCACCCAAAGGGCCGTATGGGCGGGGTAGCGTTTGTTGGCAGGGTTTTTGTGGTGAACAACGTAAGTTTTACCATCGTCATCAAAAAAGAGCGATGGGTCTATTCCGTGGATGTGTGGTAACCAAATCGGGTTAGACCAGGGGCCTGCAGGGTTTGTCGCGGTAACTACAAAATTACCACCGCAGGCCACACACGTATTAATGACGTAAAAGGTGCCGTTGTTGTGCTCTATAGCCGGTGCGTAAAGACCGTTTTGCCCAAGGTGAATGCCGTCGAACGACATTTGCTCTGGCCGGTGAATGGCATTGCCCAGTTGTCGCCAATTGACTAGGTCTGTACTGTGAAAAACCGGTAGGCCAGGGAAGAACCCAAATGTGGAGTTAACCATGTAGTAATCTGCCCCAACCCGCACAACACTTGGGTCTGGGTGGTAGCCGGCCAATATGGGGTTTTGATATTCGTCTTTTGCCAATGGCGCACTAAATATTGGGTCATTGCCGCTGTAGATAAAGGTGTCAAAGTGTGCGGTTAACTGCTGGCCAAAAGGTTGTGGTGTGGTTTGTGTACAGCCAATAAGAAGCGTTACGCAAAACAGGGCAATTAGTTTGGTCATGTAGTCCTCATGAGGTTGCTTTGTTTAGAGCGTTACAGCGCGTGTATTTATCGTGTGGGCCGGATAAATTTCTTGCGGGCCTTTTCTACTTCGGCACGATAAAAACAGTTTTTTGCGTGGTCATTAACCATACCCATGGCCTGCATAAAGGAATAAACAGTTGTTGGCCCCACAAACTTCCAGCCAAGTTTTTTTAGGGTTTTTGAAAGCGCTGTAGATTCTGGACTGGTTGAGACTACCTTAAAATTTTTGCTGGGTTTGGGTTCGTAGCGCCAAAAAAAAGCGGCCAAAGAACCTTCCTCTTTTACCAAGAGCTTGGCGCATTTTGCATTATTGATTGTGGCTTCGATTTTACCTCTGTGACGAACGATCCCTTCGTTTTGCAGCAGCTTTTCTACGTGCCCTTCGTTAAAGCGCGCCACTTTGGTATAGTCAAATTGCTTAAAGGCCTTTCTGAAATTTTCGCGCTTTTCCAAAATGGTGCGCCAACTAAGGCCTGCCTGAAACCCCTCTAGGCAGATTTTTTCAAACAGTTTGTGATCGTCATTGACGGGGTATCCCCACTCGTTGTCATGGTAATGGAGGTACTGATCTGTGGCGGTACACCATGTGCAACGATGTTTGCCATCCTTTCCAACGGTTGTGTTTGTCATGACGCCTCCTTTTACTGGCAGTTGGAGAGCTTATCATAGAATTTTTGATGAGGCTGGCGAGCGTGGTATGCGAGCGGGAATTGCCAGAGATACCAGTGATCTGAGTCTTAATTACAATAACGACTGTCTGATTATTGGCACAGCTGTATAGAAGTATGACTATCATCAATAATACACTTTCGTACCTGACGTTATTTTGGGTTTGCGAGAAACCATAGTGGTGTATAAAGAGGTGGAAATGTCTAATTTACCAAAAATGCGACCGATGCAGTCCATCCGTGGCGGCCTTGGTTACAGGCGCTTTGTTGGGCAAGGTGTTGCGGTGGTGCTTGCTTTTTGCTTGCTAAGCTGTGGCGGTGGTGAGGTGGAGCCCCCAAAACCATTGCACGGCTTGAATGATACCGGTGCAGATACCTGTGCCACTGAGGTGTTAGCCAAGGCCTCTTGCCCGCAACCGTTGCTTCCTGGGCAAGACGCAGTGGTGGGGCGTGATGCACTGGCGGCCTTGGGTATGCTGGCCAAGCAAGGCGGAGGCATGGCAGGTTTTGATTGGACAAAGCTGGATGCACAAGGTAAACCATTAATGGTGCAAAATACTGCCTGGTTAACGCAAGGGCGTGCCGCTGATGGCACCCAGTGGGATTGCGTGCAAGATAATGCCACCGGTTTGGTGTGGGAGGTAAAACACAGTGATGAAAACCATCCCCGTTATGGTGGCCATGGGTACGCTTGGTATCTGGCCGATGCGACGCAAAATGGTGGTGATGTAGGTATTGTTCAGCCTAGCGATGATCAATGTGGTACGCCGCCATGTCATACTGCGC
Source organism: uncultured Cellvibrionaceae bacterium (assembly GCA_964480055.1). Lineage (GTDB taxonomy): Bacteria > Pseudomonadota > Gammaproteobacteria > Pseudomonadales > Cellvibrionaceae > CAYZQH01. Next base: position 3,185 of record CAYZQH010000259.1, read on the forward strand.
ATTATGTTCATTGGTTAAACCAGCAAGCCCTGTGCGGCTATGAAGATTGGCGAATGCCCAGCGTGGCAGAGCTGCTTTCTATTGCTGTAAATTCCAAAGCGGTGCCCGCTTTAGACGAGCATTATTTCCCCAACGCCAATAAACCCAGATTTTTTACAAAAAATACCTTAGCCAAAGACCCTAAGCTTGCATGGTATGTGTATTTTACGGATGCAAGTGTGAGCTTCACGAATAAATCTGACGCGTCTCACGTGCGGCTGGTAAGAGGAGGCCAACAGTGAAATTTAAAATAAAGTATTTGCTTGGCGGGAGTTGGATGCTATTACAAAGTGCTGCCTTTGCTGAATGTAATCTCTCATTAAAAACAGATACTCCAAGCGACCAATTTACAGTTGTGGATGAGCAATTTATTGTAGATGGTACTACAGGGTTAATGTGGCATCGTTGTGCGTTGGGGGCTATTTGGCAAAATGTGCAATGCGTAAAAAGTGTTGTTGATCAAAGCAATTGGGCGATCGCATTAAGTCTTGCTAATAATAGTGTCATTGCTAGTTATGATGACTGGCGCCTACCTAACCGTAAAGAGTTAGAAAGTATCGTTGATAGGCGTTGCAGCGACCCGGCCATTAATACCCAGTTGTTTCCAAATTTTGAAGCTGGGTTGTACTGGACATCTACCCCCAATAGCGGTCGTGATGATGCCAGTTGGGTGGTGGACTTTTCAACGGGCGCACACCGTAATTTAATAAAGTCAGAGCCCGGTCGAGGGTTGTTGGTGCGCGATGAAGCACCTCCAGGGCCTTAAAAAACCAATCTCCATTTTGATGCGAATAATTTGATCAAGATTCAATATCGATAATTAAGACAGATATATTGTTATTGCCAATCATTTGGTCAATGACATTGTAGCTGTGCCAAAAATATCGGTTGGCTTTGACCAAGTCATCCACATTACTTACGCCATTAAGGCGTTCTTGTAGCAAAAAAGCCTTATATTGCAGCGTCTTCTAATGATTTATCATTAATGGCTGGCGGGTATATAAATAAACTCAAAGTGACCCACGCTGGGCTGCCAGTATTAACTGAAAAGTTTTACTGAGCGTTTGGTAGGGCAAGAGCGAACTTGTAATGGTCACTGTTAGGCAAGGGGGGCAGAGGGCCGGTATGAAAAAAGTATTTACTCATGAAAATGCATTGATTGTGCACAACGCAAAAAATATTATAGAAAACAAAGGGATAGCCTATG
>CAYZQH010000260.1:0-4375 GCA_964480055.1 uncultured Cellvibrionaceae bacterium
TGGATGAGTTTTTTGTTTGACAACAACATCAGTATGGCTAACTGGTCTATCAGTGATAAAGACGAGGGTGCTTCTATCCTCAAGCCTGGCTCCAATAAGCCAAACGGTGGGTGGACCGATCAAGACCTTACCGAGACAGGCCTGTATGTAAAAGGCAAAATCCAGAACTGGTAATAGTATTTGGAGCCACCAAAAACCGCCGCGGGTTAGCCTTCGGCGGTTTTTTTATGCCTCTTCATGAAGGCGGCTGGTGATAGTACACTGAACACCCATGCGTGGTTAGCGCAATGCGGGTGGGCTTGTGATAAAAATCATATGGGTGTAACGGGTAAAAGCATGAGTGTATGTAAGCAGCTTTACAGTATATCGGTTGGGGGCCTTATTCTTGCTGGCCTTGTGATCTCTGGTTGCACGTCTAAATATGGGTTGGACAATGGCGAGCAAATGCTATCCTCGTGGCGTGTGAATTACGCCGGATACCTGCCGCAAGCCAGTAAAACAGCGATTTATATAGGTAAGAATTATGGGCCTATAGATTGGGTACTAAAAGGAAGTCAGTGTAGCGGGCGGGAAGATACATATATTGCCAATGACTTTTCTTCTGGAGACAGCTTTTATCTTATCGATTTTTCGAAATGTACAAAGCCGGGGCGAAGCTTTCAATTGGTTGTAGGTGGGGATAAGTCAGCACCCTTTGATATAACGGCAAATCCGTATAGAAATTTGAAATATGAGTTTTACGACTATTTTAGAGACCATGAAACCAGTGCAACTTTTAACCAAGCAATTAATCTTTGGCAATCGGATATTAGCGTAACATTTAATTATGTACGCGACGCCGGTGACAATGGTGCGTACCCTGTAAATACCGCCGAGGCCGCGTGGACTTTTATTAATCTACTAGAAGCTTACCCCGAAGTTAATAATTACTTCAAAGACGGCTTGCCTGGCGCAAAATCAGTTTATGACCAACTGTTATTGATGACAGAACAATTTGATCACGTGTTTGCACACGGCGGAAAGCTTGCTATCCCTAAATTTCATACCAATGTGAATGACACTTGGGCCTTGTGCGCGCCTTTTACCAGTGGAACCTGTATTGCCGAGCCAGAAACAAAAGCAACGCTCGCCACGGCCAGAACTTTGGCAGCCATGGCTAGGCTGCATTTAAAATATGGCTCTGAAAAATTGGCAAAAAGCACTTATGAACGGGCAGTGGCTGTATTTAATCACGCCAAAAATGAGCCGCTAACCTGTAATCAAGCCAGTGCGTTTGGGGGGGAGGGGGGTATGTACCCAGATAACGACCTATACGCCTCGTTCAGAAACCCAGAAAAGCCCAGAGACAATTGTTACCCAAGTGACATTAACACCAAAGATGATGAATACGCGGCTTTGGTGGCGCTGTTTCTAGGCGCCAAAAAACTGGGGTTAAACGCAGAAGCAAACACGTATAAAACCTTAGTGCAGAGTCACCACCACTTTGCTAAAGCCTCAACATTTTGGTGGCATGAAGTGGCTATGGAGGGGAATTTATCATTATTAACGCATCAAAAATCGCACTCTATTGATTTAAGCGCATTAATACACAACACGTTAAAAAAATCCGATCAAATATTAAAGAATCAATCGCTGGGTTACCCAGGTGTAACCTGGGATCCACACTCAAAACATTGGTTTAGTGGGGATTTGGATCAGGTGAACCAAAATGTTCGTTGGGGTTCGCATCGTATGGCGGCCAATGATGCCAGGATATTAATGGCTGCGGCACATATTAAGAAGGCTCAGGGAGCGCTTGATATGGCGGCCGATTATGCCCGTGGTGCCATTCGAGTGTTAGACCATATCAGTGGGTTGAACCCTATTAACTTGGCAATGTATACCGCCAAGTCTTACCCGTTTATTGAAAACGCCGTAACCCGTACGCACGATGGTGCCGATGAGCAAGACCTGTGGCCTGGCAAGATGGTTTTGGGGCCAAACAATTGGACTAATGCCAATGACCCTTATATGCCAGCGTTTGGCTCAAAGCCTGGGTTAAAGATGTTTGCATTAAGGGGCACTGGTTGGGCGTCGCGGGAGATTTCCATTGACGGGAACGCCTCCATTGTACCGCTTATGTATTTTACGTCAGAGGTGGCCGAGGGGTTTTTGAAAGCATCGCCTATACAATAAGTAATAACGAAGGTGTGAGTAAATAAAAAACGGCGGTTTCGATAGCCGCCGTTTTGGTTTTTAATCAGTGAATTGATTGGGGCCTAGTACTTAGGGTTCCTCTTCGCCCATTTGGGATTGCAAGTAATTTTCTAAGCCGACTTTGTCAATCAAGCCCAGCTGAGTTTCCAGCCAGTCAATATGTTCTTCTTCAGATTCTAAAATATCTTCTAGAAGCTCGCGTGTACCAAAGTCTTTTACAGACTCGCAGTAAACAATGGCTTCTTTTAAAGCGGGCAGGGCTTTTAGCTCTAAATCTAAGTCGGATTTAAGCATTTCTTGAGTGTTCTCACCTACCATTAATTTGCCCAAATCTTGTAGGTTGGGCAAGCCTTCTAAAAACAAAATGCGCTTAATTAAAGTGTCAGCGTGTTTCATTTCATCAATAGATTCGTGGTACTCGTGCTCCCCTAACTCTTTTAGCCCCCAATCTTCATACATGCGGGCATGCAAAAAGTACTGATTTATTGCAACCAGTTCATTACCTAAAACTTTGTTTAGGTGTTCAATTACTTTGATATCACCTTTCATGAGAGCCTCTCATCTGTGTACTTAACGCCAAGAGTTTGGTGGCCAATGTGGGGTTTGTCAAACGGTTTTTTTGCGCTGCAGGGGAACGAAAATAAAGGTAAAAAAGAGAACGTTTTAGTTTTATTTTTACGAATGGAGGCCGAGTAGCTTGGCTTGGTCGAAAAGGCTGCTGGTTGTCGGTTTGCCGCTAAGCAATGGCGTCGTAGTAAAGTGCGTTATTGGTGTGTGAAACTTCTACGTGATCTTTGATGATACTGTTTGCTGCGCAAGCACATTTGCCGCATTGAGTGGCAACGCCAAGGCTTTTGCGTACCTCTCTAAAGGAGTTAGCCCCGCCTTCTACCGCGTCCTTAATTTGCTGGTCGGTGATACCTTTGCACAAACATACGTACATAGATGAAAATACTATTTTTAATGAGATTCATTCTCAATTTATGCCAATTGAGAATGGTTGTCAATCACATTTTTATTGAAGTGTGTCTAAAACTTAGTCTTTATGGGAATAAGCAAACCCTATAAGCGCCATATGTAAATTTTATCTGCGGTGCATTTACGCGCTGTGTATCATAGTCGCACTTTATTGAGCGCTTTTGACTAATTAGTGGGCATGGTGGTGGTTTGGTGGACAGTTTCGTTGCCTAAATTTCGCTGTGGCCTTGAATTTCGCAAATGCGGCACAAAGCTACTGATCGGGGGAAGCCCCATAAACATTCACTCTATTCATATTCAGGAGACTCGAAATGGGCGTTCTTGTTGGAAAATCGGCACCAGACTTCACTGCACCGGCTGTACTTGGGAATGGCGACATTGTTGATGCATTTAACCTGTCTGAAACCATTAAAGGTAAAAAAGCGGTTATCTTTTTCTATCCGTTAGATTTCACATTTGTATGCCCGTCTGAGCTATTGGCTTTTGATAGCCGCGTGGAAGAGTTCAAAAAGCGTGGTGTAGAGGTGATTGGCGTTTCTATCGACTCTCACTTTACGCACAACGCCTGGAGAAACACACCAATTAATGACGGTGGTATTGGCGCTGTTAAATACACCTTGGTAGCGGATATTTCGCACTCGATTTGTAAAGACTACGACGTTGAGTCTGAAGGTGGCATGGCCTTTCGTGGATCGTTCTTAATTGACGAAGAAGGCTTGGTGCGTCATCAAGTGGTTAATGACTTGCCATTGGGACGTAACGTTGATGAGATGTTGCGTATGGTCGATGCATTGGCATTTCACCAAGAGCACGGTGAAGTATGCCCAGCCGGTTGGCAAGAAGGTGATAAAGGTATGACGGCATCACCAGATGGCGTAGCGGCTTACTTAAGTGAGAATGCAGATAAGCTTTAGGTTGTCGTTTTCCAAAAAAACCGCTTAAGCGATTAAGCGGTTTTTTTGTAGTGTGCAATTCTCTTAACTTAGCATAGCTTCACTATTCATAGGTGCCCTGATTGTTTCAGGCCCTTAGTCACTATTTTGTAGAAATTGAATACGATGAAGTTATGTTATTCAATCCGTCCCACAAGTGCAAAACCTGCAACTCAACATTCGTTCGGGCTAACGAACTTGTAGACATCTTCATTGGCGTTTTTAGTTGTTGATTAGTCATCTCCAACGTCGAGAATATTTCCTCAATG
>CAYZQH010000261.1:0-4362 GCA_964480055.1 uncultured Cellvibrionaceae bacterium
CGTGTGAGTGCGCAACAAGTTTGCCCAGAGTTGAGCATGACATCCTCAACCCCGTAGCGCACCGCGGCTTCAAGGTCGGCGCCTGGCGCAATAATGAAGGGGGATTTTCCACCCAGTTCCTGACAAACACGCTTAACCGTATGGGACGCTGCTTGGGCAATTGTAATACCGGCTTGTGTCGAACCGGTGAAAGAAATCATGTCGACTTCGGGGTGTCGACAGAGCGGGTCGCCAATATCCCTTCCTATACCCGTTAGCACATTGACCACGCCCGATGGCAAACCAACGTCGTTTATGATGTCTGCCAGAATCAAGTCTTGTAGTGGGGTTTGTTCGGCAGGTTTCAGGACGACAGTACAGCCGGCGGCCAGAGCTGGGCCTAACTTGCCCACCAATTGTGACAGTGGGTAATTCCAGGGGTTAATTAACACACAGACACCAATGGCTTCCTTTACCGCAATAAAATTCTCGTGTGTTTCCTTTTCATCCATGACAGAAGTCAGATCGGCAAAACCCCGAAGGGCACCAATGCTGCCTTGCACTTGCAGATCTCTGGCGATACTTATTGGGCAGCCCATCGACCCAACCACTGCATCCACCAAATCTTGTTGACGTGCCTGCATGCCATCGGCAACGGCATGGATAAACTGTGCACGTGCTTTTGAGGACAAGCTTGACCAAACCGGAAAGGCTGCCCGTGCTGCCTGAATGGCATTGTTGACATCTTCCGCGGTGGCCGCGACCACGCGTGCAAATCGTTCGCCATTGGCAGGGTTAATCACGTCTAGGTGCGCTCCATGACTGACTACCCATTGGCCATTAATGTAGAGCTTTGTGTAGGTCGTCATGTGCGTTTACCTTTGGTTAAAAAGTTTCGGTTTTAGACACTTTCTTCAGACATTTGAAGCACGGCACCTAGCAGTACCTGGCAGCCAGCGGTGACGTGTTCAGGCTTTGCATATTCGGCTTCATTGTGACTGATGCCCCCTTTGCAGGGGATAAAAATCATACCGGTGGGGGCGACTTTCGCCAGGTAAACCGAATCATGCCCTGCACCGGAAAACATCTCTTCGTATACGAAGCCTTCGGCTTTGGCGGCGTTACGAGCCGCATTGACACAGGCCTTATCAAAAGTGACGGCAGGAGAGTCCCATTCTTCGCGAATCTCAACGTTGAGGTTCAGGGTTTGACAAACTTGCGTAGCCAGCGCTTTAAATTCGGCTTCCATTTTTTGCAACGTGCTTTGTTCCGGGTGGCGTAAGTCAACAGCTAGCGTCAGGGTTTCGGGCACAGTATTGCGCGCGCCGGGTTCGGCGCGAATATCGCCGAATGTGACCCGTGATTGCGGAGCGTAAGTGTTGGCCACGTCATAGAGCGCATCGACAATTTTTGCCATGGCTTTCATCGGGTCGCGCCGCTGCGCCATGGGCGTTGGGCCGGCATGAACAGGCTGACCGTGGATGATCAGGTCATACCACCGCATGCCCTGCACACCCTCAACGATGCCGATGGGTTTGCCTAGGGCTTCAAGCACCGGGCCCTGTTCAATATGTGCTTCGAATGCTGCTTTTACTGGGAAAGCTTGGCACGGGTGTGTGCCAAGGTAACCTCGCTTTTCTAGCTCGTCTTTGATGCTTACGCCTGCCTTATCGGTGCGTTGCCAAGCGTATTCCAGGTCAAAGCTGCCGCTCCATACGCCCGAGCCAATCATGGCGGGGGAAAAGCGGGCACCTTCTTCATTGGTCCACACCACCACTTCCAGGGGGTGATGTGTCGTGAACTTGGCGTCGTGGAGTGTACGCAAGACTTCTAGCCCAGCTAATACCCCGTATACACCATCGAATTTGCCACCGGTTGGTTGGGTATCAAGATGACTGCCCATGAGTACTGGCGGAAGTGAATCGTTGCGCCCGGCTTTGCGCAAAAAAAGATTGCCCATAGCATCAATGCGCAAGGTGCAGCCAATATCCAGACACCAGCGAATGAACAGATCGCGGCCGGTTTGATCTTCGTCGGTAAGTGCCTGACGATTGCAGCCGCCTTTTGCCGTGCCGCCAATTTTGCCAAGGGTTTGCAGGCTCGACCACAAACGCTCGCCGTTAATTTTCAGCGTGTTCATTGTGTCTCCTGGGCGTCTTTGCGGCTAAGCGGTTGACACATGCAGTGAACACCGCCACCACCGGAGGTAAACATCGATATATCTGGGGCGAAAACTTCCAAGCCGTGAGCGCGTGCTTTTGAAGCCAGCTCCGTACTAGCCTGGGGGACTAGGATGCGGTCATTGCCAAGGGCGACAACATTCACTCCCAATTCGAGTACAGAGCGGTAGGAGATATCAATAATGTTGATTTGCTTCTTTGCAAACCAGTCGAGTAGTGATTGCTCAACGGCCTCGGTGCACACGGCAGCCAGCTTTTTGCTCAGCATGGCAACCTTAACGTCGAGATGCAAAAAATAGGGGTCAAATTCATAGGTGTAGAATTCCCAGCCCTCGGCCTCCACCCAGCCGCGCACTTGTGCCAGCCCGGCTGCGCTGGTGCGCTCGCCACTGTAACCGCAGAGCACGACACCAGGTTCAAGCACCATAAAATCGCCGCCTTCAAAAGAACCTGCAGTCACCGTATCGTAGAGTGGAATACTGTTGCGTTGGTAAAACTTTACAACCTCCAGCCATTCAGCACGGCGCCAGGGGCTGTACATTTGAGTCACCATTGGCCCCCAGGGTGTCATCACTGATGAGTCGCGCGCGTAGATCTGATAGGGCAAGTTAGGGTCCGCTTCCAAGCGGTGTGTTTTCACATTGCAGTGTGCATAAATATCGAGCATTTCTTGGTATTGTTGACGAGCCACCTCGGCATTGTATTGGCGACCCAAACGCGCGCTGCGGCGAGACATGGCGTTGCCGGACTGCCAATCATAATGATCCATCGGGCCAATCAGCACATCCTGCAATACGCCATATTCCGAGTCCATACTCCAATGGGCGAGGCGTGTCGTTCCCCCGCCCACCTGGCGGCGGCGGAAAAAGTCGTCAGTCATGTTGGTACTCCTCATCCTCCAAACGGTTAAAAAGGAGTATATGGTGCTAAAATGTTGATAAAAAGTAATAAATTTATACCATTTTGGTGACTAAATGAGACCAAGAGATGTTCCTAATATTGCTTTACAGCAAATTCCATTAACCGCGCTACGCGCGTTTGAAGTGGCTGGGCGTCACTGTCATATTCGGCGCGGAGCCGAAGAGTTGCATATTTCGCATTCAGCATTGAGCCGTCATGTGACGCAGCTAGAGGCAAGGCTTGGCGTGAGCCTGTTTCGCCGTGAACGTAACCGTTTGATATTAACCCCCGCCGGACAGCGCTTACTTGGTTCTGTACAAGCGGCATTTGCAGAGCTCAATCGCGGTTTGCATTACCTCAATCCGCAACAAGTCGCCGGTGAAGTGGTAATTGCCAGTACAGCCACCATCACCATGAATTGGCTGTTGCCGGTACTGGCTAAAATGCACAAGCAATATCCCGAAGTTACGCTCAATATCACCACTATCGAGCCACTGCAACTCAGCTTTGACCGTGAATTTGACATTGCATTGTGCCTCGGTCGACCTGATGAGCGCCAAAGGCAGGTTATCAAGTTGTACGATGAAAATTATGTTCCTGTAGGTAGCCCGTTTTTGCTGGAGCAAGCGCAGCTACGAGGACCAGAGTCATTATTGGCAAAGCCTTTATTACATGACAGGTTGCAGCAATGGCCTGATTGGTTTGCCGCGCAAGACGTGGATTATCGCCTTGCGCAGCGGCACATCTATTTTGACTATGCCTACCAGGCCATTGAAGCGGCGCGACAAGGCATGGGCTTGGTACTCGCCGATATTGTGGAAGTAAGAGAGGATATACGGCAGGGGCGTTTGGTCCCCGCCATTGATACGGATTATAAAATTGGTCAATCTGTGTATTTGGTTGTTGATAATACCGAACGCTTGGCGTACCGAACACAGCTTGTGCTAAGCAGTATTATTGATAATCTGAAGCTCAGCGGAGCTCGCCTTGAAGAGGGCATCAGCGAGAATTTTTCTGGTTTTGAAGGCCGTAAATAACCAGCCTGTCGTTTTAGCGTTGTGTGAGAATGGGGTATTACTGAGGGTAGCCATGAACTCCCCAATTTTTTACTTCAAAGATTTTATGGTTAACAGGTTTAAGCCGTACCAACAAAACGATTTGTTTAATTTAATTAACTGGTTAATGCTTTTATTGGATTTTTAGGCATCTGACAAGAAATTATTCAACCTTCTGGGCGCATATGATTTTTTAGGCGCGTCAAGGCTTCCATACCGCATTCTCGCATTTAAAATGCCCCGCAAGG
>CAYZQH010000262.1:0-4358 GCA_964480055.1 uncultured Cellvibrionaceae bacterium
CCTATTTGCAGGTTGATAACCTTCCATAGGCTAACGGCAATCACCATCACTATAAAAATATCCCACAGGCTCCACCGGCTTAACCAAGTGCCGGTGACCTTATCGGCCCCAGCCACATGCAGCGCACCCCAGCCGGGGGGCAAATGTAAGGCGGTGTTGATTTGGTTAAACTCGGTATTCCAACCGCCTGTGGGTAAGGCGTGGGTGCGCGCCGCTTGGCTTAAGGTAGTCAGCTGTAAATTCCGTTGGCGCACTTCTACCCCAGCTGGGGCGCCCTCTGCCATGCGGGTAATGACTAGGGGGGTACCGTTTAAGCTGGCGCTGCCTAGGGTGTATGGCGCTGTCATTTCTAGGCGCCAGATTTGATGCATGGTGCCGCTGATGGTGTCTTGCACGGTAAATTTGCCGCCATCAAACCCCAGCCACATTTGGCGTTTTAGGCTTAAATCATTTTGCGCGGGTTTGGGGTTGCCGCGGTGTAGCTCCTTTAGGCTTAGGGTGGTTTTGGCGGTCATTAAATAGGTGGGTAGGGCCTTCCAGCCTTCTGGCATGGTGGTAGCGCTGGTATCCACACTTGGCGCGCCATCTATTTGTACCGTGCGCAATGCAGGTACTGCGGCAAAGGCCCATAACTCTTGTGCTGGCCAATGCTCGCTGGTGGCTTGGGTGGTAAAGGTTGTGGGCAGTTTGTTAGCGCGTGCATGCACCGTTAACTCAAATACCCCAGGCCTAATTTGCACCCGTAAATTGCCGTTGGGCTCTAGGCGGCTGGGCAAGGGGCTGGTTAGCGCTGCGGCCGTAAAACCCTGGGGTAATAAACGGCCAAGGGTAACTTCACGCTCTTGCCCACTTACGTTTAACTGTAATTGTGTAGTAAGCGTTAATGGCTGTGCATCTTGTATTTTGCGGTACACCTTTACGCTTAAGGCATTGGTTTGGTTTTTTGGGGTTTTTTGAACCTTGGCACTTCTAAGCCAAAGGGTGCCGTTGGCATCGCGATTGGGGGTGATGGATTCACCCAGTCTGGTTAGCTGTACTAGGCCTGCAGTTTTTGGCAAGGTTAATGCCAGTGGCATTTTTTGCCAGGGTAGTTGGCCGGTTACGGTGTGCGTGCCCGGCGGCAAATACACCATTGGTGTGCTGGCTTTATCTATTACCGCAATGGCTTGGTCTTGGTTGCGCACATTGGCGGGCCATACGCCTTGGGTAAATGGCAGTTGCAACCAGCTATTGGCATAAACGGTTACGTTAAAAGCAAATGCGCCACCTTGGCGGTTGGCGGTAAGTTTTAATTGCCCAGGCCACAAGCACATTTTGGTGGGGGACTTAGCACGGCTTTGAATGAGCGGGCAGAGGTACTCTGGGTGATCATACAGCACCCAGTTTTGCCAGGGTTGAAGGGCCGCGGGTACTTCTAGCGTGCTGTTGGCGGTGGTGGCCTGTGCCGGTAGCGTGCAGCAAAAAAGCAGCACCACAGTTAACATGCTACACAATTTGCCCTGAAGTTTACTGAAGGTGTTGCTCATTCCCTGGCCTCTTGATTGCGTCTTATTATTAACGGCTAAAATGGAGTGCCCTTAATTCTAGCTTAGGGTGACGCGCTTGCCGGTTTTAACCGATTGCAGCGCGCCTTCTACCACGCGTATATCCATTAGCCCTTGCAGTCCCGGCACCCGCAGTGGCCCCTTGCCTAATATGTTAAGTGCGTCGTTATCCATTTGGCTGGCTTGTTGATTGGCGATGGGTTTATCCAGCAACATGCCGTCACTGGCGCGGCCTTTTACACCGGTGTAAGACTGCATGGGGTTAAGCTCGTACCAGCCTTTGGCACAGTCCACTTTTAGGTGGTTGATGTTTTCCCCTACGCTGGTGCGTAAATCTGCGGTGATGCCGTTTTTAAATTCTAAAGTTAGCGCTGTGGTTTCATCCGCGTTTTTAAACAATGCGGGCCTGTGGGTAATATGTTTGGCGCTTACGGCGGTGGGCTCTAGGCCGGTGGCATAGCGCACGGCGTTAATGGGGTACACGCCCATATCGTATAGTGCACCACCGCCCTGGGCTTGAATCATGCGCCAGTAATCTTGCGCGCCGCCGCCGCCTTTGTAGCCTGCATGGGCCAATACACTTTTTATGGGGCCATAAGGCGCGGTTTTGGCCCACTTTATGACAGTTTGAGTGTTGGGCTCGTGGTGCATGCGGTAGCCAATGGTGAGCTGCACTTTATTTTTTTCACACGCTTGCATAATGCTTTGGCACTCGGCTACGGTCATGGCCATGGGCTTTTCGCACCATAGGTGTTTCCCGGCGTTGGCAGCTATTAAAGAATATTTGTGGTGCAAAAATGTGGGTAATACGATGTACACCACATCAATATCTGGGTTGTTGGCAATGCTGGGTAAGGTTTGATAGTTGTACACGTTGGCATCTTTAATGCCGTACTTTTTTTGCCAAATAGGGATTTTACTGGGGGTGCCTGTCACTATGCCGCGCAGCTCGCAATGCTCGGTTAACTGTAGCGAGGGGGCTAATAAATCCCGGCTGTAATACCCAAGCCCCACTAAGGCGACGCCCAGCTTCTTTTTAGGGGGGTTAGCCAGTGCGCTGGGTAAACAAGCAGAGGTACTGGTCAAAGCGGATGCCTGCAAAAAATGCCTGCGGGATACTTGTTTGGGTGTGTGCTGAGCCATTAGGGCCTCCTGTAGGATGCCAGCCGCGTACTACACAAACCGCGCAAGGCGTGTTTTGAATGAGTGCGTTTAATTATGCCTGTGATTTACAAGATGTTCTATTTGTGTTGCGTTTTTGTGCAGGGGCGCAAGCGCGGTATATGTAAATACCACCAAAACTCAATATGCAGGTGAGTCATTTTGTAAGGATAAAACCACGCTTTTTTATTCGGGCACCGCAACACACCATGGGTGGTGTTTGAGGATAAGAGCGGGCTAGAGAAAATCCAGTGCGCACAGGTGGTCAAAAAAGGATTTTTTATTATGAGTGGTTTCTTGCGCGTGGTTTTGCATTAAGAGTTGATACGCACGAATTAACTGCCGGCTAGAGGCTTTTTGTAACTGAAACAATTGTTGTCTGCTGGCCTTTTTGGCGTAGTGCTTAAAGTAAGCTTCGTGCGTGGTGACGGCTTTAATAATCAGTTGTTGTGCGGGTTTATCGGCTTTAGGCGGGGTAAGCTTTGCAAGTTGGTCAATCAGTTGGGCGTAGCGCCCCTTAACAATCGTGCCTTGCAAACCTTCTACTCTGGCCACTACCAGTTGATCCACAATGGTAAACAGTTGGTGTAAGTACTTTGTATTAGCGGCGGCGTTGTTCGCTTGTGTTACATCATAGGTAGTGCGTGCGTGAGGGATGGCATCGTAGGCCTGTTGAACGCTTAAGGCCTGGCACACCCCAGATAAACACAAAAGCAAGATCAAAATTGCTGGCTTCATAACAGACCCCTCTCAATACGTGTTTAAAGCATAGCAGCGCGGCCACCTATAAGATTTTGGGGAGGTGCCAACGGTTTAGTGTGGCGAGGGAAGGCAGCTTTTTACGGGCTTAGTACCCTATAGCGCTAAGTACTGTGCAATGTCTTTATCCAACGCATGATGCACCCGTTGAATAAATTGCCCAATGCGGGGTTTGTGGTCAAAGGCAAATTCTAGGGCCTCTACTTCATTTAGCGGTAGCCAGCGTATGTCGCTGGTTTCATTGGGCTCGTTATTGGCGTTACTCACCGGGGGCAGTTGCTCTACAGTGACTACAAGCCCATGGTGGATGGTGACGTTTTGGCGTGTGCCTCTGGGGGTGGAGTTTACATCCCAGGGTTGGTCAAAATAGTGAATATGACTGGCTTCTAGCAGTGGGTGTATGTTCACGCCGCATTCTTCCCACACTTCTCTAATGGCGGCCTCTTGGGTTGTCTCGTCATAATCTAGGTACCCGCACGGCAGGTTCCAAAAACCTTGAAAATTAGGCACGCCAGGGCCGCGCTGGTTTACCAGTACGTAAGGGGTTTGATCACAAAAAGCTATGGCGCTTACGGCAACGGCAATATCGCGGGCTAACCATACCTCGCTGCCGTCGGCCAGGGCTACTTGCGTATTGGGGCGATTACTGAACTTCATAGACGAGTAAACCACGTGTAGGTATTAACTAGGGGCTTGAGATTGGATATCAATAGTAGCAATGAATAGTAGCTCGCGCACGGTGGTGTTTGAAGTCTCTGGCGCCATTCATTTAGAGTCTTCACCCCTATTAATAAAGATAACCTCACTCTGGCAAGGCAAAACCGCGCCAGATGGCAGCATTACAAGTGGGCGGGCTGCAATTAACTCTAATACTGGCCCAACAGATACTGATCG
>CAYZQH010000263.1:0-4347 GCA_964480055.1 uncultured Cellvibrionaceae bacterium
AAAGAGGGGTTGATGATTATGTGTTTGAGAAGCACTATCGGGGTGAGGTCTTCGAAGGCTTGGGATATGAACTAAGTGCCACGTACCAGCCGATGCAATGCTGCATCGGCTGATATGCAACGTGTACTAATGCTCTTTAGCCTTCAAACTCATAGAAGAGCTCTGGGCCTTCATAGGTGCTATTAAGAGCAGAGCGCGCTTTAGCTAACCAGTCGATGGTGTAGTCACTTGTGCGTGCAGGACTACAAGAAAAAGTTGTCTGTGTAGTACCTGCATTAACGCTTTGTTCAATGGCAGCGACTATTTCAGCGTTAGTGACCAGCTCCCAGTTGATCCAAACGGTTGTTTGGGTTGGGTCTTCACGAGTGTGTGCAAATCTACCAGTGTTAATGATACGGATTCCTTCATCCAGCATCCACGTCGCATCAACCCAACGGTATGACCCGCAATTTTCTGAAGGTTGATACCCGATAGAGTTGGCTTGTGGTCCAAACCGTTCTGCAATCTCAGCTGTGACTCTTGCACGTGGATCACCCGACATGGCGACAAATTGTCTATCGTTAGATGCATAGCTGGGTGCTCCATTGAATCTCAGTTTGGGGAGCATCGAAACATCATCGTTTTTTCGCGCCATACGGATTTCACTGATTTTCACCGGCTTGTTTTCGTCAATGGGATGGAATCGCATATTGTAGCCATATCCCCATCCGTGCGCGGGAAGAGGAATAAATACTGGACTCGGATTGCCATCATTGGGAGGGAGTGCGTAAAGCCTAGGATGGCCCGATCTTTCGATTTCATCCATAGAGATTTCAACTTGTGCTGCACCTGAGCCATTGTTTAGCCAAAGATAGAAGCCTTTTTCACGTTTGGAAATAAACATTTGAGGTGTTGGTAAAGGTTCTCCGGCTAAGATGTAATTGCTGTCAGAGGCACATCCATCTCTAAGTTTATTCTTTTCTCGAGATAACACGTCATAGAAGCCCCCGCGATTGTAGGGTGCGTATTTTTGCCATATTCCTCTTTCGGCTTCTCCATCTGGGTTAGGTTCAACTTTGAATGGGATTGCTCTTACACCAAGAGTTTCGGTGTTAGTGCAGTCACCCCATAAGTAAGGCATGCCCCTCGCTGCAGTGTAGTGTGCGGTATCAACATTAATCCAACGGCGTCCGTCAAATATGTCAAATTTCGCAATAATCTCACTGCCATCAACCGGCAGACTTGAGATCGTTTGAGTGTTTTCATAGCGCCATGACTGCGAGGGCCAGGTTCCATATTTGGAAGGCTTTTCCGTTGTACCAAAGCGCCAACGTCGTTTTTCTACACCTGTAAGCGATATATCAATATTTTTAAAGCTAACTGTGTTTTCATTTAGCTGGGAGCCAGGTTCCGGAGAAACGATTGCTCTAGAACTTCCTGCAATAACTTGAACAGATTGCTCCCAACGCCAAGTGCCCAGATCATCTCGCCAAGCTAGCGTAACCCAATAAGTTGAGCCATCTAAAGGCAGACCTGAAAGTGTTCCACTCCCGTCGCATCCCAACGTGTGAGGACAGGCTCTTAGCTTTGAAGCGCGAATTAGCGAGCGCGCATAAGCATCCGGATCTTGTTTGGTACCTGCCATCAATAGATATGAGGTTTTTCCTTTGGCAATTGCACTTCGCCAATTAAATATGTGGGTTGATAAGTAAGTCCGCGGTGCGAACCAACCAAGGGAATTATGTCTCCAGTATAGACGGTGGCCGTGTGCCGCTGTCGAAGCCCCTTCATCCACAATCTTCCAACGACCATTCACACGCGCCCGAACCGTGGTGTGCAAAGTCTCGCCATCGGTGGGTAAGCGGTGCACGGCAGCCGTCGGGGTTTTAGAGGCCCGTTTCCCATAATTCTTCGTGTTCGGTGCGCTACCAACCCAGATCACATAACGGTCAGCACCCTCGACTGCATCCCAATGAAACCGCACAGAGCTAGTAGTGATGACGTCTTCATCGGTGGTGATCGCGGCGTTGATCGCTGTGGAGAACAAGGTGGTATTTACAAATAACAAACACCAAAGGTATTTGGAAAATGCGTGTTTCATGATGGTGATCCTATGGGCAGAGGCTTTATTTAAAGTATGCACGTGTACGACTGGTTTTGATAGCGTTGAGCTCATCGAACAATGCAATCAGTTGCCTATGTGTTTAATTTTGGTATTAATGAAGATTGGTGAAATAAGGCTAGGCATAGATGTCAACGAACATGGAATCCGGAAACTCTAGGTCAGTGTGAATGTTTAACGTTCGATTGGACGTAAATATACTGCCAAAGACCGACGGCGCTTCAAAATGTGTGAAGGTCTATTAAGGGGCAAGAGTTGCCCCTAGAGGAGAAGCTTTTATTGAATACTAAAAATGATGATTGTTACCAATTAAAGTTAACTGTTGGGCCTTTACTACTACCTTGTAGTGCCGCACTTGCTTTACCTGTCCAATCCATACTCTGATCGACCTGAGTATCTGTGGAGCATAGGTATGAGGCCAATGGGTAGTTTCTACCGGCTTCCACGCTCTGATTTATTGCAGCAATAACTTGGGCATTTGTTGCAAGATCCCAATTGACCCAAACGGTTGTGCCGTGTTTTTGGCTGAACTCCGAATCGTTGTCAATTTGAATACCAGCATCAATTTCACCCGTCGCGTCGATCCAACGGTAGAGGCCACAGGTTTCAACGTTTGGTGTGTAGGTCCAGGCTTGGTAGTCGTCGAAATTAGGGCTGTACTGACTTGCAATTTCAGCGGTGACGCTTGCACGTGCATCTCCCGTCATGGCTGCAAAGTGCGAATTAAAGCCGCCATTGTGAGAGTCGGTGTAGATTGAAGTGGATTGTGAATTTTCGGCTAAGCCTGTTTTCCGCAAGTCTTCAATGTTGTCTCCGGCGCGCGCTAAGCGAATTTCGGAAATCTTGACAGGTTTAGCTTGGTCTAATGAATCAAACTCTAGGTAAGCACTTATTTTTTGATAAATGTTATCAGGGTGGCCATCTGTTGCCGCTGTTTTGGAGCTGAGCGGAATATACACAGGCGTGCTGTTACCATTACTAGAGTGGATCACTCGTAGTGCAGGTTTGGCCGCTCGTGTGGTGCTTTCGTTGTCGGACGTGAGTACCGTAACTTTACCTGCCCCTGAGTCCGCAGCTAACCATACAAAGAGTCCTTTGACATGTTCAGTAGGTGTGCCGCCTTTGAGGTTAATTCCAAAAGCAGGTTCGACTGCGTAGTCTCTATCACTTGCACAGCTATCACTTAGCAGGCGGTACGTCTTGTTGTCGTAATCCCCAAACATTGTAGACCGGGGCAGTTTTCTACCAAACTCAGGAGTAGAGCAATCGCCCCATAGGTAATCTGAAGGTGCTGAGGCTGCGGTGTATTGTATGGTTTTGGCATGTATCCAACGACGGCCATCGAAGTACTGAGGGGTGATAGCAATGTTACTGCCGTCCGTCGGTAAGCCTGAAATAATTGCTGATGCATAACCTGTAGGGTTCCAGATTTTGTACGCTACAGGGGAATTCGTTGTACCAGCTTTTACGCGCCAGCGAATATTGGCACCAGCCACATTGCCATCCAATTTTCCTAGTAATAGCTTGGCAGAGCTTCCTGTGAGCGTGGAGCCTTCAGCTGGGAGCCGCAGTAGTGGCTCTTGGCTTGCTTTGTATTCAACCGGCTGTTCAATTCGCAGTCTGCCTTGGCTATCACGCCACATCAGGGTGACAAATATTGTAGAGCCGTCGAGTGGTAGTTTGTCCAATGTGACAAAGTTATCGCCTTCAACTGCTCTGCGCCGAGAGTAAGCGGCCTTTTTATTAGCTGTACCTGCCATTAAGACAACGTTTGTTACTGGAGATTCTGATACATTCGACCAAGAAAATCTGGCGATGGAGCCATTCAGAGCGGGGCTTCCGCTGTTTATAAAAGGCCGTTGAATCATTGGGCTGTTTGACGCATCAAATTCAAGTGTGGAATCAACCGTCCAACGTCCGTTAACTCGGGCCCGCAAAGTTGCGTAAAGCGTGCTTCCATCGACTGGAAGCTGTTGTACAACCGCTGAATTACCAGTAGAGCCTCTTCTAGCAACATCCCTAGCGCCCGGGGTCGTGCCTACTTGCACCAAGTACCTGTCTGCATTAGGTACTTGATCCCATTCGAAAGCTGTAGAGCTGCTAGCGTCTACCACGCGGAGTTCAGCTTGGGCGCCTGCAATAACACCGTTAAATAGAAAGAAAAGGGAGCAGGTCAACACCCCTAAAGCTGGTAATAAATAAATGACATGTATTCACTTGGTTTTACACAAAGCTTCAGATGTATT
>CAYZQH010000264.1:0-4296 GCA_964480055.1 uncultured Cellvibrionaceae bacterium
ATCTAGCTCTCGTTGCAGTTTGTAACTAAGTTTCTTTTGAGGGCTGGCTTTGGCGCTAGTAGCGGTAGAGCCGGATGTGGTGGCTGTAGAGCCTTTACTGGGCGGCGCCTCGCCAAAAGGGGTGGTTAAGGGCCACTTTCCACCTTGGCGCAACCAATCATCATAGCCCCCCACATATTCACGTAAAATACCGGCCCCTTCAAAAGCGATGGTACTGGTGACTACGTTATCTAAAAATGCTCGATCATGACTAACGAGTAACAAGGTACCTTCATACGTGGTCAGTAAATCTTCGAGTAAATCCAGTGTTTCTACATCTAGGTCGTTGGTAGGCTCATCCATAATCAACACGTTGGAAGGCTGACTGAACAATTTGGCCAACATGACGCGATTGCGCTCGCCGCCAGACAGCACCCGCAACGGTGTACGGGCGCGCTCGCCAGTAAATAAAAAATCGTTCAAATAGCCAATAATGTGTTTCCGTGCGCCGTTGATCTCAATAAAGTCGCGCCCTTGTGAAACATTATCTGCTGCACTTTTATCTAGGTCGAGCTGCTCTCTTAATTGGTCAAAGTACGATACCTGCAGTTTGGTACCCAATTGCACAGTGCCGCTCTGCGGCTTTAAGGCTCCAGTCAAAAGCTTTAAAAAAGTACTCTTACCAATGCCATTTGGTCCGATCAGACCAATTTTATCACCGCGAATAATTGTGGTGCTGAACGCCTTGATAAGCGGGGCCGCTTCCCATGCGTAGCTAACGGCGTCAAACTCGGCAACCTGCTTGCCCGATCGCTCCTGCGAAGCCACCGACATCTTAGCCACACCTTGAATATCAAGGCGCGAAGCGCGCTCATGTCTCATTTTCTTAAGTGCGCGTACACGGCCTTCATTGCGTGTTCTACGTGCTTTAATGCCTTGGCGAATCCAACGTTCTTCCTCGGCCAGGCGCTTATCAAACTCGGCGTTTTGTTTTTCTTCCTCGGCTAACTTTTGTTCTTTGAACGTCAAAAAACCTTGGTAGTCACCCTCCCACTGCAATAATGTACCGCGGTCTAACTCGGCAATACGGTTGGCTATTTTTTGTAAAAAAGCACGATCATGGGTAATAAATACAACGGCGCCTTGAAATTCACCAATTACGCCCTCCAACCACTCAATGGTTACCACGTCCAAATGGTTAGTGGGTTCATCAAGCAGCAATACGTCTGGCTCGCCCACCAAGGCCTTGGCCAAGGCCACCCGCCGACGCCAACCGCCAGATAAGTTCTTTAACTGCTCTTTGGCTGGTAGCTGCAGGCGCGTTAAAACAGCCTCGATGGTACTTTGGCTTCGCCAGCCATCCACAGCTTCAATACGGCCTTGTAACCGTGCCATGGCTGCCAAAGATTGGTCGTCTGCTTGACTAGCCAGCTTTTCGTATTGTGCCAGGTCATCCCCTAGGGACCCTAACCCCTCTGCCACAAACTCAAAAACTGTTTTTTCTGTGGCTTGGGGCAACTCTTGTGCAAGTGCCGCAACTTTTAAGCCCGCATCACGCCCAATACTGCCGCTATCTACCTCTAACTTGCCTTCCAGTGCCTTTAATAAAGTGGATTTACCCGCACCGTTGCGCCCCACAATGCACAACCGGTCCCCTTTGTTTAACAGTAAATTTAGGTCATTGAATATCACCTGCTCACCAAAATGTAGGTGTAAGGCATCTAGCTTGAGTAGTGGCATAAATGGAGGTACTTCGTGTCTGGTTAGAAGGTATTTAACAATTTTTTAACTGGGGAGTGGTCTAAGGGGGCGCAGTGTGACTCTATTGAGTATAAAAATCTACGGGTTATGCCAAACGCAAAGTGGCGCCATAAGAAAATATGGGCGACAATCAATTTAGACTTAACAGTGACTTAACCCCAGTTTTTAATGTATTTTAAGGGGCGTTTTTATTGTTTTTATAACTACGGCGAATAGTAGTATTGGCTGTGGGTATTGGCGTTGCCCTAGCCTATGACCGCTTTTACGTGCTGGTAGACAGCAAGAAAGTGCAAACTCAAAGTCACACAAGCCCCGCATACATCGTGGGTATATTTACGCAGCAACTTACGGATAGGCCAAATATTTTGATTCGCCTGACTAGACTTAACCGCCCCTGCTACGAAGACCCGCGCCCACCAGCTGCCACAAGGCACGAGCACCGCTTCACGCAATTTGCGTCTCAACGGATGTGCTGGGTGATACTTACCACCCTATTTTTGTGCTTCGCCAATGCATACGCAGGCCCCAACCCAACATTAGATAGTCAACGCTTTCACTACCAAAAGGCCAAAGTCGCGCTGTCTAGAAACCAAATATCGGCTTATCAGACCCATTATGACGCCTTGGGTGACTACCCATTGAAGCAGTATTTAGAATTTGCCCACATTCGCAAACAGCTAAATACTCTACCGTACAAGCAAATAGACGCCTTTTTGGCGCAATACCCCAATACCTTTTTAGAAACACGCCTTAAATTCAACTTGCTGAACAAATTGGCGGATAAGCGCAAGTGGCAGGCCTTTTTAAAATACTACCCGCCCAACTCGCCCACAACCGCATTAAAATGCCAAGCACTGCGTGCTAAGCTGGCGTTAGACCACCCCGTACAAATCAATACAATCGCAGAGGTTTGGAACGTTGGGCAGTCACAGCCCAAAGCGTGCGACCCGTTATTTAAAACTCTGCTAAAACAAAAAAAGATTCCTCAATGGCTGATTTGGAGCCGTCTGCACAAAGCCATCAAGGCAAACAAAACGGGCTTAGCGCGATACCTCAAAACCCATTTGGATGAATCTTATCTAGCCCATGCAGAACAGCTTCTAAAAATTCACCGTAACCCAGAGTTGGTAAAAAACCGGGCTTCATTACAAGCTCAAGACTTACCTACCCAACAAATCATTGCTCACGGCATTCAGCGCCTGGCACGTAAAAAACCTTTGGATGCGCTTTATCACTGGGAGCTCTATGAAGCACAACAAATATTCCCTGACAACATCCGCACTGATACTAAGTTATACGTAGTAAAACGGCTTATCCGAAAAGGCCATACGCAAGAAGCGCAACATCTGTTGGCCTATTCACACCAACTCAGAGAAAAGAAGCTTGTTGAGGAAGTGATTCGCGAGGCCTTAACCCAACTAGATTGGGTAAGAGTAAACGACACTATTGGGCTATTGGACGCAAGAACACAAAGGGAGGAACGCTGGCTCTATTGGCGTGCTCGCGCGCAGGATGAATTAGGTGTTTCGTTCCCTGGGTTTTTACCATCGACCCTGGTGTACCAAACCTTAGCGCAAAACCGAAGCTTTTATGGATTTTTATCTTCAGACTTGCTCAGCCAGAAGTACTCGTTGGTGGACCACTCTGAAAAACTTACGGCACCCATTTTATCGTCAATGGCAAAACGCCAAGAAATGCAACGCATTCACGAGCTTTGGATAACCGGCCACACTACCGAAGCCAGAGCCGAATGGGCGCACAGTTCAGCACAATTTAAACCCAACGAGCTTATGGCCGCTGGGCAATTGGCTAGAAGCTGGGGTTGGTACGCTAAGGGCATTCAAGCCATGATTGTTGGCAACTTGTGGAACCAGCTGACCGTGCGCTTCCCGCTTGCCTACCAAGAACAAATATATCAAACCGCAAGCGACACACAGGTGGAGCCCACATTACTCTACGCCATTGCACGTCAAGAAAGCGCATTTGACGAGCAAGCCAAATCTCCTGTTGGCGCAATGGGGCTAATGCAATTGATGCCTAAGACCGCGCAATACACCGCTAAAATGTTTGGTATTAACCACAAAAAAACAAAGCAATTACACAGCGCTGAACACAATATGCGCTTGGGGGGGCACTACCTCAGCCACTTATTAGAACGCTTTGAAGGAAACAGAATATTAGCCGCCGCCGCATATAACGCCGGGCCGCACCGCGTTAAACGTTGGTTAAGCGAAGAAGGCAAAGAGCGCCCCTTTGATGTGTGGATTGAAACGATCCCATATGGAGAAACACGCCAGTACGTGCAAAACGTGTTATGTTTCTCTGTTATATACGGCTATCGACTTGGTCAACCCACCACTTTTGTTTCCGAAGACGAAGCAAATCAGTTCCTCTGAGCTATGCTTTTAATTAACGGCTTTTAAACTCTAAGCGCGCTGCCCGGCGTGCTTCCCAACCCACTATTGGCCGCACTTTGTAAGCATAAAGGATACTCTCATGACTGATTCCGCGTCAGGAATTCAAACAGGCAGTGCCCAATGGTCCCATGTGTGCGAA
>CAYZQH010000265.1:0-4281 GCA_964480055.1 uncultured Cellvibrionaceae bacterium
TTATCTTGAAACGTGCGCTTCTTTTTGAGCTCTAACGTGTTTATTCAAGCCGCTTGACATTGGGGAGCGGTTTTAAAAAACGCATAAATACGTCCGTGTAGCTCCCTCAAGTCATCCTTGCCTTGAGGGTTTTAAAACCGCTCCCCAACGCCAAACTAGAGCCATCTAAGACTCCAGCATTTAATCCCAGAGCACATCAAGGTAATGGGCGAGAGGCTCTTCAAAACCGTCGCGAGAAGGATCTCGCGTCGGAACGCCCACGGAAGGGTTCACAGTGTTTTTGAAGAGCCTCTAGCCCATTACCGTTTTTAATGCCATTAACCTTTTTGCATCTCTAACGCCTTGGCCAAACTCATGCCCATAGACGCTGCGCCACTGGTTAGCCAACCACCATCAACTGGTAACAACACACCATTAATAAAACTGGCATAGGGTGACGCTAAAAACAGACAGGCATTGGCAATATCTTCACTTTGCCCCATACGCTTTAACGGCACGGAGTCTATGCAGGCTTGGCGTAGCGCTTCTGTGGGCGCTAAACGGTCCATACCCTCGGTGCCATCAATAGGCCCCGGAATAACGCTATTGACGCGAATGCCTTCTATGCCCCACTCCAGGGCCAAAGACTGAGTCACCATATCCACACCGGCTTTTGCAGCACTGACATGCACCTGTGCCATCATGGCCACATGGGCTTGCGGGGCTGATATGTTAATAACGCTAGCGCCGGGCTTTTTTAAATGCGGGTAGGCAGCGCGGGCCACATGATAGGTGCCCAGTAGATCAATATCTACCACAGATTTAAAGCCGTTAGGTGACAAAGTGCTGGCCATCGCAGGGAAGTTACCGGCTGCCCCAGAGACCACCACATCAATTGCCCCCCATGTATCAGCCACCTGGTTAAAACCTGCCTCTACAGCCGCGTAATCGCGTACATCTGCCGCAAAGCCCATGGCCTTACCCTGCTTACCGAGCGCTGTAACCGTATCGTCCACTTTATGTTGTGAGCGGCTCGCCACCGCCACGTTGGCCCCAGCGGCGCTAAAGTGCATGGCAATACCACGATTGATACCGCTGGTGCCCCCCACCACAACCACGTTTTGGTCTGTAAAATCAAAAGGTGTAGTCATAAAGTTGTCTCAGTTGAAGCGAATATTTGAAGGTTTTTACTTGTCAAAAAAAGCTTTCGCGGCTTTGGCAAAGTCGGGGCTTGCCAAAGCTTGGGTAAAAGCCGCCACCTCCTGCGTAATGGCCGCCTCTATGGCCTCACGGTGCTGCGCTAGCATTAACTGCTTGGTTGTCTGTACCGCAAAGTTGGAATAGGCAGCTAATTTTTTGGCGTACTCTAAGGCGGCAGCTTGTGGTTGTTTTATAACCTGCTGTATTAACCCTCCTTCATAGGCCTGCTGGGCGCCAAAGGGCGCACCCTCCATTAACCACTGGCTTGCTTGGGTGTACCCTACCCTTAAAGGTAGCAAGTAGCTCGCACCACATTCGGGTACTAAGCCTAGGGGCACAAACGGGAAGCAAAACTCAGAATTCTCACTGGCAAAAACCCGCTCACAATGCAAAAGCACGGTCGCGCCTATGCCATAAGCTGCGCCATCTACCGCAGCCACCATAGGCTTAGGGAACCTTGCCACTTGATACACAAACGTCACTATAGGGTTTGCGCTACCTAACAGCTCGGCATGGGCCATAAAATCCTTAAGGTCATTGCCGCTGGTAAAGGCCCCGCCAGCCCCTTGTAGCACCAAAGCTGCTACCCCCTCGGACTGGTTGGCATAATCAAGTACTGCGCTTAAATCTCGATACATGGCGAGGTTAAGCGCATTTTTGTGGGTGGGGCGGGCCAGAGTTACTTGTAGCACACCATGGTGCTGATCTAATTGAATACAGGCGCTTTCTAAGCTGGGCAAACTTTCCATAGAGCGAATCCGTTGTGTCTCAATGATTATACTTAGCAGTGTATAACCTAATTGCCATTGGTACTAAACGGCTTTTCATTGGGCGCTTGCGCGCTTGTAGATAGGGCGCCTTGCATCTAGTGAGCAGGTCGCTACAATCGCGCACCATGCTAACCCTCTGCCACTGGATCATTCATGACCGTACGCGCCCTACTTTCTGACAAAGTTTATCAAGCCATGCTTTCAGCCGGTATTGACGAGCAATGCCGGCCACATGTGGCCCCCAGCAAAAAACCGGGGTTTGGAGAATACCAAGCCAACGGCGCCATGGGAGCTGCCAAGGTTATGGGTAAGCCGCCCAGAGAAATTGCCCAAAGCATTGTAGACAGCCTAGATTTAACCGGCATTGCACACACTGTAGAAATAGCTGGCCCTGGGTTTATCAACATCCACCTAGAGCCAAGCTGGGTAGCCCGGCAAGTGGCCACACAAAGCTTGGGGGCTACAACCTCCTTGGCGCAAACCATAGTGGTGGATTACTCCAGCCCTAACCTTGCCAAAGAAATGCACGTGGGCCATTTACGCTCCACCATCATTGGTGACGCCTGCGCCCGTATTTTAGAAAGCTTAGGGCACACTGTGATACGTCAAAACCATGTGGGCGACTGGGGCACGCAGTTTGGCATGCTCATAGCTGAGCTAGAATCACAACTAAAAAGCGGAGAAGCCGCAGAATTTGCCCTAAAAGACTTAGAAGTGTTTTATCAGCAAGCCAAAAAGCACTTTGACGCCGACGAAGCCTTTGCCAATACCGCCCGCGATTACGTAGTCAAACTGCAATCAGGTGCCCCTGAAGTGCTTAAACTTTGGGAGAAATTTCGCGCTGTATCGTTAAAGCACAGCGAAGAAATTTATGAATTACTGAATGTCTCGCTAACCGAAGGCGACGTGCGCGGAGAGAGTTTTTATAACGACGATCTAGCACCAACGGTCAATAGCTTAAAAGCTCTAGGCTTAGCAGTGGAAGACCAAGGCGCACAAGTGGTGTTTTTGCAGGAGCTGGCAGACAAAAAGGGCAACCCCTCCCCAGTGATTGTGCAAAAGAAGGACGGTGGCTTTTTGTATTCCACCTCTGACCTTGCCGCCCTGCGCTTTAGAGCGGGCACTTTAAATGCCGAGCGCATTATGGTGTTTTCAGACGCGCGTCAATCTTTACATATGCAACAGGTATACACCTTAGCCAAAAAAGCAGAGTTTGTACCACCGCAAACATCCCTAGAGCACCACGCCTTTGGCACCATGATGGGTGAAGACGGCAAACCGTTTAAAACCCGCAGTGGCGGCACCGTTAAGCTGGCGGAATTACTGCAAGAAGCGGTAGAGCGTGCGTTGCGCGCGGTGCAAGATAAAAACCCTGACCTTGCCCAAGGTGATGCACAAACTATCGCCCGCAAGGTGGGTATTGGCGCGGTTAAATATGCAGACTTATGTAAAACCCGCACAAATGACTACGTATTTAATTGGGATTTAATGTTGAGTTTTGAGGGCAATACCGGGCCCTACTTACAATACGCTTACACACGTGTACAAAGCCTGTTTAGAAAAGCAGGCCTCAGCCCCAATGAAGCCAACTTTAATATTGTGTTAGATGCCCCAGAAGAAAGAGCATTGGCACTAAAACTATTACAATTTAGCGAGACCATAGAGCAAGCGGCACAAGAGGCCTACCCGCACTTACTGTGTACTTACCTATACGACTTGGCAAGCTTATACTCTACCTTTTGGTCCGCCTGCCCCATTTTAAAATCTGACACATCCCAGCCACAAAAAAATAGCCGTTTGGCCCTATCTGCCAAAGTGGGTGAAACTTTGGCCTATGGTTTAAACCTATTGGGCATAGAGGTTATGGACAAAATGTAACCTCAATTGAGCTGTATGGATTGTCAGCCATATCGCACAAATATTAGAGCCGATGGGATGTTGTGAGCACCGCAGGCACCACCGTATACTCGCCTCTCAAACTTTACGAGGCTGCAGAGGCCCACTGATGTTGACTAAAACATTCGCTCTTTTCACCCTTGCACTAATTTCTCTAGGAGCTTGCGCTATGAGCATCACGGACGCTGGCAAGGTATGCTTATTTTCTGGTATATCTGGCACTATTACATTAAATGGCAAGCCTGTTAAAAATGCCCGCCTTATTCGTACGGCAAAAAAAGAAAAACCCAAATCAGACGAGACCACCACCGATGAAAACGGCCACTTCTCCATGCCCCCTATATACGAGCGCACCGTCACCAAGTATTTACCCATGGAATTTGTGGTTAGCCAAACGATTGTGGTGGAGTACGAAGGGCAGCAGTATGAGATGTGG
>CAYZQH010000266.1:0-4252 GCA_964480055.1 uncultured Cellvibrionaceae bacterium
CGCCGTATTCGCAAGCTGCGCCCCAATATCAGTTTTTCTTCAGATTTTATTGTGGGCTTCCCTGGGGAAACCGAGAAGGACTTTGAAGCCACCATGGCGCTGATTCAAGATATTGGCTTTGATCATTCGTTTAGCTTTATCTACAGCCCGCGCCCTGGGACGCCTGCAGCAGACTTAACCGATGACACCCCCATGGCATTAAAAAAAGAGCGTTTGAGTATTTTGCAGCAACGCATCGTTCAACACGCCATGGACATTAGCCGCAAGATGGTGGGCAACATCGAACGTGTACTGATTACCGGTGTATCCAAAAAAGACCCGGGCCAACTGAGCGGCAGAACAGAAAATAACCGAGTGGTAAACTTCCGCTGCGACGATGCCAACTTAATTGGCACGTTTGCAGACGTTGCCATCACCGAGGCACTGCCCAACTCCTTGCGTGGCATACTGGCCTAGCGCAAAACCGCGGCCAAACACGCAACTTGGGCTCACGTTGTTAATTGTAAGTGAAACGGAGCCCACAAACCCCAAAGCACTTGGAATACCAGCGCCTTTGATGGTTGTCGCTAAACCTTAATCAAAAACTCATTTGCCTTCACACCAAATTACGGTACGCTGATGAGAACAACAAAAACTGGACCCATAAAACTTGGAAACACAACCCGAAACCGGCCAACCTACCCCCAAGCCCATACTCGTGGAGCTTACTCCAAATGACAGCCGCCGCATCCTAAGCCTAAACGGCCAATTTGATGGACACCTAAAGCAAATGGAGCAGCGCCTGGGCATAGAAATACACAGCCGCGGTAACCAATACACCTTACATGGCAATGCCTCAGCCACAACCATTGCCACCAAGGTGCTCAATCAGCTCTACGCTGAAACCGAAAACCAAACAGACCTTAGCCCAGACGACGTGCACCTTGCACTGCAAGAAGCCGGCGCGGGCGACGTAGCAGAAGAGGTCACCACCGCCGAGCCAGCCAATACCAGCGGAGTGATCCACACTAAAAAAGGCAGTATCAAGCCGCGTGGGCGCAACCAACAAAAATACGTCAACTCCGTGCGCCACAATGACATTAACTTTGGCATTGGCCCTGCTGGCACAGGCAAAACCTATCTTGCCGTGGCTTGCGCGGTAGAGTATTTACTCAAAGATGAAGTTGAACGCATATTATTGGTGCGCCCGGCCGTTGAGGCAGGCGAGAAGCTGGGCTTTTTACCGGGAGACCTCTCTCAAAAAGTAGACCCCTACTTGCGCCCCTTATATGACGCACTCTTTGAGATGCTGGGCTTCGACACGGTAACGCGTTTAATTGAACGCAATATTATTGAAGTCGCCCCCTTGGCCTATATGCGTGGGCGCACGCTCAATAACGCCTTTGTGATTTTAGATGAAAGCCAAAACACCACGCGCGAACAAATGAAAATGTTTTTGACCCGTATTGGCTTTGGCACCACGGCAGTCATCACCGGCGACCCAACCCAAATAGATTTGCCCCGCGGTAACGCCTCGGGCTTGGCCCACGCGGCCGGCGTGCTGGAAAACGTCGGCGGAATCAGCTTTACTCGTTTTACCGCCCGTGATGTTGTACGCCACCCTTTGGTACAACGCATTGTTGAGGCCTATGACGCCGCTGACCCAGAGCAAGGTACCGCCTAAGCCATGAACGCACCCGCCAGGCCCCATGTGGACCTGCAAATAGCCACCACCGATGATTGCATCCCTTCTGAGGAGGCGTTCACTCAATGGGTGGGCGCCGCACTGCCGGTAACCCAGCTCAACACCGAGCTTACAGTGCGCATAGTCGGGTTTGATGAAAGCCAACATTTGAACATAACTTACCGTGAAAAAGACAAGCCCACCAACGTGCTGTCGTTCCCCAGTGATTTGCCCACCGACCTTCCCAGTGACTTAACCAAAGAGCTAGAAACAACCCTGCTGGGCGACCTGGTTATTTGTGCCCCCGTGGTAGAGCAAGAAGCCCGCGAGCAAGGCAAAACCCTGGAGGCGCACTGGGCGCACATGGTCATTCACGGTACGCTACATTTACTGGGCTATGATCACATTGACCACAAAGACGCCACCGCTATGGAAGCGTTAGAAACCGATATTATTACCGGGCTGGGCTATGCCCCGCCTTACACCAACACACAAGAAGAAGGCTAATAAGATACCTCATGTCGGACGAACCCCCGAGTAGCCAACCCACAACCAACGACCGCTCATGGCTAGAGCGATTGCTGCACAGCTTTTCTGGCTCAGAGCCCAAATCACGCGAAGAATTATTAGCGGTTATTAAAGAAGCGGCCAAAAACAAAGTTGTGGGCCAAGAAGCCGTAGAAATTTTTGAAGGCGCACTGAGCGTATCCAACCTACAAGTGCGTGAAATTATGGTGCCACGCAGTCAAATGGTGGTGATTAAAGCCGAAGAAAGCCCCTCTGAATTTTTACCCAAGGTGATTGAATCGGGCCACTCCCGCTTCCCGGTTATTGGTGAATCTGCAGATGAAGTTAAAGGCATTTTGCTGGCCAAAGATTTACTCCCATTATTATTAGAAACTGACAGTGTATTAAGCCTAGAGCAACGCCTGCGCCCGGCAAATATCATCCCAGAAAGCAAACGCCTAAATGTGTTACTGAAAGAATTTCGCGAAAAACGCTACCACATGGCCTTGGTTATTGATGAATATGGCGGAATATCTGGCCTGGTCACCATTGAAGACATCTTAGAAGAAATTGTTGGCGACATTGAAGATGAGACCGACGATGATGACGACGAGTTTATCCGCCAGGTATCTGAAAAAGATTTTGTATTAAAAGCGTTAACCCCCATTGAAGATTTTAACGCCCACTTTAAATCCAACTTAAGCGATGTAGAGTTTGACACCATTGGCGGAATTTTGATGCAAGCGTTTGGTCATATGCCAGTACGCAATGAAGTGGCTGAAATACAAGGGTATACTTTCAGAGTATTATATTCAGACAGCCGCCAAGTCCACTTGATCCGACTAACCCTACCTGAATAAATCATGACAACACCCATCATTGCTTCCTTTTGGCTAACAATACTGTTAGCTGCAGTATCTGGCGCACTGATCCCCCTAAGTTTGGCACCCTATGGCTATTGGCCACTGGGCATAATAGGCGCGTCAGCCCTGGCCATACTTCTGCAGTTACGCTCTACAACACACACGTATTGGATAGCCTTTGCCTTTGGTTTAGGGCTTTACGGTGTTGGCGCTAGCTGGGTGTATATCAGCATTAACCAATTTGGCTCTACCTCTGTCGCCCTATCTTTAATACTTACTTGCGCTTTTGTTTGCGGCCTATCTTTGGCCTTTGCTTTACCCTTTTATGCCTTTGGACGCTGGCTCAACCGCTCGCGGTTAGGGTTACTATTTGGGTTTACAGCCATTTGGGTTTTAGGCGAATGGATGCGCAGTTGGTTTTTAACTGGGTTCCCTTGGTTGTACGTGGGCTACGCGCATATTCATACCCCCTTGGCCGGCTGGGCTCCGGTCATTGGTATTTTCGGGGTTAGCGCCGTGGCAGTACTCACCTCAGGGTTAATGGCATATTGTATTTTTTATTATCGGTCTTTAAATAGGCGTGTATTTTATGGGTTTGCTGGCAGTGTCTTTGCGCTTTGGGTGACCGGCGCTTTAATCAAAAACGTACAGTGGACACAACTAGAAAAAACCCCCATTACCCTTGGCATGGCCCAAGGCAATATTCCACAAGAGAAAAAGTGGGACCCAGAGTTTTTACCCGAAACCATGAGGATATTTCACGGCCTGAGTAAAAACCTATGGCAATACGACTGGGTCATTTGGCCCGAAGCGGCCATTCCACTTTTGTACCATCAAGCATTGCCTTACGTTAAACAAATTGAAAAAAAATCCAATGCCACAAATACCGCTTTTATTACCGGCATACTGTACGACCAACCCAATGGCTATAAATTTTATAACTCCATCATTGGCCTAGGGCTAGCCGACGGTATCACTTACAAAACCCGGTTGGTTCCCTTTGGTGAATACGTACCTCTGGAAGAATACTTACGTGGCACCATTGAGTTTTTTAATTTACCCACCTCAATCATTCACCCCGGCCCTGCCTACACCAACGGATTACAAACACCGCAAGGCGAGATAGCACCCTCAATTTGTTACGAAGTGGTCTACCCAGACTTAGTGGCCAAGCGCGCACTCACAGCCAAAGTGCTACTGACCATTAGTAACGATGCCT
>CAYZQH010000267.1:0-4245 GCA_964480055.1 uncultured Cellvibrionaceae bacterium
TTTGATCTGACCAGGCTCATAGAAGCAAGTCATCATAAAAGCGTCAAAAATATTTAATCTATTTGACAAAAATAGTTTGCTTGGCTGTCATCACAAAGTTTTAGCGTGGAGAAATGCGTCGTTCGGCGTATCTAAGCCCGTAAAAACTAAAACTTGAGAGGAATCGTCCAATGTCTGATAGCCTGCAGAGTCGAAGAAAGTTCCTGAAAGACAGTGGTTTGCTCATTGGTGGCATCAGTGCTGCCAGTGTTGTGCCCAATGTGGGGTGGACTATGCCCCCCGGTGTAATTACTTTGGATGCCCAGCGCCCTAAGTTAGAGCAGGGTATTCAATTTGGGGATGTTACTACCCATCGCGGTATGGTGTGGAGTCGCGCAGATCGCCCGGCACGTATGCTGGTTGAATACAGTTACCACCAAGACTTTTCTAATTCCGTAAAAATGCGTGGCCCTTATGCCCTGGCAAATAGCGATTATACGGCGCGCTTGGATTTAACCCGCTTACGCTCTAATTGCGATGTTTTTGTGCGTGTTTCTTTTCAAGATTTAACCAATGACCGCGTGGTAAGTGAGGCAGTAGAAGGGCATTTTGTCACGGCCTCTAAATATGCCGCCCGTGATTTACATTTTTTATGGTCGGGCGATACTGCTGGGCAAGGCTGGGGCATTAACCCAGATTTTGGCGGCATGAAAATATATGAAACCATGCGCCAAGAACAACCGGATTTTTTCATTCATTGTGGCGACAATATATACGCAGATGGCCCAATACAAGAATCCGTCGTTGCAGAAAACGGCGCCCTCTGGACCAACATAGTCACAGAAGATGTTCATAAAGTAGCAGAAACCATGGCTGAGTTTCGCGGTCGTTACAAATATAATATGTTGGACCACAACGTGCGGGCCTTTAATGCACAGGTGCCACAAATATGGCAGTGGGATGATCACGAAGTGGTAAACAATTGGTCTGATTCAAAAGACTTGATTGATGATGATCGCTACACAGAAAAAAATGTTCCTTTGTTAACGGCTCGTGGCGCCAAAGCCTTTTTAGAGTACGCACCAATGCGGCCCTATTCTGCTAAGGAGTCTGAGCGAGTTTATCGTAAAGTGCCCTACGGCAAGCTTATGGAGTTATTTGTTATTGATATGCGCAGTTACCGTGGCCCTAATACCGCCAATGACCAAGCGCAAATGAATGATGAATCGCAATTTTTTGGGGAAGAGCAATTACATTGGTTGATGCACAGCTTAAAATATTCTAAATCCACCTGGAAGGTCATAGCCTCAGATATGCCCATAGGGTTGATTGTGCGCGATGGTGCCGAAAAGTATGAAAATATGGCTAACGGTGACGGCGCGCCTAAAGGGCGTGAGCTTGAAATGGCACGGTTGTTACGGTTTATTAAGCGCAATAAAATTGAGAATGTAGTGTGGTTAACGGCAGATGTGCATTACTGCGCCGCGCACCATTACAGCCCCGAAAATGCTGTGTTTCAAGAGTTTGAGCCTTTTTGGGAGTTTGTAGCAGGGCCACTTAATGCTGGCAGTTTTGGCCCCAATGCCATAGACAACACCTTCGGCCCTGAAGTGGTGTTTCAAAAAGCGCCAGAGGCACCCAATATGTCGCCCTTTGCCGGGTTGCAATTTTATGGTGACGTTCACATCGATAAATACACTGAAGCAATGACCGTGAGTTTAAAAGACATTGATGGCACGCCGGTCTTTAGTAAAACCTTAGAGCCAAATAAAAGCTTCCGTGGTCATCATTGGGGCTGGCACGTTTAAGCCTAGCATTCTACATAAAGGGCTTTGTCTAGCACACAAAAAACCCGCTTAGGAGAACCTAAGCGGGTTTGGCCTCACTGTAATACAGTGAGGAGTGTGTTGGTGTGTTATAGCTTAGAAACGTCGGACTTTTTGACTTTGCAAACCTTGGTATTCCATTTTTCGCCAATTTTTTTAGATTCGCCTTTACCCTTTTGTACGCCCTTGTACTCTTCACAGACTTTGGGTTTGCCAGACTTATAGTTTTTTATTTTTAACTTGGAAATGGTAACGGTGTCTCCGTAGTTTCCATTTGCTCCAGCAATGCTGCCTATTTTGGCATCTACCTTCACATTATCTAATACCAAATGGCGAGGGCCGCCATTGTTGGTGCAGTTTCCGCACGAGCGCCATAACTTACCATGTGTGCCTTTTAGGGTAAAACCACCTTTTACGATGATTTTGCTGTTCCTGTTGTTGTGCTGGAACACTTTATCTGGCTTTCCGCCTGGGCCTGAAGTGCTGTTGTAGGCCGAACCGCCGATGATAGTCATAGATTTACCTGAGCTTTTTAACGTAGCCGCATCTTCGCAGATATCTTCCCAAACCACGTTTTGTAACACGCAGTCGCCGCCAACACAGTGGACGCCATCGCCACCACCATTACCTTTAATGACCAGGTTTTTGATTGTGGCGTTGTTGAGTGTGATGACTGGAGGTTGCCCTTCTCCATCGCCGGGGCAATTGGTACCAATACGCGCACCACCGCAGTCTACAACTTTGTTTTTGATTGTAGCGCCAGCTTTGCACTCTGACGAACTGCCGCTGCTTGTAGGTGGCTCTACCTCTGGCTCTTTTGGTGGTTTGGGTAAATTGTTACATGAGCCGTTGGAAACGGGCCCACCGGTGATTTTTATATAGTCAATGTTAGCGAGCCCATCGGAGCCCGTGGAGAATAAAGTAAAGGTGTTGGTGCCTTGCTGAAAATACATATTGACCACAGCGGTTTGCCAAGAGGTCCATTCACCGGTTGACTGTAAGTTGACCGTTTTACTTGGGCCGTTGATCAAGCTGACTTCGGCGCCTCGATTACTGGTGCCGCCGTTAGCAAAGCGAATTTCTATGTCGAAGTAACCGGCTTTTTGCGCGTTCACTTGGTAGGTTAAGCCTTTACCCTCAGCGTTTTCGCTATTGCTGTAACCTCCGCCGGTATAGCCAGAATGGTCTGATTCTGTAACGCCGTCGGTGCGGCATAGGCTTTTATCGTTCTCTTGTATAGTGAAAGCGCTTATAGCTGAACCGCTAGAAGAGGAGCTGGACGATGAGCTACTGCTAGAGGAGCTAGACGACGAGCTACTGCTAGAAGAACTAGACGATGAGCTAGAAGACGAACTAGAGGAAGAGCTGCTGCTGGCAGCGTTTTGGGGGTATGGCGCTTGCCCACCGCATGCACTTAACACGGCAATGGCAGTGCCGAGCATGAAACGAGTAATGGTTGTCATGATGTACCTTCATTTTTTTTGGAATAAATAGGGGTCCTGGTGCAGTATAAAAGGCTATATGAGAAGGGAAATCTGTGTACAAACTGTGTCACATTTCTTTGTGGGGATTTGTTAATTCGTTCTAAAGTACTAAAAAGAGTATTAAGGTTGTACTGGTTATTTTTTAATCAAGTCCAGTAAAACGCATACATAGCTATTAGTTGTATGCCGATGGTATTGGTGGTTTAACCGTGAACTCTTGCTTGCTATAAGCCTTAGACTGAACAATAAAGGCCGCTGAACAGCTTTGCTGATGCGGGCTGTGTTTTAGTTCACTATTCACCCGTTGACGTGCCAGATAGTCAATGCCGTTAACGCTGAAGTAGAAGTACCAGAGCACCTCGGCGGTGCGAAACCTCTGCGTAAGGAGAGGCGCTCGGTACGGTTAGAGCTTAGTGCGTGCGCGTAGAGCCTTCAAATGTGACTCTTGGTGGCTCACTTTCTATTAGCTTATTAAAGGTTTCTTGCTTAAGCTCCTGCGCTTGGGTGGTAGATAATCTTTTTTGTGCTTAACACAACTGGGCTGGGCTCTAGCTTTTGTTGCGCCGCTTCAATACCTGCCTGCTTCAGTGCATCAATTTGTAACGCTTCTACCGTGCGCACTCGCTCTAGCTCACTGGAGTCCAGCGCCAGTGAATTTTTTGCCAGTGGTGTGAGTGACTGCCTATTCAAACTGAGTATTTGGGGTGAGCGTAGGTCTGGGATTTTTTCCTCGATTAAATTCACTTTCTCCATTAAGTCTAATTTTTTAAGAATAGGTAAAGGCCCAATAGTGAATGCTTTGGGCTTACAGTTACACACATCTTTATTGGCTAGGTCTACTGAGGTGTCCTTTCTGTGCGGCAGAAAGGTGGTTTGTAACGCCGGTGATATATTTCGGCCAAGTGAATTGCCATTGTGATGCGCAGGGTCAAAATCGGGTTGCCCAATTAATGAGG
>CAYZQH010000268.1:0-4167 GCA_964480055.1 uncultured Cellvibrionaceae bacterium
CTCATGGATTTTACAGTTTTGTATTGGCACTGGATCGTGTTTGGCATTACCTTAATGCTGGCGGAGATCTTCCTGTTGTCTTTTACCGCGTTGTGGTTTGGTGCGGCAGCCGTAGTGGTGGGTGTGGTTGTTTTAGCTCTACCACAAATACCTTTGGCGGTTCAGCTGTTACTTTGGGGGGGGCTTTCTGGCGTTATGGCTTGGGCCTGGTTTAAATACCTTAAGCCACTTTCGATAGATAAAACCAAGGCGGGCCTTTCTCGAGAGTCTATTGTTGGTGAAGTGGGGCAGGTGCTTAAGTTACCTGTGGGGGACCAGCGCGGTACCTTGCGATTCCCCGCACCTATTTTAGGCAATGATGAGTGGGCGTTTATTTGTGAAGACCTTATTGCGGCCGGTGATCGGGTGCGTGTAAAGGAGGTATCAGGGAATACATTAGTGGTTGTTAAACATTAAAATTTAAACACAGTGAGGAGTGAATAATGGATGCAGGTTTTTATATAGCAGCGGCCGTATTGGCCATGATCATAATTACTACCACCAAAGGCGTGCGCCTAGTGCCGCAAGGTTACAAGTGGGTAGTTCAGCGCTTGGGTAAGTACCAAGCCACCTTAAAGCCCGGGCTAAATTTTGTTATCCCTTTTATTGATAAGGTGTCATATAAGGTCACAACCAAAGATATTGTGTTAGATATCCCCTCACAAGAAGTCATCACCAAGGATAACGCGGTAATTGTGGCAAATGCTGTGGCCTACATTAATATTTTATCGCCAGAGAAGGCTGTATACGGCGTAGAAAATTATCGTATTGCCATCCAAACTCTAGTGCAAACTACGTTGCGCTCCATTGTGGGAGAAATGGATTTAGATGATGCACTGTCCTCGCGTGACATTATTAAGGCCAAATTAAAAGATTGTATTTCTGATGATATTGCAGATTGGGGCATCACCTTAAAAACTGTAGAAATTCAGGATATTAACCCCTCTGGTACCATGCAAACGGCCATGGAAGAACAAGCCGCAGCAGAACGGGAGCGTCGTGCAACGGTTACGCGCGCCTCGGGCGAAAAAGAAGCGCAAATTCTTGAAGCCGAAGGCAGGCTAGAAGCGTCTAAAAGAGACGGCAAAGCGCAAGTGGTATTGGCCAGTGCCAGTAAAGAGGCGATTACTATGGTGACTGAAGCCATTGGTGAAAACCAAATGCCCGTAGTTTATTTATTGGGTGAGAAATACATTCATGCTATTCAAGAGCTCTCTACCTCTGAGAACAGTAAAACCATGGTGTTACCTGCAGACTTACCGGCGGCGATTAAAGGCATGATGGGGAAGTAAGCAGCGCTGTAGGCTAAACGCAAGGTATTGAAAGTAAAAAATAGACTGTGTTACCCATAAAAAAGCCGGCAATTGCCGGCTTTTTTATGTCTTTCGTTACATCGTTAAGATCTAGCTCTCTGCTTTGTCCAAATGCACATCCATTTGTGGGAAGGGGATTTCAATGCCCACTTCATCAAAGCGCTTCTTAATGTTTTCTAACAGTGCAAAGTGTGTTGGCCAATAATCTGAGGTATTAACCCACGGGCGGCATACAAAGTTTACCGATGAGTCGGCCAATTCGGCAACACCAATGGTCACATCTCTATCCTTGAGTACGCGCTCATCCGCTTGCACTACACTGAGCAGCTCTTGCTTTACTTGGTCTAGGTTTGCGTTGTAGCCAACCCCTATAATCAAATCAATGCGGCGCTGTGGTTGCGTTGAATAATTGGTGATGTTGCTACTCAATACGGACCCATTGGCAATGATAATAGTCTTGTTATCGCCGCTGGTTAAGGTGGTTGTGAAGATAGAGATGGCCTTCACTACACCCGCCGAGCCAGCGGCTTCCACAAAATCCCCGGCTTTAAAGGGGCGGAATATAATAAGCAGTACACCGGCAGCAAAGTTTGCCAAAGAGCCTTGCAAAGCAAAGCCCACAGCTAAGCCTGCTGCACCAATAATGGCCACAAAAGACGCCGTTTGCACACCTAACTGGCCTAGAGCAGCAATGATCACCATCGTAAACATGGCGTAGTAACAGATGCTCTTAACAAAGTTGGACACCGTTGGGTCAACACCCTTGGCGTTCATGGCCTTACTAATTAAATTGGCAATGGATTTGGCAATTAACTTGCCCACCCAAAATACAACAAATGCCAATAATATTTTAAGGCCGTAGGTGGCAATTAGCTCTGGCGCTTGGTCAATGAGCTTTTGAATGTTCTCTTCCATTATTGGTACCCCTAAAATTTAATAATGTACAAGTAATAAATAGTTACTGCTGAATAGAATCCACTTGTGCACTGACCTTGGCGGTAACACGTCGGTTTTTGGCACGGTTTGCAGGTGTGTCATTAGCCACTATGGGTTGTTCTTCACCGTACCCTATAGCGCCAACACGACTGGCTTCAATACCAAATTGATTAATCAAGACTTGTGCCACAGCTTCAGAACGTTTTTGAGATAATTTTTTATTGTAAGCTGCGCTGCCGCTGTCGTCTGTGTGGCCTTCAATGAATACTTTGGTCAAAGGGAATTGGGTCATAAACTGAGCAACCGCTTCTATTTGGCTGTAGCTAGATACCGGCACATCGCTAGAGTTTGAGGCAAACGGCACTTCCATGTTCACAGTTTTGGTTTCTGTGATTATGATGTAGCAGCCGGTGGCATCTACTTTTGCTCCCGTTTTAGTATCAGGGCATTTGTCCATGTCATTGGCAATGCCATCACCATCTTCATCGGTATTGAGTACGCAACCATAGGCATCCACCGTAGCACCAGTTGGAGTGCCTGGGCATCGGTCATCGGAGTCTGCTACGCCGTCGTAGTCAGAGTCTGAAGGCTTTTCGGGGGCAGC
This sequence comes from uncultured Cellvibrionaceae bacterium, assembly GCA_964480055.1. Taxonomy (GTDB): domain Bacteria; phylum Pseudomonadota; class Gammaproteobacteria; order Pseudomonadales; family Cellvibrionaceae; genus CAYZQH01. The sequence goes on from CAYZQH010000268.1 coordinate 2,893, forward strand.
GGCCATGGGGGCAGGGGAAGAGCCAGCTCCAAATTCGTATAGCAAGCCCAAACCGACGGCGTAACCGGTTAATTCTTCGTCAGGGTCATTGAGTAAGCGTAAATCGGTGCGTAGGTTTAAGCCGCCTTTGATTTTGGCTTTTAAACCCATACCTGCATTAAGCAAAGTACTGGTGGGTTCGTTAGCGCCAACATCATAAGTTTGTTCGCCCGCGCCAAAAACCAAATAGGGTTGAACGTCTTCATCACGATTAAAATGGTACAGTGCATCTAAGCGCAAATGGTAGTAATCCATGTCTGCGTTAATTTGTTCAAAATCTGGCTCGGCCCCTAAATAGGTCAATTCCACGCCCCACGGGGAATCAAAGTCATAGCCCAACCCTAGAGAGGCAAACTGGGTGTTTTCCACGCGCAGATCATTGTCGAATAAAATTTGCCCTACCATCGGGCTCACTGTTACGCCAGCCAAAGTATTTGAGGCCAGTGCAGCGAGTAAAGTGGCGCCTGCTGTGCGAGTGACTGCTTTTTTTAGTGACAATTTCATGGTTTCTCCTTGGGTTTGGTAAACCGCAACTTAATTTACTAAATGCTAATGGAGCCCGGATTCAAACTTCTAAACTAGAGGGGCTCTCAACAACTGTTTATGGTGTTAATTAATGCGTGTTTGGAAAAATGGCGCGCGTTAACCTGCGTGCATTTCAAACACGGGTATTATCTCCACTCTTGTGTCAAAAGACTATGGGGTGAATGTAAAAGCTTCGGATAAAATGTAAAACCTTAGGTTTAATTTTGACCGTTATGTTGTTTGGAACGCGCTCGGAGTTAAAAACACACTGTGGGCCGCAGTATGCCTGGTCAGAGCGTCGTGAGCCAGTAAAACTGCGCCGGCGGTCCATGAGGTTTGTTCATTCGGCCACAAAGTGTCGTCGCGATACACATAGCCCGTCCAATAGTTGCCGTCTTTGGTGCGCCATTTTTGTACATTTTCAAAAATTTCTAGGGCCTTGCCATGTTGACCTGCGGCCTCTAGGGCAATGACAAGTTCGGCGCTTTCAGCTACGGTTATCCAAGGCTCGTCACTTACACAGTGACACCCTAAGTCTTGATGGACAAACGTGTCCCAATGCTTCGATAGGCGCAGGGTCATTTCATTGGGGTTATAAACGCCAGCCAATATAGGGTAATACCAATCCATTGCAAAGCGGTCTTTGCTCTCCCAGGTGCGGTCAAACCTAAAGGGTTTTAAGGTAATGGCTTTCCACAATTTGTTGCCTGC
>CAYZQH010000269.1:0-4153 GCA_964480055.1 uncultured Cellvibrionaceae bacterium
GCTGCTTTAACTTGTTGATTTTTAATATAAAAATTAACACTCTGGTTTTGTAAACTATAACTTGGGGCAAATATCACCCCCAAAGCTGAGAATAAAATCAGCTCCCTCAAGAATAAAATTTTTCACCTATTAGGCGTTGTTCACGTAAAATTGCTGGCCTTTACCCTAAACGAACTACTTGAGCCAAAAATAATGAGCCAACCACCCTGCCCTAAATGTCAAAGTGAATTCGCGTACCCGGATGGAAACTTTCTAGTTTGCCCAGAATGTGCCCACGAATGGGACCCAAATGCACCGGAGCCTTCAGACCTGCCCATGATTAAAGACGCTAATGGCACACCACTAAAGGATGGGGATACGGTGACCGTCATTAAAGACTTGAAGGTCAAGGGTGCCTCAACCCCGCTGAAGGTGGGTACCAAAGTTAAGAACATTCGCTTAGTGGACGGCGACCATAACATTGATTGCAAAATTGACGGCTTTGGTGCCATGAAGCTGAAATCGGAGTTTGTTAAAAAAGCTTAATCAGTAAACAGCATCGCTTTGGTCAAAATATCATCGCTCAATATGCATACATAAAATTTTTGCCCAATGTAAAATTTTTGTAAAACCTCGCGGCTAGCCAAGACTAACGCTTCCAACTCAAGTAAGTTAATTGCCACAGCTTTGGCTGTATAGAAAACTCAAAAAAATAGGAGTATTTCATGGCTTACAAACAAATTGATGGCGTACAGTACGAAAAAGAGCTGCTAGATTTAGCCGTCAAACACACAACTGGCCGCGGAGAGAGCCGAATCAGTAAAGAGGAAGCGCTCGAATTATTTGCTAGTGCAAAAGATGGCCCAGGCGTAACGGATATTGAAAAAAACACCTTGTCTTACATTCGAAATAACTTCAATTTTACAGATGCAGCTGAAAAGCTATTCGATGAGCAATTTAACCAAATTTAAAGGAGAACAACGTGAATTTACTAGAAATTGCCGCAAAAATATTTGCGCAGAATAATGGTTCTAAAAACCTAAATGTGGGATCTGTTGCTGGCGCCTTAAGTCAGTTATTACCTACTCAAGGTGGCAACCTAGATATTGGTTCATTGGTATCTATGTTCACACAAAAAGGCGGCGGTATTGCTTCACTTGCGCAATCTTGGCTGGGTGACGGGGCGAACAACTCTTTTTCTGCCTCAGATGTTCTGGATATTTTTGGCGACAACAAAGTTGCTCAATTCTCCGATCAAATAGGTTTAGACAAAGGCGAAGCCGTCAGTGGCCTATCGCAAATGATCCCAGATTTGATTGACCAGTCCAGTGAGGGCGGTAGCCTAGTTGCGGATATTGGCTCTAAACTGGCCGCTAGCGCATTAAGTAAGTTTTTTTAGCGTATAGGGTTTACAGTCGGCTGGCATTTGCAAGTTAGTTTTGATGCACTTTTTGTGAAGCTAGCCAGTCGATTAATTACAACCACCAACATACCGCGCAGGAAGTCGCCTATAGAAATACGCTACTGCTGGGCGCTTCAATATATTACCCAACCTGCCTCAAAAAACCGATGCAACAAGCACACAGCGGTCACTAACGAGTCATCATCCGCCACAGTGTCTCCACGCCTTTACGGCCACTGCCATCGTGGCTAGACTCAAATTTTACATGTTTGTCTGGATTTGCACCGGGGTCTAACTCTATCCACCATAAAGCTTTTATTTGATTGGGTAACAACGAATAGCGCATGTCTACTATGCGATTGGGATGCTCGTCATCAAGTGCCACAAACCCGCTAGAGAACCAGGTAAAACGCTCAATATCTTTAGCTTGTTGAGAGTTTGGGTCTAACCAAGGGAAGTCGCGCTGCACATCCAGTTTAGCCACCTGGTCGCCCGGCCAAACTTTAGAGGCGCTCCAACCTGGGCGTACAGCCAATACATAGAATTGCCCTTGCGCCTCGTACACCACCTTCCACACAATCACATTGGCAAAGCTCGGCTTAGCTTCCAAGCGCACCGGCAGATGGCCGTGGCTTTTTGCAACCTCATAACCAATAGCCATAGCGCGATGGTGCTGCACTGCCCCCGTGCTTAAATACACGGCTCCCCAAACCACAGCAGCCCACACCCATCTGTGCGAGCACAGCCACACAGCAAGAGCCACGAATATTAACGCTGGTATTGTAAATAGTGGGTCTATGACCGAGACAATATCAATACTGAATCGAGCATTGGTCAACGGCCACAGTAACTGCGTACCGTAGCTGGTGCAGCCGTCAAGTAAGCCGTGGGTGGCGTAGCCAGCCGTACTCCATAGCCAAATAGGTTTAAAGCCATAACCTCTACGTTTGGCAAATACCACCCAAAAGAACACCGCACACAATAAGCCACCGGAGGGGATAAAGAATAAAGAGTGCGTAAAGTGCCTATGAAACTGTAAACCCAGCAGCGGATCTGTGCTGGAGCGAATAAATATGTCTAAATCTGCCGCCATGCCGGCAAGCGCGCCCACAACAGCCGAAGCCGCTAAATGGGCACGCTTGGCCAACACTTGGCTCGCAGCAGCACCCACCACACCTTGAGTTATTGGGTCCATAAGCTCTCCAATGTTACTACCACCGCTGCGCTAACAATTAAACACCAGGCTAAGATTGAGCATGCCACAAACCTTATCCACAAACTCTAAAGCGACATTTTGGGCCTGGGCCCGCTGGCCTTGTGACGCTTTTCGTCAGTAAACTGCTAACAACTGTCAATTTTTGCAAAGCACAAAACCTACAAAAGATACTAAACGTAAACTGTGGCTTAAGGAGCTGCGGTTTTAACAGCTTTTTGCTCTATCAAACTCTATGTCCATTGCAAATATCAATGATCTCGGGGAATTTTACACTCCAACTCACATTGGCAACGCCTTTGCATTATATCTGGTGAAACTACCCAAAAACATTACCCGAGTGAAATAGAGGCCCCCCATGTTTTTTTCTGTAGAACCAGTACAAGGTTATATGGTTAATGGAACACCCAGCCATTTGTTGGAATCGGCCAATGGCGATACGTTCGAATTACCTGAAAAAACCGATTCGGAAGATACGTCAAACAATGAAGTAACAAGTGAAACGCGGCAATTATCGGAAGATATGTGGCACGATGCCAAAAAGCGTCATTGTGAAGCGCGAGTTCATTGGCGCAGCCTGCTCAATAAATACGTGCAGCCGCACTAGTAAACCTACCACCGTTCAAACCCTTTTGAGCAAATAGGGCTCGAAGATTTATCTCAAGAGCCTTAGCAAAAGCGCTTTTATTGGATATTGTGTGCCTCGCGTTACCAGGCGCAACCCCGTCAAGATTTAACATCAACAATTACCCCCTCATAACCCGTTAACCTTGGTTTGCGCATTAAAGATCACATGCAACGCGCTAAAAGAATAAGCTAAGAAGAGTTTAGAGACGGCACGCAGCGCTAGCGCTGCATGCCTAAAAAAGCAGGGTTATTCGAAGGGGCTGCGTAATACGATGGTCTCTACGCGGTCTGGCCCGGTAGAAATTATATCAACGGGCGCCCCCATTAATGCCTGTAAACGATCTATATACGCGCGGGCGTTTTCTGGTAAAAGCTCTAAAGATTTCACGCCCTCAGTACTTTCACTCCACCCTGGTAAGGTTTCATACACCGGGTTCACCGCCGCCCAACCATCTGCATCACAGGGTACATTCATGGGGTTACCCTCGGCGTCTTCATAGCCCACACACACTTTAACTTCTTCTAAACCGTCTAAAACATCTAGCTTAGTCAAACAAATACCACTGATGCTATTAATGCGCACAGCATGGCGCAATGCGACGGCGTCAAACCAACCAGTACGGCGTTTGCGCCCAGTGGTTGCACCAAATTCATGTCCCTTCTCGCCCAGGTGTTGGCCTACATCACAATCTAGCTCTGTCGGAAACGGCCCAGACCCAACACGCGTTGTATAGGCTTTGGTAATGCCTAACACATAATCTAAATACAGCGGCCCAAACCCAGAGCCTGTGGCCGTTCCACCGGCAGTGGTATTTGATGAGGTGACAAAAGGATAAGTGCCATGATCAATATCTAATAGTGAACCCTGGGCGCCTTCAAATAGAATGTTTTCACCCGCTTCGCGCGCGGTATGTAATACATCAGACACATCG
>CAYZQH010000270.1:0-4118 GCA_964480055.1 uncultured Cellvibrionaceae bacterium
GCCTCTATAGTGCCGCTATGCTGCAGGGAGTTAACGGCCTCTGGCGTATCCAGTAAGATGGCAATATCACTGCCTTCGGGTTGCAATAAAACCGACTGCCCGCTAATTAATGCCGCTTCATTGGCGGTAATGGTGCCGGTATTCACCAGCTCTGGGGCCACCAAATAGACGCCATCGTTGGCATTGATCACACCGTGGTTTTCTATGGTGCCGCTGCCACCTTCCAGTAAATAAGTGCCCGAGCCGGTAAACCCAGAGGTATTTAACGTGGTAACCAATAAGCTGCCCACATTTACCTGGGCACCCTCGCCAAACAAAACGCCGTTGGGGTTAATTAAAAATATGCGGCCGTTGGCATCTAGCTGCCCCGCTATTTGAGAAAGGTTATTCCCAATTACGCGGTTTAAAGCAATGGACTGGCTGCCTGGCTGAATAAATTGAACACGTTCATCACTGGCAACATTAAAGCTTTGATAATCAATGACCGCGCGATCTGTGTTTTGGTTAATAACCATATCGCGCGCAGACACATCCACCGTAGCACTGCCTTCTACCACTTGATGGCCTTGAGGCAAGGCTTTTGCCACCGGGCTAAACATAACGGCTTGACCGATGCTAACAGCAACGACTACTGCCGCTAATGTCTTGTGCTGGCCCAAGCTTTTTGGCTTGCTAGTGCAAACTGAATTCGAACCTAAATATGTCATCGCCTTCTACCGTTGACTCGTCTACATTCCCGCTTAAACGCGTTGTGCCATATAACTGACCGCTGAAATGCTTGCCTGCTTTAAAACGTAACCCAATGCCTGCGCCGGAAAACGAGGCGTCGCTTTTATCTAACTCAGTAAATTTGTTGGCGGCCTCTGCCACTTGTTCGTTTTTTTCACCGGCGGCAACATCAGCAAACAAATAAGGCTCTAAATACCAGTGGCCATGCGCTGACCTGAATAAACTTGGCAAGCTCCACTCCAACCCTAAAAGCCCGGCGGAGTCTGCGCTGAATACTCCAGGCTCAAACCCGCGCACGCCGTAGGGGCCAGTCAGTGAGAACGCCTCTAACCCTGGCAAGTTGGCATCGGAATACTGCACACTAAGCAGCGCAGTAAAGACCGATTTGCTTTTACCTTGCCCAACACCTTTGGCCAACTGCACGCTAGCTTGGAGCTTGGCAAAACTTTCGCTATAGCCTGGTACTTTTGAGGCCGAGCCACCCACCCCTGTAACAGACCATAACGAGCCAAAGGCACGTTCAGGCTTACTAACATTTTTACGCCACTCTAGGCTTAAGCCTTCTGATTCCTGTTGCTCTATAAGGGCGCTTTCGGTGTTTAAGTTGTTACTTTTTTGATAGGCAGCAAGACGCCATAACTCTCGCTGCCCCAGCTGGTGATTTGTGATTTTAGAGATGCCCAAGGTGGCAACTGTGGAGTCCCCTTCTAGGCCTAAATCCGCGAAACGATCTCCCATTTCAAATTGATTATTACTGAGGTGGATATCCCACTCGTAATCAAAACTTGAGGTTGGCAGCACATAATGCAGGCTGCCATAGAGGTTGGCCGTATCGTCTGCAGATGACAAAAGGGCGACGGATAAATGGTCAAACCGCCTGGTAAGCTGTTTGATATTCATGGTGCCAATTACACGGTGTTCACCGCTGGTTTTTGCCCCAAAGTTATCCACTTTTAGCGCAAACTGGGTTGACTTCACCGCATCGGCACGAATATTCAAACGCGCCTCACCGGGGCGTTTACCACGCGAATAAAACGCAAAAATTTTGATGCCCGTGCGGGCTTTTAAGGCCTGCACGCGCTCTTCTACATTGGGCGCGTACAGCATTTTGCCAAGCAGCTGTTTGAACACGCGCTCAATGCGATGGCTTGGCACCTTTGAGTGATTGATTACATGGATATCCGCCAAACGCCCCTCGCGCAGCTCATAACGAATATCACCATCCACAATCTTTTGTGGCGGCACATAAATGGTATGAAACACAAACCCTTTACCACGCACATAGACAGTCATGGCATCTGCGATTTGATGCAGTTCATCCACCGTAAGCCTTTCGCCATAGTGGGAACGCTCCTCATCGAGCCGAGCACGCAGCTCTAAAACCGCCAGCGGATAGCCTTCAATAGAGGAAAAGCCATGTAATGTTAAGCGCTTTACTTCAATCTTTTTATCAACTTGATTAGGGTTAAGCTGATCTGCCTGTGCGGCAAACGCACAAGCCCAAATAGCCACTCCCAGGCAGCACCGCCGGATGAAACAAATCAATGATGTGAACATCCAGCCTCTTTTTATTAGTTCAAGATTATCAATCGCTAACCAAGTTTTGGGCCAAAACCACCTCATGGCCCCTTATTTTGTGAGCCAAGGGCCTAGTAGAATGTAACTTCGAGTACTTTAAATTTAGGCTACAATCGCCTATTCAGCCAGTTAGATTATTCCCTCCAGACACGGAGGCGCTGAACGAAAAACGACCGTAACACCCTGTTATACATGAATATTTTTAATACGCCAACCACACAATCAAACAACCTAAGAAGTGCAAGAGGGCAACTTATCGCGCGTCATTACCGTGTGTCTCATTCACCCACTGTAAATTTGTTTATTTTTACGTCAACCTGGTTAAACAAGATCCGACACTACGCACTTGGTAAATGCATTGGACCAAAAAGCAGCACCATAAATGGTTGATTTAATTACGGGTTTTAAATTGATGTAGGCGTTTGGTGGCAATCATCCACCCTTAAGCCAGAACGCAAATGATAGCCTGCGCACATTTTTGCAATGCCACATAGTGTTTGGGCGCGCCTTGCACTGTCTTACCTTGTCATCCATGCTTAACTTGCACGCAGTGAATCACGGGCAGGCTTAGCCGTTAGTGTATGAATGTATTAGTTGTTGATGATCATGGGTTGTTTCGCCACGGACTAGAAATGTTGCTGGAGTCTAAGTTGCATTTTGACGGAATATTTCATGCCAGTACTGGCGCGGAGGCTATAAGCCTGCGCGATGAAACGCCAGATTTAGATTTGGTGTTGCTTGATTACAACCTAGGTACCGACCATGGCCTGGACGTGCTCAAACAACTGAAAGCCGCTGACCCCTCATTACCCATTGCAATGGTCTCTGGCCGTGACGACCCACAAGCAATACTTAGCGCGCTGGGTAGCGGCGCCAGTGGCTTTATTCAAAAGCACATGGAGCCAGAAGACATAGTGGCAGCCATTAAATTGGTTGTAGACGGCGGCATGTACGTGCCCCCCACGGTTATGGAGACACACCCGAATAAGACCCCCGCAGAAGAAATGGATGCCCGCCAAAAACAATTGCATCACTTGGCAGAAATAGCCCGGCGAGTGATACGAGATAAAAAGCTAGATATACGTGAGCAATCTGAAGTTGAGAGCGAAATGACCTCTGCACTCAATAACCTACTCAATGAATTACAGCAAGACCGTACACAGCTAGAGCTGCTTGCATTCCAAGATGACTTAACCGGTATAGCCAATAGGCGTTTATTCTTAGAGCGCCTAGGTCAAGCGCTACGCCAATGCCGCCGCAACAAAACCCAGATGGCTCTGGTGTACTTAGATTTAGATCACTTTAAACAAGTGAACGACACCGTGGGCCACGCCGCAGGTGATATTCTTTTAAAGGCCACGGCCGAGCGCTTGATGCAATCGGTGCGCGAAGTAGACACCGTAGCGCGCTTAGGTGGCGATGAGTTCACCGTAATCTTGGTAGATATACAATCAACCGAAGATTTACGCAACCAACTGCACCGTATGCGCGCCAAACTTAAGGAAACGGTAATACTCGACACCGGCGAACCATGGACACCCTCCACCAGTATTGGTGCAGCTATATCTGACGGCCACGAAGAGACAGAAGACCTTATAAAACGCGCAGATAGCGCCCTATACGAAGTAAAAGAGCGTGGGCGCGATCACTACGTTGTGCACAGTGATTAGCCCCCCCTTGCCTAATCTTATTGTCCTGCTATTATGACGCCGCCTTAACCGGCACCAAGTTCGCATCCGTAGCTCAGCTGGATAGAGTAGGTGGCTTCGAACCACTTGGTCGGGGGTTCGAATCCCTCCGGGTGCGCCAAA
>CAYZQH010000271.1:0-4118 GCA_964480055.1 uncultured Cellvibrionaceae bacterium
TGGCAAACTCAAGTGGTTGAGGCTAGCATCATACCCAAGTAGAATCCCGAGCAAAACCGCAACCCCCGCTCAAAGCAACCAATGTTTGATAGGGGTAGCCCGGATAGTGCTTAGGACGGCACCCATGCCAATGGGTTTTGATTCAGTTAAACCGGTGGGTCAACCCGCCTTTAAGCACTAAACTCTGGTTATGCCGCTAAAAGAATCCCGCCTACATAACGAGTATTATTTGCACAATACCGCTTTGCTGCCCGGGTTTTCACCCGGTTTATTTGATAGTAAGCATTCTACAAACGAATCTAACAGCCTAGGGCGTGGGACCGCTTTTATACTGCAAGCTGGCGGTGTGGATTTGGTGCTGAGGCATTATCAGCGTGGTGGCCTCATGCGGCGCCTGTTGAGTGACAGCTATGTCTTTACCGGCCTAAAACGCACGCGCATGTGGCAAGAGATGGCATTGCTGGCGCAGCTACAACGTTGGCAGTTACCAGCGCCTGTGCCCGCTGCCGCAAGGTGCCGGGTGTATGGCGGCCTATGGTACAGCGGCGATTTGGTCACCCAGCGTATTCCCAATGCACAAACTTTATCTGAGCGGCTACAGCAAGGCCCGCTAGACCCGCTCACCTGGCAAAGCGTAGGGCAGGTGGTGGCCCAGTTTCATAATCACGGCGTGTTCCATGCAGATTTAAACGCAAATAACATCATGCTAAATAGCGACAATGCTGTGTTTCTGATTGATTTTGATAAAGGCGCCATAAAGCCTGTTAATACTCAGTGGCAGCAGGCCAATATGGGGCGATTGCTGCGCTCCTTAAACAAGCAGCAGCGTTTGAACGCTTCATACCACTTTGACGACGTTGCTTGGCAGGCGCTGCACACATCCTATCTTGGCGTGCTAACTCAGCCCTAAGGCGGTTATTGCGTTATACTTTTTCGTTTCTCATTGTCTTAAGGTGTTTTATGCGCCATTGGAGTTGGTTGTTGGGGGCGCTGATTATTTGCCTGGCTGCTTGCGGGCAAAAAGGCCCGTTGGTATTGCCGCAAGGTGAAGCCCCAGTTGATGTGAGTGCAAAGCCTGAAGGCGCCAAAGATACTCATCCAACTAAAGCCCGTGTAAACGCTCAAATTAATTGAAGTACATAGTATGTCTGAATTTGAATATCGTGATGGGGAGCTGCACGCCGAGGGTGTGAGCTTGCAAAGTATAGCCGCTGGGCTTGGCACTCCGACGTTTGTCTATAGCCGCAAGGCCATTAGCGAGGCTTACTTAGCTTATGCCAATGCCTTGGGGGATCACCCAGGGGCCATTTTTTATGCCGTTAAGGCCAACTCCAATATTGGCGTTTTGAATGTTTTGGCCCGCCTGGGGGCAGGGTTTGACATAGTCTCTGCTGGTGAGCTTGAGCGCGTACTTAAAGCAGGTGGAGACCCAGCCAAGGTGGTGTTCTCGGGTGTTGGCAAAAAAGCCGAAGAAATGGCCCGTGCCCTAGAAGTGGGTGTAGCCTGTTTTAATGTAGAGAGCGAGAGCGAACTAGAGTTGTTATCCCAGGTGGCAAGCTCCCAAGACAAAATAGCGCGAGTGTCCCTGCGGGTTAACCCGGACGTGGACGCCAAAACGCATCCCTATATATCGACGGGGTTAAAAGAGAATAAATTCGGCATTGATATTAATTTGGCGCCCGAGGTATACACCCGTGCGGCAACGTTACCGGGTATTCAAATTAAAGGGGTGGATTGCCACATTGGCTCGCAACTGACCGAGACCACACCCTTTTTGGACGCGTTAACACGGGTCTTGGCGTTGGTAGATACCTTGGCCGGGCAAGGCATTACCATTCACCACCTAGATTTAGGCGGTGGTTTAGGCGTGGTCTATAAAGACGAGCAGCCGCCTGCAATCAGTACGTATATTGCCGCTATTAAAGAATGCTTGGGCGAACGAAAGTTAGCGCTGTATTTTGAGCCCGGGCGCAGCATTGTGGCTAACGCGGGGGTATTGCTCACGCAAGTGTTGTACTTAAAGCCCACTGAGGAGAAAAATTTTGCGGTGGTGGATGCGGCCATGAATGACAATATTCGCCCGGCGCTGTACCAAGCTTGGCAAAATGTGGTGCCGGTTGCCGAGCAAACTCAAGCGCCTACACAGGCTTGGGATATTGTTGGGCCGGTGTGTGAAACGGGCGACTTTTTAGCCAAAGACCGGCCCCTTGCGCTGGAAGAGGGCAATTTACTGGCGCAATGCTCTGCCGGTGCTTATGGTTTTACCATGAGCTCTAATTACAATACGCGTCCGCGTGCGGCAGAAGTACTGGTGGATGGCGAGGCCATGCATGTGATTCGCCAGCGCGAATCCATTGCAGATATGTACGCCCACGAGGCATTGGTTCCCGCTTAAGGCTAGGCTCATGAAACTTCGTTTTACCAAAATGCATGGTCTGGGGAATGACTTTGTGATGGTGGATGCCCTTAGCCAAAAAGTGAGCATCACCCCAGAGCGTGCAAAAGTGTTAGCAGACCGCCATTTTGGCGTGGGCTGTGATCAAGTATTGGTGGTAGAGCCACCACTCAACCCCGACTCGGATTTTTGCTATCGCATCTTTAACTATGACGGCAGTGAGGTGGAAAATTGCGGTAATGGCGCGCGCTGTTTTGCGCTGTTTGTTCGCCAAAGGAAGTTAACGGGCAAGCGTAAGATTAAGGTAGATACCGCAGCGGGTACGTTGGTTTTACATGTGTTGGCAGATAACCAAGTCACTGTGGATATGGGGGTGCCCGAACTGGAGCCCGCTAAGATTCCCTTTGATGCAGCCTCTCAAGCGGTGACCTACTCGCTGCCTATGGAAGGGGCTGCTGCTTTGACCATTGGTGCTGTTTCCATGGGTAACCCCCATGCGGTGACAGTGATTGAGGGTGATGTGGCCCAATATCCTGTTGAGCAACTCGGCCCACAAGTGGAGGCTCACGCGCACTTCCCCAAAAAAGTAAACGCTGGATTTATGCAAGTGGTGAGTAAAGCTGAGGTTAAATTGCGCGTGTACGAGCGTGGCGTTGGTGAAACCTTAGCCTGCGGCACTGGTGCCTGTGCCGCGGTGGTGGCAGGGCGCATACAAGGGTTATTAAATGAAACGGTAGATGTGCACTTGCCAGGTGGTGCGGTGAACATTCGCTGGCCGGGTAAAGGTAAGCCCGTGATGATGACCGGGCCTGCGACTTTGGTGTACCACGGGCAGATCACCATTAAGTGATGCATGATTGGCTTGCGGAGAGATTACAGGCTTATTGGCATTGCCAGCGGCAGCACGGCACCAGCAATAGAATAATATAAGGCTAATTTATGAGTGAGATTGAAGTACCCGAGTTATCCAGCAAGGCGGTACACGATTATTTACAGTCGCACCCAGAGTTTTTTAGTCAACACCCAGACCTTTTGGCAGAGCTAAAACTGCCCCATGCCAGTGGTATGGCAGTATCGCTGATAGAGCGGCAAGTTTCTGTGCTGCGCGAGCGTAATACCGAGTTGCGCCACAAGCTAAACGGCTTACTAGAAAGCGCGCGAGAAAACGACCGTCTTTACCAATGCACTAAGCGCTTGGTTTTATCGTGCCTAGAGTGCGATGAGCTGGGGGACTTGGTGGATGCCATACATTACAGTTTTGATAAAGAGTTTGGTGTGCAGTACACCCAGCTTGTGCTGATTGGAGAGTCTAAGCGCCTGGTGAATGCAAAGTTCACCAGCAAAGACCAGTTGCAGTATCAATTGGGCGAGCAGCTAAAAACCAACCGCACGGTTGTGGGCAACCTTCAAAAAGAAGCCAAATCTTTTATTTTTGGTGAGCGTGCCCCAAGCATTGGCTCTTGCGCGGTTTCTGTACTCAGTTTTGGCCACCCCTTGGGCGTTATTGCTGTTGGGCATGATGACCCTGCCTATTACCACAAACACTCCGGTAATTTGTTTATCAACCATATTGCTGAAGTGGTAGCCCGCCTGGTTAGCCGTTTGCTTTAATCCCGCACCCAAAAAGCGGTGGTCTATGCTTAATAAGTAGAGTTTTTTGCACTCTAAAACTGCCATTGAGCACCGAAAAATGCCTATTTCAACTAAGAGCATGACGCACAGG
>CAYZQH010000272.1:0-4114 GCA_964480055.1 uncultured Cellvibrionaceae bacterium
TAAATTGCCGAGGGCGTAGTTGTCGTCATAGTATGAATAGCCACCTAATAGGTTAGCGTTAAAGAAATTTTCAGAAAGAAGATATATGACACCAAGCTTACTTAGCAGCACATCAGATATACTCGGTTTGACCAAGTTTTGATTCTGAGCACAAACCCCTTACGTACTGCCGGTTTATCCACTGGCCAAGGCTTAGCGCCATTTTAGCGGCGTACTGTTCTCTGCGGGCGGTGTTTTGTCTTCACACAATGTTGCTTTTGGGGGAACATAGCCGGTACGTTGTTCTGCGGGTAGATGCTTGGCTTCATAGGCAATAATCGCCTGCATACAGGTTTCTATTTGCTCTTGGCTAAGCTCTAACCCATTGGGCCATTTTCTAATTTCTACCGCGGTTTTTAAGCGCGCGTAGATATCCGGTGTTAAAGCGTCTTGCATGTCTTGAATATTGGTATTGCTCATGGCGCACCTGTCTTTTTGTTAAAAACCTTGACAGGCAGCAGCCAACCAATCAAGCACCCACACACCAAGCCACCGGCATGCGCCATATCCGCCAAATGAATACCCAACACTTTATTCACCAACCCAGAAAACCCCACCACCAAGGTAAGCCCAACAATAATGTATAGGGCTTTGGGCAAAGCCAAAATTGGTTTTTTTGTTCTATAGCTAAGCACACCTATCAGCCCTACAAAGCCAAAAACTGCGCCAGAAAGCCCACCGAACAACACAGGGCCAGAGCTCAAATATTGAGCAAAGTTAGAAATTTGCACCATGGCAAAAAATACCAAAGTATAAATAACAGAGCCTAAATACCATTCTAGGCGGCGACCCAGCTCCCACATTCCCAGCGCATTAAAAATAATATGCAACGCACCAAAATGTATAAAAGCGGGTGTAATGGTTCGCCACCATTGACCACTGGCTATTACGCTATCATAAAAATCTTGAGGGATAATAACGCGATAATCGTGCTTATAATCTACGTAGCTTATCCATTTTAAAACATGCATGCCAGAATCAAATTTTGCAAGCAAAAACCCCAGCACACCCAATAAAATAAAAATACAGGTGGCAGGCCAGGCCTTAAGCGCGTTTTTTAAGGCCGGGGCGCCACTGGCTAAACTGATCCCTTCCCCTTCGCCTTCTTTAACCGTCGCTAGAAACCGAGCGACACGCTCTGCCTGGTCGTGAGCCACCCACAAACTCTGATCGTTGTCGGCATCGTCTAAACGGTGAACAACCCCGTGCTGCCGTAAATGCAACATAATAGGAGATACATCGTAGTACTTTGGAAATATAGCCACTTTTATATATTCTACGTCCAACAGTTTTACTCCGGGTCTACATACACCCAAACAAATTTGTCATTATTTAGAGTCTCTTCACCATCAAACCGGTACGCCACTAAACGACCGTATTTAACAGCACTGTAATCCAAACACGCCAAATTTTTTTGCAACACCCGCGGTCGTCCTTGCAACCAATAATGACCAACAAAAACTGGGGGCGCGCTTTTAGGGTAATGAATCAGTTGAGATTTTTCTTGTTTACTGAGTGGACGTGTTGCAAGTGCCTCTGGTAACGGGTCCGGCTGAAACACCACGTCCCTATAGATATTTGGCTCCTTTGACCAAAACTTGGTTCTAAAGACGGTTCTTTCATAACCGTCATGGCTATGCAACACCTTGCCCTCGGGCAATGCTAAATCTGTCCCTCGTGTTAATCGGTCCATGAATAGACCAGCGAAGGTTCGTTTGTTCTGAGACTCAATAATAAAATCCATGGTCACTTGATTTGTATGACATTGGCTTTTATAGGCTTGAATCAAACGCTCATCCCAGCACGCATGTACCGCTCGCAACCCCGGCAACTCGATAAACAACGGCAGCGTTTTAAACCACTCTAAAAATATACGCCACTCTTCTGGGTAACTGGCAAACTGCTCTAAGGTCTCTGCAATTAAACGGTTATGGCGTGCATTATGTACTCGTAAATAATCGTCAGGGTTTTCTGGGTCGCGCGTAGTATAACCAATCGCATTGTACTCGTGGTTCCCCATCAGGCATACCGCATGCCCTTCATCTACCATGCCCTTGACAATATGCAAAGACTCGCGGATATGCGGGCCCCTATCCAACACATCACCTAAAAAAACCACCTTCCTGGATGCATGAGAATAAACCCCGTGACTGCAGGTATATTGTAGTTTACCCAGCAACTTTTCTAAGGTGTTGGCGCAACCATGTATATCACCAATAATATCGTAGCCACTGGCGTCCAAAAAGTTAGAGGTGGGTATGTAAGCGCCATCCATTACAACAGGTGGCCACCCATATGTGAAGCCCAGCCAAGCTTAGAGCGGCATACCTCGTAAAAGTCGTGGTCTTCGGGATGGATAAGCCTAATGGATTGAGGGTTTTTCTTTACAACCAGCTCGTCACCGGCCAGAGTTTCTACGTGTGTTTGCCCATCGCATGTGACGTGAGGGTTAATATCTCGCTGATCCCCAACTAACACTTTGATCTCGGAAGCCCCATGAACCACAATTGGCCGGCTGCTAAGGGTATGGGGGTTAAGCGGCACCAATACCATGGCATCAAGATCGGGATGCATGATTGGCCCCCCAACACTTAACGCATAAGCCGTAGACCCCGTAGGTGTAGAGATGATCAGCCCATCAGAACGCTGCCGGTATACAAACTCTCCATTGATATACAGCTCAAACTCGATCATACGAATATGCTGACCCGGGTGGAGCACTACGTCATTCAGGGCCGACCCATGACCAATCACGTCGCCATCACGCTTGACCTTCATATCCAGTAAGAAGCGATATTCAGACAAATAATGGCCATCCAACACGGGGCCTACTTTACGTTCAATTTCTTCTGGGGAGATATCCGTAAGGAACCCCAAGCGACCACGGTTAATCCCCAAAATGGGGACACCAGATTCGCACATGGCACGTGCACTGCTCAGAAGGCTTCCGTCCCCCCCCACCACAATCACCAAGTCACTTTGCGCGGCTAGCATTGCACGCGATGCTCTTGCAACACCGTGACAATTGCTCAAGTCTTTGGTGGTCTGTTCATCTAACAGTAAAGATGAGCCCCGCCGCTTTAGAAACAGGATCAACCGCTGCAAAGAGTAGTCGGCCAACTCACTGCCGGCGCGGCCTACCAGACCGATCCTAGAAAATTGACTCATTTGATCACCTTACTGCGTAAAAACGGTATTATCGGTTAAAGCTCCGCCTGGGAGCAAACCTTCTATACCAATAATTCTGACGCTATTTAAATGCCTATAACCTCAAATAACAAGGCCGCCACGGTATCAGACCCTTATCTGGCTTTACTGCCGAATTTAAAGCACCCCTTTGCTAAAGAGCTTTGCTGGCTATTAAGCCCCACTACTCACCTACTCAGAGCGCTGGCGCCCTTTAAGGAGTTTAGAACACCTGCGTTCAACCCGGCGGTGAAAAATTGGCTAGAGGGCATCCGCACTCACCACTTAAGCCAAATACGGTCAAAATCCAGTCGGTTGGGCGTGGCATTCGAACATTTAATGCAATCTGTGCTCGAACACTGCCCCAACCATGAGTACCACCTACTAGAACACGGCTTTGCAGTAAGAGAAGCTCAAGGCACGGGCAAGGTTACCTTGGGCGAGCTGGATTTTGTGGTCTCCACGCTTAGCGCCACACCGATGACTATTCATTTAGAAGTGGCCGTTAAATACTACCTTGGTACTGCCCATACCGGGCAATTACAGTGGCTTGGCCCAAACGCCAACGACTCATTACAACGAAAGTGCTCGCATCTAAAAACCCATCAACTGCCCATGAGCACACATACCCAATGCCAGCATTTAGGGATTGAAGAGCGTCAATATTTAATGAAGGGATGCTTATTCAGCCACTGGAAGGAAGACAAACAAACACCAAAAGACGTGAATACGGTAATGGCCCAAAACCTATGGATGCATTACAACGAACTAGAAGCGTTTTTAAATCAAACCAAAGAGCGCTGGGTACGCTTAAATAGAAGAGAATGGTTAACCGGGGTACCTGCTCAACCATTTACCACCGCTTTAAACACCTGTATTGAGCAGGCGC
>CAYZQH010000273.1:0-4111 GCA_964480055.1 uncultured Cellvibrionaceae bacterium
GCTAGTTCAGGCATTGCTTCATTTTTAAGTACCGCTGCAGATACCAAGTCGAATATTCGTCATACAGGAATTGTCTCAAGTGATACGACCTACCCCAAAACCTTTACTCTAGTGTCGCGCATGCGCAATTCTGATATCAATAACCGCGGTATAGAAGTAGAAGCACGTTTTGGTGGCGATGACGGAATGAGTAATTCTGGAAGGATTAAGTTCTTGTTGCGCGAATCTAAAATCCAGCTGGAAAAATTTGGAACGGTTGATATGACAGCAGAAGCAACACTAGAAAGCAGTGTGGATACCAGTGAATATCACACCTACCAAATCAGCGTGACCTTAACGGATGTACGTACTGCAACCGTCAATACCTGGGTTGACGGTTCGGCCGTGGCAGAATTGAGTGGTGTGACGGTAACTGACTTACGTCCTGCCTCGGCAAACTCAAACCAAATTACCTTTGGTGACGGCAGTACCGGTAATTTGTTTAATGCCGACATTGATTGGGCAATTTGGACGGATGATGGTGCATTTACACCTGCGGATCTAAACGGCCAATTACCTACCGGGTTGGGCGACACCACGGGGTATTAACGTTTAGCCCAATGTTGGATCTAAAAGCCCCGCATTGCGGGGCTTTTTTGGGCGCGTTAATAGTTGTTTGATGTGTGAATTAAAAATTTAATATAAATAGCGTTTGACTATATGGATTTTTAGGGATTAAAGTCGACCTGTCTTTTTGGCCGCTCTAGGTCAGGTGTTTTATGTAGGGATGCAGTTGCTTTTTAGCAATTTAATGGATTGTTTCCTTTTTAGCCTTTTTCTCTGCCCAACTATATGCCACCTCAGAGGGAATGGGTATGAGGGTTTCTTCGCTTCTAAGTTCACACTGGCTAACCGCCTTATTGCTATTTTTGTTTGGCGCTTACGAACCATCAGCTAGAGACTTTACCGCTAAGCGGAACTAAATTAGAGCAATTTGGGTTGGATTGACGGAGAAAATTGGGATTTGAACGCTAAACTAAACGACTGAGGGAATTTAGGGTGCGATGCTTTACTTGAATGGCGAAAAGGTGGTTTATACTTCCTATACCCATACATTTTCTATTAAATTTTTTGAGTTAGGCTTAGCCACAGAAATTATTCAAATTAATTCCAAGGAGATATTGATCATGATGAAAATAATTTTACACAAAAATCGAATTCTCGGGTTTCTTGTTATAGTAACACTATTACTAAATGGCTGCGAAAGCGGAAGCAACAATAAAAGCGCAAATACAGCACGCGACCCACTGAGCACTGGCACAAAAACGTTCATCTCAGAGGGTAACTATTCCATGAGAAGAGTAGCAAATTTTTACTTTTCTAGTCCTCCTAGCGACATTGTCACCTCCCTTATGACAGGAGAGATTGATAGCCTCGAGCCAGAGGATGGGGCGCTGTACTCCTACGATAAAGATGGCAAGCTCACCAAATTTGAGCTCTATCGATTTAGAAACCCCGGAAACCAAGCATATAATGAAGATGGTGATGTTATCTATGAACTAATGTTTGAATTTAGCACCAATGAGCTTTTCTATAATGAAACCAGCTACTCTTCTTTTGACTATGAGAGCCTCGCGCTTCAGAAGACCGGTACATCGGAGGTTACCAGTGTTACGAACAACCTGACCGACACCCTAACCTTCCAAGACTCTTTCTTCC
Source organism: uncultured Cellvibrionaceae bacterium (assembly GCA_964480055.1). Lineage (GTDB taxonomy): Bacteria > Pseudomonadota > Gammaproteobacteria > Pseudomonadales > Cellvibrionaceae > CAYZQH01. The sequence goes on from CAYZQH010000273.1 coordinate 1,699, forward strand.
ACGAAGCCCCCGACCAAGCAGACATCATGGAATCAATGGGTAGCAGGCACCACAAGTTCAACACCAACGGGTTTGTCACTGAGACCACTGAGACATCAACTCACACTCTTAATAATGGTCAAACAACTGAATCAAGCAATACTGTATTAATTGTGCGCAATGATATGGAACAAGTTGAATATTATTCCCGAGGCGAGCAAGCTCAAAATTATGTTTATGATCCCAATGGCAGACTGCAATACATGGAGCGACTTTCCCCAGAAGGGCAAGTTTATGAAACCCATAATTTTAATTACTTCCAGTTAGGTGAAGCATACATTATCCTCACCGACATCGAGCTAATCTCCGATAATGACACTTGGCGAAGCCAACATTTAACTCTACTTGAGCTAGCAACCTGCAGTCCGTCATTAATAATGAACTTACGCTATGAACTGCCAGATGTAACAGCTTGCGTGAACCGAGACTGGTGGCAATGATACTAGCCTAAGCCACTCACGCCCCCGTTAGTTACGCGCTGGAAGAAGCCCCGCAAACAGTAAACAAAGCCGAGCTGGAGGTTGTAACAAGCCTAATAGAGCAATGGCGCGAGCGGTTGTATGACATCAGTTGGTTTATGCGCGGCGTAAATGAAACCATTGCACGCATGGCCAATGAAGAAGAGGGCATAAAAGGCCGCTTTTGGGAGGGGCGCTTTAAAAGTCAGGCACTATTAGATGAGACCGCCGTATTAAGTTGTATGGCCTATGTAGATTTAAACCCCGTGCGTGCAGGTATGGCGGAAGATCTATTTGATAGTGATTTTACCTCCATCCAGCAGCGCCTATTTGATTACATTAAACATAAACCCGTTAAAAACAAAGACGAGCAAAGCCTTGTTAGCAACGTTAAAAAGCAAAGAGCCATTAAAGAATCCCTAAATCTAGATAAATTGCCCGAGGCACCCTTAACACCGTTTGATGGCAGTGCCCATACGGTAGTCAATGTAGCCCTGCCGTTTACGCGAGAGAATTACTTTGAATTGGTAGATACCACCGGCAGAATAATTAGGGAAGGTAAGTGGGACTTTATAAGCGCGCAAGTGCCGCAGGTATTATGGCGAATAGGCGTAAAGCCAGATAAGTGGCTAGACCAAGTTAAAAACTTTAGCCGCAGTTACGGCAGTTGTGCGGGCCGGGTGGCGCATGCCCAGGTGTTTGAAAAGCGTTGGTGTAAAGGTGTGGGGTTTGCAAATAAAGTGGCTGCTTGAATGTAAAACACTAAGCTCGATAAGGCTCAAGTGCATTGATGATAGCCTCTAAATCATTGGGTGGTCGCTTTAAGTGTGAATAAAAATTATGTAACGCTGAAGAGTGTAAGCCCCACGGGCGTTCGCTATTTTTATATAAATTCCTGGTCAATTTTCTCAAATATATTCCATGCTCACCTCAACAGCACAGGTGATTGGAGTTATTTACAGAGCCTCAAGTGTTGACCTGCGCGCCATGCACTATTCTAAATGCAGTTGCCTTAGGGTTTTAGAATTATCTTTGGCATTTGTTGATGTGTTAATTGATTAAAGTTTCAGCATACAAGTAAAAACTTGTAAAATGTCATCGTGGAATCGTACGTAAATAATAAATTCGCGGTACTCTCTGCCTTACATTCAACTGGGGAGATGATCATGAACGATGCAATTGAGCAATTAACATCCACATTAGGGCCGCTGGCGTCTAGCTCATTGGCCAAGGCGTTGATTGGCCTTGTCATACTGATTGTTGGTTTACTGGTGGTAAGGGTATTCTCTCAAATCAACCGAAAACTGCTCACAAAAATCAGTTTTTTAAACCGCACCACCAAAGATGGTAAAGAGTTTAATTTAGTTAACCCTATCGTATCGTTGATTAAAGCGGTATTAACCATTTTTGTATTGATGATTGTATTGCAGTACTTTGGCCTTACCGATGTTTTAGCCCCACTCAAAGAGTTGTTAGAAGAGTTTTTAAGTGCCATACCTAATATTGTTGGTGCAGGCGTTATTTGTTACGCGGGCTGGATTTTGGCCAAGCTTATTTCAGAACTTTCAGAGATTGCGCTCAGCCGTGTTGACCAAAAAATTGCCCAAAAAACCGGGAATCAAACCTTTGAGATCTCTGGCTTTGCCAGCGCCTTTATTTTTGGCAGTATTTTACTACCGATCGTAGTGGCTGCTTTAGGGGTATTAAATATCCCTGCTATTTCAGAGCCTGCATCGCAAATGATTAACAAATTAATGTCTGCGGTACCCAACATTGTTGGTGCTGGTATTATACTTCTGGTTACTTATATGGTGACCAAATTTGTTGTGTATATGTTATCTGGCTTATTGGAAGGTATGAGCATTAACAGCCTGCCAGAAAAAATGGGCATTAAAGGCATTTTTTCTGAGTCGTTT
>CAYZQH010000274.1:0-4099 GCA_964480055.1 uncultured Cellvibrionaceae bacterium
GGGGTACCTGCTCAACCATTTACCACCGCTTTAAACACCTGTATTGAGCAGGCGCGAAAGCCGACAGCAGAGCAATATCCAATCATGTTAACTTCAGACCCCGCTTACGGCTTACGCAGAGCCATGATTGTGAGTAACCACTGGCCCAACACTTGAAGCGCCTAAAATACTAGCAAGCACTTGAAGTACCGCCGCTTCGCACCGCCAACCCGTCTTTTAACATATAACTGAAATCTGAGACGGTTTGAAACTTCATGTGCGCGCCCACCAACCCGCCCTTCAACGTCATAGTGTTATACCCTTGCTTACCCAACAAATAAGCAGCTGCACGGCTGCGGCGGCCAGTATCACAGTAAAATACATAGGGAACATGCTGACGCAACAAACGCTGCTTAAGCCCTAAAATATTTAATGGAATATTTGTGGCAGTGGTTAAATGGCCACGGTCGTATTCACCTTCGGTACGCACGTCCACTAGTACAGGCGTTTCCATAAGCCCGGCAATTTCATCCTCAGTATACTCATCTACTGCAGGCTCGTTCATCAATACCTTAAAATTGCTTTTATCTAACTGCATCAATACGCCATCTGTGGTCATGCTTACGGTTGCGTTTCTTAGAGTTTCGTACACCAATGCATCTTCACCAAAGCAGCGCCCAGCTCCAACAGTCGCTAGCTCAACTTCACCTAGCGCTTCATCTTTGCGCGTAATGGTTGCGCAGCCTTCTTTAATAAAGTAACAGCAATCCCCAATTTGCCCTTCTCGGATAATCACCTCGCCCGCACGCACGGGTTTAGATTGCATATGCGCCAAAATTCGGTCTGCATTGACTGGCGGAACCTTAAAAAACAAGTTGGATTTAAATACCGACGTGACCCAATCCATATCTTCATCCATTTCACGCTCTGCGCTCACCATGCTCATCGCATACTCTGAAATTTGACTCCAACTTAACATGCGATCCATTTGGTCCGCATCTACCACCAATACCGTTGAATCTGTCTCTGCCACGCAATCACATGGCCGAGGCCACTCATCTGCCAGGGCGGAACAACTTTTACCAGCAGACTGAGATTCACAAAACCCCGATGCATACAGCATACGCAACCGGCCACTCACCAAAAAATAGTGCTCAGGGGTATCATCCCCGCGGGAAAACAAAGGCTCGCCGGCACACACAAATTCAATTTTTGAGTGTTTTAATAAATCTTCTAAAAATTCTGTTTGTATACAACTGAGGGGGATAAAAGATTTTGCGGTTTTAAGTACCTCGCTAACAAAATCTAAGGGGGAAGATAATTGTGCGCTCATTGTTGCCTCAAGCTGTGCTGTACAGATTTACGCTATGGATTGATGGCCAGAGTTCGCATCCAATAGCGGCCGATTACCCTGCAGCCCTCCGGTGTGAAACACCAATACACTGGAGCCACAGGCAATTTGCCCCGTTTCAATGGCGTGCTTCAAACCCCAAAACAGTTTTGCGGTATACACTCGGTCTAACGGCACGCCACATTCGGAGGTAAACACCTCTACAAATGCTTGCAAATACGATGGAAACTTGGCGTACCCTCCACAATGATAGCTGCTTTCTAGGATTAGCCTTGGGTTAAACGGCAGGTTTAGTTCACTCTTTTGAAAAAGGGTTTTTGCTTGTGTCAAAACTTTGTTTTTAAAGCTTGCCTGCTGCGGCCCATCACCTTTTAACGCCAAAAATCCGTGCACAATACGCTTGCCCGCCACGCTTAACACGCCGCTTAGGGTACCTCCGGTACCTGCGGCCAACGCCAAATGTGTCAGCTGAATACCAAATTGTTGCTCACATTGTGTTACCCCAGAATATGCCCAATCTGCACAGCCGTGGGCTCCTGTTAGGTCACCGCCCCCCTCAGGAATAAAATACGCTGCAGGGAACTGTGCAAACCAATCCCGCTCTGACGTTGGTAATGCGCTCAGGCGCCTATAGTCTGGCCCTGGCAGGAACGAAACCTTCATTCCACTATGTATTGCATCTTGCAGCGTAGGGCTCAATTGTTTGGGCTCATATCCGCGCACAAAACCCAGTGTTGGTATTTCGCAAGCCTTTCCCAATGCCGCCAACGCATAGAGATGATTGGAATAGGCTCCACCAAAACTCGCCATGTAAGTTTTACCCGAGCGCCGAAATTTTTTTACATGATGGAATAATTTGTAAAATTTATTACCACCCAATGCCGGGTGTAAAAGATCCTCTCGCTTAACAAAAATTTCAACCGCTTGCGCAGTGGCTATGGGCCAATCTAGTTTTTGTATCGGAGCAAGAGTCGCAACCGATGATAGGGGTAAATCTTGCCATACATCAGGCAATAAAATGGTGTTTTGAAGCATAGAGTCAGTACGTTGGTGGGCCTAATCAGAACTTAGCTAGCTTGAACCAGTTGACAGCCAAATGCTAGAGCAATCAACGTATAGCGGCGTAACACCTTAGGTTTTGACCGCCTCTACTCTTTGGAGTTGGTTGTGTTGTGAGCAATAATTACTCTCACCATCCACAAACTCCGACGGGGTGGTCACGCGATGCACGTTTTCACCACAGATATCTCCGTGAATGCCATTGGCCATACAAACAGGGGCCTGAAAGTGCGTAAGCCACGCATTGTAATGAGCCTCACTGACACCGCAATAATCTGCCGTGAATGCCACGGGACTTTCCAAAAATAATCCAATCTGGGTAACAGGAATGGTAATGTGGCCAGCGCCTGGCTGATAGGTCACAAAATTTACACCTTTACTACTAAGCGTCTCTAGTACTTTATCGCCCGCATTGGCCAGTAGGTCTTGATGTTGCACTCGAATTTCACGCAACTCTTTGTTAAGTGCCTCTTCGTGCTCCTTTCTATATGCCAGCTCCACATCTCGCATCCCTAAAAGCTCTTTTAACTCTTGTGTGGCGGCAGTCACTTTGGCCTCTATCTCCGCAGTATTTTGTGCCCTTAGGGTATCCACCAGAGATTCATCCACAACCGCTGCTCGGTCGAGCTTGCTTTCAAAGTATTCTCTAAGCCCTTGTAACTTTGTCGCCTGCCCTTCAATGGTACCTTTAAGCTCCACATTGCGCTTATGCGCCTCTTGTAAATCTCCATTTTTATTGGCAATTTGTGCTTGTAGGGCTTCTATTTTTTGTAAATACTCCAGCCGCACGTCGTTAACCGCTTTGTCTCTTTCTTCACTCAGCAGGGTCATTTGTTTTTTTTGTTCTTCTAACAAATGGGTCATCTGATGACGCATTTCTTTTTTGTACTGCTCACCCAGCTCCTTGCTGAGCTGTTGCATGTGCCCTGCGGCCGAAGCTGGCAAATCGTCAAACGTTTCCGCGTCGTCTTCTACCTTGAAGTGAATGCCCATCTTATTGCGCTTGAGTGACTCTTTAATATGGGAAAGTTGTGCACTGCTTTCAGAAAGGTCTGGGTCCCACATATAGTCTTGAAACAACGATACTGGGCAATGTGAGGCGCACGCTAAGTGAATAGGCCCGGCGCCCATATCTGGGCCACGTTCGGAGGTACGAGCCAAGTCTCTAAGCGGGAGGTTCCATGCACGCTCTACGGCACCTGTCGCATCAAAATCAATGGTAAAAAACACCGCAGCGGTGGCGCAAAACTCACTGTTTAACTCCAGGTATACGGCATTCGCTGTACGGCCTGCCCATTCTTCCATGGGCACAAAGCCGTCCAGAACCGCCTCAAACTCCGGGAACAGCAGCTCCTTTATGACCCCTTCATTACTCACAAATAGGATAGCTTGGGCCTTATCCGACCTGTTAAAAATCATCTGCACCTCATTGGTTGGCGTGATCCGCTAGAGTCAAGTAACTGGAATAGAAGCATGGGGCTGCCGTATGTTTAATACATACCTTCTTTAAGGTTGGCAGTAGATGCGGCACTTATCCAGCAAGTGACATGTCACACGTCATTACCAATGCAGTTTTGTCGCGCCAAGAGGTTCGATAAAGAGCCAAACGGAATAAGAAAAGGAAAAAGGAAGGAAAACGTGCGCAAAAACCTAAACGTCTGCGCACTCATCAATATATTCTTCTTGGTCAAACTCACTGTCATACTCTAG
>CAYZQH010000275.1:0-4061 GCA_964480055.1 uncultured Cellvibrionaceae bacterium
GCTTGAAGGAACTAGATTGGAGGAGAAAAACTCAGACAAGCCAACTGAAAGGCCCACCAGTATTTTCTCTAGGGATTGTATGGAGGGACTAACTTTACCTTGCTCAATTAACGATAGGTTTCCGTTGGTCATCCCGGCTCGCCGAGCCACTTCACGCTGAGATAACCCTTTAAATTGGCGCAAAACCAACAGCTTATGCCCTACGTTAAACGTGGCCTGGGGAATTTCAGGGGAGTTGTCTGTGCCGGTCAAAACTGATCCAGTTGAATGTCGCGATTGAACCCTGGAATGCGAATGCTATCTTGGGTGAGCACAAGGCCATTTTCATCAATCACACCTTCACCAAAGTGATAGATAGGGTTGAGTTCGCCAAGGCTTGCGGCATCGTTGTATTGCGCGGCCTTCATAGCAGCTGACTCTGCACTGACAGCATGCTGCAACACCTGATCTTTACCATATTTTTGTTCCAGCAGCGTTTTTGCTAGCTCTGGGGAGAGTACCGTAGCGGTCGCGTTGTTACCACCAAAACCCTTGGAGTTCAAAAATGCTATTTGCGCCCGCTCTTGCCCTAAGTGCTGGTCTGACACCGAAATGCTTAGCCGCTGATCAAACACGTCCTCGGCCACGGCATCAATGGTTTTAATACCAGGCAGTACCCCATGACTAAATACGCCTAAAGACGTGGCCAGTTGATCGCCACTTGCAGCCCCTAATGAGTGGCCAACATAGGCTTTTACCGCTGCTACCGGCCAGTTTTCAATGCCAAACGTTTCCGCCACTCGGTCAAAAATTTTGGATTCGGTTACGCGGTTTTGTGGCGTACTAGAACCATGCGCTTGAATAAAACTGGATTGTTGAACCGCGTCCTCACCCACAAGTGACTGCGCCATTTTCACAGCTTTGGCCATGGTGATGTAATTACCGGGACCAGGTGCCGAGATACTCTTTTTGAACCCGTCGGCATTTACGAACACGCCAGGCACAGCACCAAATACCTGTGTACCTAGCTCCATTGCCAAGTCGTCAGCCATTAACACAACATATTGCCCAGACTCAGCGAGCGTAAAGCCACAGTTTTGCCCGAACGGGCGTGAACTTCGGCGATAATCTACGTTAGCTACGCCATCAAGCTTCCTGAGGTCTTCATCGGTGGCCAAGGCACTCATCGCCGCATACCCTTCGATCACTTCAGGTAATATTGGCGCTTCACTGCTGCCCACCATAACCACTTTTCGCCGCCCACTTTGAATATCATGTACGGCTGCTTTCAGGTTATAGGCAAAGGTCGCGCAAGCACCGGCTATTCCAGCCGTCACTCCCACACTGCCAAGCACATATGCATTCACAAAATCAGCGGGCATAGTGCTTAGGCCAAGAGGCAGCTGCTTAGACGTGACTCGCCCGCCCTTATCACGGCTCTTGATCATTCCACCCAACCCTTGCTGGTCAAGCTGACTCATTACACAGCTGGCATAAACACCAATTTGATCAGGTCGCACGCAATCAACCACCGACTGCCAACTGACCCCCATAGAATGAAGTGCGTCAGACGCTGAAAGCACGGTTAACTGTAAACCGCGAGGGTGATGTGTAGAACGATAGAATGACCCGGGGTTAAACCCTGTAGGTAATTGCCCTGCCGCCTGGACTGGCATGGGTGCATGTGTTTGTACGGTAAAACTTTGGGGCTTCCAAATATCGACTTCACAACGCCCACCAGATTCGGAAATAACCGTCCAACCAAATGGCAACGGTGAAGGCAGGTCACGCGCGGCAAGCGTAACCCTAAGCGGGGCCGACTCACTGGCTTGAATCTCACAGGATTTGCCAATAGGCGTGTTGTCCACATCGAACAACGCTGACTCAATCCGTCGAATCAAAGACCCGTCCAACGCTTGGGCGGTAATATCCGCGGCATCTGCCGAGTTGGGGCAATATGAAAGCCCAGTGAGACCGCTAAGCGAGCGTATCACTTGTTGCCGACCCATTGTTGGCAAACTTTCATACACCATACGCATATAAGCGTTATGGCCAGAGCTGCGGCCTGCGGCGTTATACCCACCAAAACCAACAATTAACGGCAAGTGATTCATCGGTACCTCTTAAGTAAATGTATTCTGATTACGGCGGCATTTATTTAGACATTCAGTAAGGCCACCGTACAATGCCGTAAGTTTATTGTTGATACGCCAATACAATAAGGCCATACTAGCCAAACTGTTTGGCAAACTGGCCAACCCACCCTAGCAACGAGCCTGCCTAATACCCCAATGGAACATGTGGTTGCCTTTTTACTCTGCCCGCAAATGCTGACCTCAAGTGTTTCGTTACCCATGGAGCAGTTACGTGCCGCCGAAACCTTAGCGCGGCTACAACGCAAACACAGAGAGACCCGGTTAAGCTTCAAAATGGTGTCCATTGATGGACAACCTGTTACGACACATACCGGTATCAAGCTAGCGCCCGATTGCGCAATCGAAGATTTAAACGAAGCCCATATCACCTATTTACCCGCGCTATGGCGAAGCCCAAAACCCGTATTAAAAACCCATAAGGCTTTGTACCCCTGGCTATACAAGCAAACGCAGTTGGGCCATAGGTTAGCGGGCGTGGGCACAGGTTGCTGTCTTTTAGCCGAAGCCGGCTTATTAAATGGGAAACCTGCAACAACCCATTGGTATTATTTTGATGAATTTGAAAAAAATTACCCTAACGTTGTATTAAAGCGACAAAATTTTATTACTCAATCCGACAAAATTTTTTGCACTGGCAGCATTACATCACTTGCAGATTTAACCGTTTTTTTTATTGAGGAATTGTTTAATTTAAAAATAGCCAGAGAGGTAGAGCGGCATTTTTTTCACGAAGTGCGTCAAGCGTACCATTTAAAGCATCAGTCGAGAGAAGACGCCTTTGGCCACCCGGATGAGCATATTGCCGAGGCGCAAGCTTGGATAAACCACAATGCAGAGCAAGACATTCAAATCAGTACACTGGCCTTACAATTTAAAATGAGTTTAAGAAGCTTTAATCGCCGCTTTAAGAATGCTACCAACCTCACACCGCTACAATATTTGCAAAAAGTGAGAATGAGACTGGCGGGGGAATTGCTGCAAACTACAAATTTGAGTATTGCAGAAGTTGCTTATAGCACCGGATATAGTGACGTAGCACACTTTACTTCGCTGTTTAAAAAGCACTTCAGCACCACTCCCGGCGCATATCGCACTACAGTAAGGGCAAAGTTATTTCACGCAAATTAACTTTTGGGACACCTCTTAGCCCAAGTTGAACCATTGCGCATGATCGTGTCTAACCTACATGGCCCCAAAGCACTCTTTTATAACGCTGAAGGTTTTACTTATAAAAACCTTTACACCAAGAATGCTTTCGTATTAGCAAACACTTGAATAATTACCACGAAACGCCATTATAAGAGTGTAGGCCTACATTTTTAACTTCCATTCTTTTCACGGCACTAGTGGAGGCTGCCTATGACCCCGAATTTGGACGTTGTGTATCGAGATATTGATTCATCCTCGGCATTAACACAAACCATTACGGAGAAGTACAACAAGTTATCCAAGTTTTCTGACTCTATTGTCCACTCTAAAATTACCCTAGATAGCCCGCACAAACACAAAGGAAAAGGCAGAATATTTCGTGCGTCTATTGAAATGAACCTAAAAGGCAAACCCTTTACAGTTTCTCAAGATGACGAGTCTGTTCATGTTGCAGTGCGCGATGCCTTTGATGCTGCAGAACGCAAATTAAAATCTGTTGTCACTAAGGCCCGAGCGCAGCGTCATCATTAGTTGGCGCCCAAGCAGAAACGTACGTTTTTGTTGGACGCTAGCGCGGTATATAGAAATACCGCCATAGCCCAATACATAAGAAATTGACTTTGTAAGAAATAAATAACCACGTTTTTTATTTCTCACCACCAAACACCATGGATGGTGTTTCAGGATACAAACGGGTCACTGCAGTTAAGCGCAACATCTCTCGCGCCCGCTCAAAAAGCCAGAGTGCTCCATTGCCCCACCCCCTAACCTTCACGA
>CAYZQH010000276.1:0-4014 GCA_964480055.1 uncultured Cellvibrionaceae bacterium
TTAAAATGGTTTGTTCAATGCACCACCAAAACTCTTCGTCGGTTTCACCTTTCCATGCAAAAACCGGAATGCCTGCAGCGGCAATAGCCGCAGCTGCATGATCTTGTGTAGAAAATATATTACAGCTAGACCAGCGCACCTCGGCGCCTAAATCTATGAGTGTTTCAATCAACACCGCGGTTTGAATGGTCATGTGAATGCAGCCCATAATTTTGGCGTCTTTCAGCGGTTGGTCTGCACGATATTTTTCTCTCAGGGCCATTAGCGCTGGCATTTCGCCTTCTGCAATGGAGATTTCTTTACGGCCCCACTCGGCTAGAGAGATGTCGGCAACTTTGTAGTCGGTAAATGTGGTCATTGGTTGATCCTCTGGGTGGCATAACGCTAGATGTTAGACGTTGAGTGCCTCATGTAAATTTGAATTTGATTTGAGCCTTACAGTGCGGCTTTAAGGGCCTGGGCTTTATCTGTTTTCTCCCAGCTAAACGCCGATTCTTCTCGTCCAAAATGTCCGTACGCTGCGGTGGCGCGATAAATTGGGCGAAGCAAATCTAACATCTCGATTAAGCCACGTGGGCGTAAATCAAAATGCTCGCGCACTAGATCAGAAATTTGAGCATCACTTATTTTGCCGGTGCCAAAAGTATCAATAGAAATGGATGTAGGCTCTGCTACGCCAATGGCATAGCTCACCTGAATTTCACATTTGTCGGCAAGGCCTGCGGCCACAATATTTTTTGCTACGTAGCGGCCCGCGTAAGCCGCAGAGCGGTCCACTTTGGATGGGTCTTTGCCGCTGAAGGCGCCGCCGCCGTGGCGGGCCATGCCGCCGTAGGTATCTACAATAATTTTACGCCCTGTTAAGCCGCAATCACCCACTGGGCCACCAATAATAAATTGGCCGGTGGGGTTAATGTGGTATTGAGTATCTGCGTGTAGCCACTCGGTGGGTAATACTTTTTTAACAATTAGCTCCATTACCGCTTCTTTAATTTGGCTTTGGCTAACGTTGGGGTTGTGTTGGGTAGATAAAACCACGGCGTCAACCGCTACAGGTTTGCCGTTTTCATAGCGCAACGTGACTTGGCTTTTGGCATCTGGGCGCAGCCAATCTAGGGTGCCGTTTTTACGCAGCTCGGCTTGTTTCTCTACTAAACGGTGCGAATAATAAATAGGGGCTGGCATTAATACGTCGGTTTCATTGGTGGCATAACCAAACATCAAGCCTTGATCGCCCGCGCCTAGGTCTTTATTGGCGGCCTCATCCACGCCCATGGCAATATCGGCGGATTGTTTGCCAATGGCGTTAAGTACTGCGCAACTGGCTCCGTCAAAACCTACGTCACTGCTGTTATAGCCAATATCTAAAATTACTTGGCGGACTAAATCTTCCAAATCAATATAGGTAGAGGTACGTACTTCGCCGGCAATAATGGCCATGCCAGTTTTTACCATGGTCTCTACCGCCACGCGGGCGTATTTGTCTTCGGTAAGAATGGCATCAAGTACCGCATCAGAAATTTGATCGGCCATTTTATCGGGGTGCCCCTCAGAGACAGACTCTGAGGTAAAAACGGAATATTCCGCCATGAAGTGCTCCTTAAAAAATTATTCGGGTTTAAAAAATTGTTTCAGTTGTATTTGAAAACCATTGCGCAGCGCCAGATATTGGCTTTGCCCAAGGGTGTAACCAAGGGTGCTTGCCCATTGGTCCAGCTCTTGGGGCTCAAACCCCAGCCAAACATCGCCGCAGGCTTCTTTGGTCCAATTTTGGTCGTGGCTACATAGCTCGGTCACCAACAGCGCGCCACCGGGGCGTAGGGCTGGGTATAAATCCTCCAGCACTTTCTGGGGCGATGGCGTGTGGTGCAGCACCATATTCATCACGGCCACACTGCATTGCGCCGGGTTTATTAGGCTAGTGGTATCGCCGTGCACCAGTGTTACGTTCGCCAGCTTGTTTTGGGTTACTTTAGCCTGAGCTTGCGCTAGCATACTTGCGCTGTTGTCTAGGCCATTTACCGTTGTAAAGCGCGCGCTTAGCTCACTTAAAAACTCACCTGCACCTGGGCCAATCTCCAACGCGTGCTGTGTATCTGGCAGCGCCGTGCTATTTAGCAGCTCGGCCATGGCGCTGCCGTACACTGGGTAGCTGGCAATTAAATCTTGCTGCGCTTGAAACTTGCTGGCATTGTCCACAAAAAAGCGTGCAGATACCGCCGCGCGGGCCGCATGAACACGCTCAACGCCCTTTAAAGCGCCGGTGCTTAGCGGGCATTTGTCTACCGCGTGATAAGCGCTGTGCCGCAGGCCTTCAAAGGTTAGGCCGGCCGGGGCGGCACGCCTATAAAAAATAGCACTACCTTCGCGCCGCGTTGATACCAATTCAGTGTTTGCCAATACCTTAAGGTGGTGGCTCATACGCGGTTGCGTCATCTCAAAAATGTCTGCCAGCTCTAGCACGCCATAAGAGTTACATGCCAACACTCGTAAAACCTCCACTCGGATAGGGTCACCAAGGGCTTTGGCTAGCTGAGCTAGGGATTCGGTTGGCGCTACGGCAGTCATTTTGAGATTCTAGCAGCGTCATAACTCTTTATCAAAATATTTTTATATATAATAATTTTGATGGACTTATAGAGTTTTGAGAGCTATTTGAAGCCAACCTATACAAATAGAAGGGTTGTACTCCGCAGAAGGTCTTAGCAAAAACAAGCGTGTGGAGAGAACAACTTGCATGCCTCCACAGATATGGCAAGCAGACTAGAGCCTTACCTTGCTCAAAGCACTTGGCGGGTTATACTTGCTTAGGCGCTTTGTTGAAGGGGTGATAGCGTTTGGTGCTATAAGAATCATTCAATCAAACAAGGTGCGCATTGGTTAAAACCAAAGACATAGATAAAAATCAAAAAAACGGACTCCCACTCCTCCATTATTAAAACAAAGAGCTTTTGACGTGATGCAACGTACCCCGCTTACCGCCTACCTGGCTGTTTTTGTGGCCTCCCTTGTACTTTTGGGTGGGCTATTACTTGGTTATCAGCACAGTTTCAACGGCTGGACTGTGCAAAATGAGCACGGCACCAAGCAAGCAATTACTTTGCCGTTTATGGCCAATGGTTATGGCCCTAATACATACCTGTATGAAGGGCAGCTAGAGCGTGCTTGGTTTAGTCCAGCCAGGCTGCGCATTATTCCAGATGACCGTATTCTGGAAATAAAAGTCAACGGCCAAGCAGTGGATTTGTCTGGGTTTGCTTCACCCAGTTTACAAGATGTTAATAGAGGGATAGAGGTCAATATCAAACCCTATTTGTCTGCGAGTGGCCCGCAAAACCTGCAAGTGCGCGTGCAAGATTTTGGTGGGCAATACGGCTTAGATATTCAGTCCTCGGCTTATGGCTTTCAGTCCCTGGTGATTACCTTGGTGGCCAGCTTGGCACTGGTGGCTGCCGTTGGCTTGGGGCTACAGGTTTTTGCTGTGCCTTGGGCGTGGCGCCCGGCTTATTTTTTAGTGTTGGTAGGGAGTATTGCCCAGGTTTGGTACATTTTTACGTACAACCCAGTGGACCATATATTTAGCGACCCACAGCGTCATTGGGAGCAAGGCATAGAGACGCTGCGGCTAGACTTAATGTCGCTTACAGACCCCATTGGGTATCAGCTTTATATTGGCGCGCTGGCAAAACTCACCTTAAAAATTCCTGCGCTTGTCGCCTACTTTACCTCTTTGCTTGCTTTAATTACGCCTTGGCTTTGGTACAAGTATTTACGCGAGCTACAGTCCAACAAAACCCTGGCCCTATATGGCTGGGGGTTTTTTAGTTTATTGCCTTCGTGGATGGCCATTTATGGCTACTTTATGCAAGAGACCCTTATGCTGCCTTTGTTGGGCGCGTGTTTGTGGGCCACCTGGCGTTGCCGCCGTAAAGCGTGCGTGCGCAGCTTCATTCTTATGGTGGTGCTGTGGGTAGTGGCCGGGTTAACGCGGGGTATTGCCATTCCCCTGGCGGC
>CAYZQH010000277.1:0-4011 GCA_964480055.1 uncultured Cellvibrionaceae bacterium
TCATCAACCAAAATATGCTGAATTTTATAATCTAATTTCAGTGCTAAATCGGTTGGGGCCTCTTCATCCCCCAATACCATACGAGCTTGTTGACTAATCTCTGTAAAATCCAAAACATTTTTGCGCTGAAATACCCAGTGCAAATGCACCACAGCGACAGGTAATACTTGAGTCAAGGCCTCTAGCACAGGCCACTGCGTAGCACTAAACTGATGCGTCGGCCAATAGCGAATGGCTTTTAGCTCATCCAGTAATTGTGGGATATTTTGCAGCAGCCCAATCAGCGCTAAAAAATCTTTTTTAGCTTCGGTAAAAATGGCTTTTTCGTTTTTATCCCCTTCCGCAGGGAAGCCAATATTCTTATCGGCTCTCTTACGCCAAGATTTGCCATCACCGGTTAGTAAAAGGTGGGATAATCCCAACCACCTCTTGCTGTCGTCCGCGGTACTGCCAGGCAAGCCACTTTGAGAAATGCCTTTTAAAGGCTGAATAAGTACACCCGTGGATAAACGCACCGAGTGATACCCTGCAAAATCGGCATGTTTTAGCAGGGGCTGAATCAATGCTTGAGGAATAAGCTCACAAAGCGTTTGAATATGATCTGCTATCGCAATTTCAATAAATTGTTCTAACTGGTTTTTAAGCCTCTGCTGGTCGTCTGTACTGGACATGCCTGCGCCCATTACTGGTAACCATCCATCGCGCTTTTGTAACATACTTGCAATCAACTGAATTAATTTATCTTGCTGATTGTCTAAATGCTCCAACAACACACACAATGCGCGCTGCCAAGGCACTTGTTGCTCCAATGTTTTTAATAAATCTTTTGCGGCTGCTTCATATAGTGGATAACTGTCTTCTGCGGGCGGCCACCTGGCATCAAATTCGGCTTTTAGGGGTAACGCTTGAACCAACATTTTAGACAACCCGTCAAATGTCCGAATGTTCAGACGTAAGGGGTTATCTAAGAGTAACCAGCCAAATTTTTTATCGCGCTCTAATACCTTTTTTGCCAACGTCCAAGTGGCTTGTTTATGCGCCTCTTCTGGCATCACTTGTAATGCGCTCAACAGTGCATTCAACACCCGCTCACGCATCTCAGCCGCTGCTTTACGGGTAAAAGTAATGGCAAGTACTGATTCGGGCAATTCTACCTGCGCAAGCAAAGACAAAACCCGCTGTGTTAACAACTCGGTTTTGCCACTGCCCGCTGGCGCCTCACAAATAAATGATTGAGAGGTATCTAACGCTTTAACTCGGACGGAAGCATCAGTCGTCATTGTTTGAAGCCTCCACTGTCGCTAGGCCTATTCTGCAAATGCTGTGTAGATTGCAGTACCGGCACGTGGTGCTACCAGCTTTAGGCGCCACTGCCGCATAGCCACTCACAAACTCCTGCGCCAAATTTGAAAGCACGCCTTGCCAGTAATTTAATAACTCGTTCCAACTGTTAAAATCTGACGACTTCTTTGCGGCAGCTTCAATACTTTTAAGCGCTGGCCACAATGCATCATCTTGAGCCAACCCTTTTGCGGCGACATCGTGCGAAGACAGCTCCACAAAAGCACTGGCAGATACATGTTCTGTAAGCACGCTATATAAAGGTATTTGCGGTTCATCTGGCCGTGCACCTTGCCACGCACTTGGGTTAGTTTTACCCGTTTTATAGTCGACCACCGCAAAAGAGCCATCTGCTAGCTCGTCTACCCTATCCAGCCTTAGGCGTATTTTTAAAGGCCCAACTTGGCCTTCTTGCAACCGCTCTTGGCTTGCCACTTTAAAGCTAGGCCTCTGTTTCTCTTGCTCTAGCCAATTAAAAATTAGGTTATAACTGCGCTTAACTTCCAATGCTTTAAGTTGTTTGCCTAAGTGTTGAGTATGGCTTTGTACCCATGCCGACTCTACAGACTCTTCTATCAACCGCGACAGCGCAGTTTCATCAAGCTGTAAAAGCGCTTCTTGAGTTTCTAAGGTTGACCAAATAAGTTCTAACGCTTTATGAAGGCAAATACCACGCACCATGGGCGATAACCCATCTTCAAGTACTTCTGGGTTTTGAGCTTGCAAACGAAAAGTGGCATATGCTCTAAACGGACAGGCGGCTTGCTCTTTTAACACGCTAGAACCACCAGGAAATGCCTGCTTGCTGACTTGAATAGGCCCACCGAAGGTATCATCTACGCCTTCTAATTTTACTGCCTGATGGTGAACGCTTCGGTTAACACTATTCATTTTAGTGATAGGATAACTCTGAATTAACCGACTGGGGCGCAATGGTTCATCCCCCCGCCAGGTAGCATGACTAAAAACCACCTCTCTGGCACTATGGGTAAACCGGTCAGTGAGTTTTTTGGCTATATCCAGTTCGCGCTCTACACTTGCACGCGGCATTTTTTGTTTGCGTTGAAGTGCTACCGATAACACCGGGTTAGGTTGTATGGGCTCTGGCCAAACATCATCGGTTAAACCCATTACCCACAAATAATCAAAATGCATGCCCGATGCCTCTAGTACACCCAGCACTTGTATCGGTGAATTTTCTGTTTTAGGTACAAACGGAACAAAACATAGCTTAGACAGATCTGAAATAGCCCGAGTGTATTTGCACGGCTCAAAACTATGATCTAGTAGCTCAAAGTTTTTTAATGCCTCTTGCCAAGCCTTATATTGCTGAAATTCCAAAGTATCTAAATCACGCCCAACGCCAAACCCTAGCACATGCAAGGTTTGAACAATTATCTCTAACCACTGAGAGCGGCTACAAGATAAGCTTTGGGCATTCGATAATTGCTTAAAAAATAGCGAGAACTGATCGTAACATTGCCGTATGGGGCCTTCGTCATGCTCATCTTTACAGGCTAGGATCATAGATAAAAAATGGCGAAAATTAACTGCTCTAGGGCCTTCTCTTAACAATACGATTAACCGCATCACCCACGATTGCTGATATATCACGGCCAAAAATGGCGACTCCAGCAACTGAACTATAGTTTCCACGTCCAATTGATGAGGGTTTAACTGCAAAAGGCGTAAGGCACAATTTACAATTGGAGTTTGCGCCAAAGGCTGGCCAGCAGAAAGATTGTACCCCGGCGCATGCTGACCGATAGAAGGAAGGTTATACTCCGGGTCAAAGACTTTATTGAGGGTATTGGTCACTGCGACTCTATGCGCAGCCAAATTGGGTACAACAATCCCCACGGTCAACTCTGGCTGCGCCAACAATTTCGCTTTGGCAAACTGGCACGCCTGCTCAAACTCGTCTTTTTCAGAGGCTAACTCTACGCGGTAAGTTTGCGAGTGGCTTTCTAAGTTTATAAACTCAACACCGACGGACTGCAGCTTCAAGCTTTCAATCAAGAGTTTTACCGCGGGCACAATATCGTCAAAGCCCAAAAAAATTACTCGCTTAGGTGGTGTAACACGGCCGCTAGAGATAGCGTTAACAACGCAATCGTAAACCCCCTTTTGGGTCATCAGATTTAAGAGGTCACACTTTTTATAGAACGCTTGCTGAAGCCCCAAAAAAACCTGGTCGCAATCCAATACCTCTTGGTCTAAACACCACTGTTCTACACGGTTATGAGCAGAAAGGTAAGCGCTAACGATGCCCTCGTTGATGGAATCAAAAACACCGCTTTCATTGAGCGTTGACTCCCATAGCAACTGGCTTTGTACGTCGGATATTGGGGACCGATCAGATGCACATTGCTGATAAAGCTGAGTCACCCAACCCTGAAGCGGCGCGCACGCAAAGCTATCAACACCATCGGCATGATGCAATTGGAGATAGAGGTAGTACTGATCAGTAACGAATCTAGAAAGGCGTTGGTTCGGTGTAAGAATTAAGCTACCCGCTTTAACAGTAGAGAAAAACGAACGGTAGCAATCGAATAAAGGCATGTGAACCCAGTGTTCCTCAGCGTGTAAGAACGGTATTATGCCCACAAATTTAACACATCGCGTATTACTTATGAGCGTTACCACACTTTCCGTACCTTGCCCCACCTG
>CAYZQH010000278.1:0-4005 GCA_964480055.1 uncultured Cellvibrionaceae bacterium
CGCAACCAGTGCCGATAATGTCTCGTATGCTTCTTCTGACGTACCCGCTCCAAAGGATAATCTCGTTGCTCCGCGACTCCCTTTTACTGGCTGCACGACCATACCACCGTAAATCCTATATATTGCGTGCTCAAGCTCTCTTGGCGCTAACGATTCATAATTTGGATCTAACTTTGCGTATACCTTTTCTAGCAATCGACGAGATCGCAGAACTTCCTCTATATTACGATTTTTATCACCATCGGCCACCGCAGCGGCACCTTTTAGCAAGGGTTCAATTACGTTACTAGAATCTTTCACAATAACGGAGCTAGACACGTAATACTTGGGCCAATTAATGGCCATCACGACCACAACAGCTAACACTGCCGCAAAAATAATAGCTACCCACACGCGAAACCGTATTAGCTCGCCCTTAAGCGCCAATAAAAGGTCTTTTATATACTGGATATTACCCAACGTGATCTACCTTAATTAATTTGGATGCTAACCGAAGGTCAAATGCATTCTGGTGACAAATTACAACTGATTGTATACAACGCCCGCCAGGCGATTGGTCCCAATTTTTTCAATTGCCGCGTTAACTTGTGCTTCGGTTGCTTTACCGTAAGGAACAACCAAAACAACGAAATCGCACAGCTCTGTTAAAATTCGGAGCTCCGCATCATAATCTGAGGCAGAAGGGGCATCGACGACTATGTATCTGTCGGGATAACGCGATTTAACTTCAAAGAAAAACTCACGCATACGCTCTGAGTTAATTTTCTCGGTACCGCCTTCTTTATTATTGCCCACAGGAACCACACGAAGCCTTGGCACGCCACTGGCGTAAACTACCTCGCTAGTTTCAACGACTGGATCGTCAAGAAAATCGGTCAACCCCAAATGAGCTGGAACGGGTAAAAGATGCTCGCCATACGGAGAATAAAGGTTGCAGTCCACATACAGGGCGGTTTTTGAACGATCAAGCGCAACGGTTGCAGCAAGGTTAGTAGCAACATACGACCCACCGCCAGACACCACCGAAGTCACAAGACACACGAAATTTGTACCCTGCGCCCTGGTCACTAATTGCGTGCGTAAATCTCGAAATACCTTTAAATGAGAGCTGCCCTCATCTTCGGCATGCACAATTTTTAGATCGATCATTTCTTGAGGGGTGAAAGATCGCACTTCTGACATGCTATCAATTGCCGATAACTTACCACCCCGATTTTTAAAGTCGGCCGATGACGCCTTGTTGTCTTCCAAAACCCTTCCTCACAGTGAAAACCAAAGCCGCTGAACTCTGTAAGAGTTTAGCTGTTTAATTTTTATATGCTATCTAGCTTTTATTCTGAAACAGCATCTGTCAGGCATCGCAAAGTCGAATGCGAGGCCTACCTCTATACCTCTAAAGGTCAGGCGTCCTTAAAATGCTCTTTCAGGCACCGTCACAATATCAGAAGGCGCCAAAATGTAGTTACTTTCTACCTTGCCCTTGTTCAAGATATCACCCAACAATACCGGGAACACCTCTACCTTATCACCGGCCTTGCGATAAAGCTTAGCGTGGTTGGCACTGGCGAATTCAGTGATGCCGCCAGACTGTAATACTACATCTAGCACTGTCATACCTTGCTGGTGCGGCACGCTTAATGGTTGCTTAACTGCGCCAGTAACGCGTACTCGGCGCAGATAGTCCGCGCTGGCAGGGTTTAACACAATGACCGTTACTTGAGGGTTACGCACATATTCGCCAAACCCAGAGGTCAAAAAGGAGGAAAGGTCACGTGTGGAGGAACCGGCAGCACTGACGTCGCCAATCAACGGGACTGAGATTTTTCCGTCTGGGCGCACGGGTACGGTTACTGAAAGCTCTGGGCTCTTCCATACCTGTACGGCAATTTGGTCACCCACGCCAATTTGATATTCGCTGACGGCCATTTTAGGTAAAGATGGCTTTTTTCCAGTTAACTTTGGAGACGCACAACCCACCAAACACAACATGGCACACGCCACTGACAGTAATAATTTCATAACTCCCCCTTTTTTGATTAACCTGAGTAATTCGCTGACCTTAAGTTATTGCGACTTAAGGCTCCTGACGTTCTGCTATTTCACATTGCCCAGTTGATGGCGTATTTGCTCCACAATTGGGCCGTATTGACTCTCACCAAATATGGCCGAGCCCATCACAAAGGTATCTGCTCCGGCTTGAGCTAGCTCTGCAATATTACTGACTTTTACCCCGCCGTCCACTTCCAAACGGGTGGAAAGTTGCAAGCGATCAACCAAGGTGCGCGCCTGCTGGATTTTATCTAACACATAAGGGATAAACGCTTGCCCGCCAAACCCAGGGTTCACACTCATAAGCAATAATAAGTCCAGCTTGTGTAATACCGGCTCTATCGCACTTAACGGCGTTGCAGGATTTAACGCCAAGCCCGGTTTCGCGCCACCGGCTAGTATTAACTCTATTGAGCGATCCACATGCTTGCTCGCTTCAGGGTGAAAGCTTATGTAATTAGCACCGGCTTCTAAAAACTGTTCAATTAAAGTATCTACCGGCTCAACCATCAGATGCACATCAATGGGTGCTGTGACGCCATACTGCCGAAGCGCCTTACATACCATAGGTCCAAAGGTCATATTGGGTACATAGTGGTTATCCATAACGTCAAAGTGAATAACGTCTGCACCGGCTGCCAATACGGCATCTACCTCTTCCCCTAAACGCGCAAAATCTGCAGAGAGAATAGAGGGTGCAATCCAATACGGATTCTTCGCTTGCATATTTATAACCTTAGCACCAAGCTTATCAACAGTTGTGGAATTACCGCTGAGCATTCTACTGAATATGACCTCAACCCAAAACCAACAATTATCACGGACGAAGTTTATCGTTATTGTTAAATTTATCGTCACGTATTTCGTCTTTATGTGCATTGGGTATAGCGCACAGCTGTGTTTTGCTCAAACATCTGAGCCCACAGACGAAACTGATGTTGTCTATGATGACAGCTCTGGCCAAGAAACCACAGCACCTTCTTCTGAAAATAAGTCAGACACACCACCTGGCAGACTCACCCCAACGCGCAAAAGTACTCAAACACAGCACACAGCGCTGTTATCCACTACCGTCTTAAACCCAGAGCCTATTTGGCTAGCCGTAGGCAAGCAGCAATGGCTCGCATTTTGGCAGCCGGATCAAAGCGGTAGCTCTAAGGGAGCGTTATTGGTTTTATCTGCACCAGGCGCAACTGTAACTGCAACCAATTTTCTACAAACTGTGCAATCCTCACTGTCCAAGCATGGCTGGGGGGCCTTGGTCATTCAGGTACCAGAATACCTTGCACCCCAATCACCGCGCCCGGCCAACCCCACACCCGACAACACCACCGCCCCCGCTAGCGACCAGAGCGACGCGGCGATGGGCGCAAAAGACGAAACACAAGTGGTATACGAGGAAAAACCCAGTGCCGCGCAACCAAACGGTACCGAACCGGCTGAAATGGCAACCGAAACAAAGGTTGAGAGCAGTGACGAGGAAGAAGCTTTGCCCCCAGTGAGTTTACGAGGGCACCTAGACTTAATGAATCAATCCATTGGCGCTGGGCTTGCTTACCTTAACGGTAAGAGCCAATACAACATTGCGTTAATGGGTGTGGGGCAAAGTGCGTACATTGCACTGGAGCATCTTAATCAAAACAGCGGTACTGCTGCGGTAACCAGCATCCAAAAAGCAAATCAACAGGCGGTTATCAACCGTGCGTTTCAAGCACTTATCCTGATCGCCCCCAAAACACCCAGCGACCAAACCGCATTGCCAGATCTGCTTACTGCCGCAGGTTTGCCACTGTTAGACATTGGCTATAAAAGTGAGCGCACCACCCATGCAGAAAAAAGAAAGCTCGCCGCCAAGCAAATGGGGTATCAGGTGTATGAACAAATGCTTACAACGCCCTTTGCGTTAAACGCCACACCAAAAACAATTGTGAAGCGGGTGCGAGGGTTTCTTAAACG
>CAYZQH010000279.1:0-3995 GCA_964480055.1 uncultured Cellvibrionaceae bacterium
ATCTGTTTATTCCTACATGGTTTTTTACCATAATGGTGTACACGTTACTTGCGTCCCGTTATGGGGCAAAGCAAAAATATCATGAAGAAGTTGAGAAAGAAAAAGTTCGGAATGAAACAATTGAACGCTTTCAAGAACAGCAAGCAAAGGAGGAAGTTGTTATTTCTAAGGATGTTTCTATCTTCTCTAAGGCATTAAAATTCATAGCCATTTCGGCCTTGGTGGCCACTTTGATTTTGGCTTGTAACGTCATGTTCGGAAGTACTACGGAAGCCAATTATATCTTAAATCGAGAACTCTTTTACACCTATGCCTTCATTTGTACCATCATTTATTTCGTGTTGGCATATTGGGCTTTAAAACGTGGGAAATCAAATAAAGCAGTATAGACATGGAAACACCAGTACAACTTCAACAAGAAAACTTAGAAGAATTGGGAAGCCGTATGCCCGTGCCAGTATATAACCGTACGAACGATAAAATTGGAATTGTACATATTGGCGTTGGCGGATTTCACCGTGCGCATCTGGCGTATTATTTACACCAGCTTCGACAACTGGGGGAAGCCTCAGCGTGGGGAATCTGCGGAATCGGTTTACGCGAAGCAGATACCAAATTAAGCGACATTTTAAAAGCGCAAGACTATCTCTACACCCTTATGGTCAAACACCCAGATGGAAAAATAGAACCAGAAGTCATTGGGTCGATAGTTGACTTTGAAATGGGAACCACCAACTCAGAAAAAGTCATAGCCCGTATTGCAAATACCGATACAAAAATAGTATCGCTTACTATAACGGAAGGAGGTTATAATTTTAACCCAACCACAGGAGAATTCAATTTTGACAACCCTGACATACAACATGAACTGCGTTACCCACAAGATCCAAAAACGGTATATGGTTTTTTAACTGCTGCCTTAAAAAAACGTCGCGACTCGGGGCTACCTGCTTTTACAGTGTTGTCCTGCGATAACATCGAACACAACGGAGACATGGCGCGTAAAATGCTCCTCACCTTTGCCGAAGTACAAAACCCGGACTTGGCAAAATGGATAGCGCAAGAAGTTTGCTTCCCCAATAGCATGGTTGACCGTATAACTCCAGTAACGGACAAAACAGATATTGAAATACTGGCTCAAAACTATGGAGTTGCCGATGCATGGCCAGTGACCTGTGAACCTTTTATACAATGGGTGGTAGAAGATAAATTCTCAAGTGGGAGACCTGCATTTGAAAAAGTAGGTGTGCAATTTGTACCTGATGTAGGGCCATATGAGAAAATGAAACTGCGACTCCTAAATGCAGGACATTCAGTTTTGGGTATCTTAGGAGCGATTCGCGGACACGCGACTATCAATGCATGTTTAGAAGATAAAGTCTTTGCAAATTACTTGCGTGCATTCTTAAACGAAGAAGCCACCCCTATTTTAGGAGACATTAAAGGTATTAATTTAGAGGACTACAAAAACAGCCTCTTAGAACGTTTTGCCAACCCTAATATCAAAGACAGTGTCAGCCGTATTTGCTCTGAAAGCTCGGCCAAACTACCCAAATTTTTGATTCCAACCCTTCATGAGAATTTGGCCATTGGGGGAAGCGTCAAATTCGCCACATTAATCATAGCAGCTTGGTGCTATTATAGCGATAAAGAAGAAGATCAGAATGGGCTACCACTAGAAATTATTGATGACATGCATAGGGAATTACACCAAGCAGCTTCAAAAACTAAAATTGACCCATTTGCTTTTATTAAACAAGAAAGCTTGTTTGGAAATCTTGCAAAACACGATAATTTTATTGCAGTTTACACTTCTATGCTAAAAGATCTTTATAAGGCTAATGATGTTGAAAAAATAATGCGAAGCATGATTTAAAAAGTAATTAGTCCGATACTTTAATGGAAAAATCAATGCATTAAAAAAAAACGCATCACAATAACGTATATAGCTCATACCTTTGCTAAACACAAAAATTCATTACCTTTCTTTTAATGAATTTTTGTGTTACATACACGAGCCGTGTTTAATGTACGAGCCATACACAAATGTGTTAGTAATAAATCACCTTATCATTTTTAAATTTATTTTATCAAGAGAAGAAAACAATAATTTCCAGTTAAATAGATATTGGATATTTGGTGCGTCATTTTTTATTCATGTTGCGGCGAACGAACAAGTACTCACGACGGATTGAAGCACAGCGAAAATCTGTCCGTGAGTACGATGTTGAACTAAGCCGCTTCGCGGCCCACCACCCCAGCTGTCAGCCGCCGATAGAGAGACCGTTGCAAAAAGTGTGTCACGAGTTAAACCCTTAACTTTCGTAAACACACCGATCCGATATGGAAAACAATGAATTTGATATGGAAAGCTTTCGCGAGACCGCGATAGCTAAACTGCAGGCCGGAGACGGCTTACTGGGCGAAGGTGGCGCTGTACGCTTCCCATTTAACGCCACCACGATTTAGTAGAAAGATACCTTATCTTACTCACCCCTAAATCGCAAAGAAATGCGGAAAAGTAAATTCACCAAACAACAACAGTTAGACATCCTAGCCAAGTGGGATGCAGGGGCAAAGGTCGATGACCTCTGCCGCGAGTTTCAGATCAGCGCACCTACGCTGTACAAATGGAAAAAGGCCCGCACGATCAATCAGGACGATACGGCCAGAGAACTGCAAAGCCTGCGCGAGCAAAATGAGCGGCTCAAAAAGATGTATGCTGAACTCAGTATGGATCACGGGATCCTTCAAGAAGGCTACGAGATGCTAAAAAAGTGGCAAGCCCAAGACGCCGTGAAGAAGTGATCGATCAAATCACTTCCACCGATTCCGCTCGCAGCGTCCGGCGGAGTTGTCGTGTTTTGGGCTTTCGACGCCAGACTTACTACGATCGCCGTCGGGGCAACCGCCCCGAAGAACGCGAAGCAGCTATTATTGAACTACTTGAGCGGACTTGCTCGAGGTTCGTCGCCTGGGGCTTCTGGATGATCTTCCATTATTTGCGTAATCAGGAACTGATAACGGATAATCATAAGCGTGTGTACAGACTTTGGAAACAGGCGGGGCTAAACCTGAGATTACCGCCTCAGCGGCCTCGTATTCGCCGTGACTACCAGGCTCTGCTGTCTCCAGATCAGGTCAATCAGGGCTGGGCGATGGATTTTGTCAGCGACTGGGTCGTTGGCCCCGATAAACAAGCTGTCCGGGTGATCAACATAATGGACGAATGCTCGCGACGTGCACTGTGGACAGAGGCTCATCGCAGTATTCATTCTACCAAGCTAATCAAAGTGTTAGACCAGGTAATAGAGATGCGAGGAGTACCAAAGTATATCCGATGTGATAACGGCCCGGAGTTCATCTCTAATAAACTACGTGTCTGGGCAGATCGTCACAGTATTGACTTGAAGTTCATCCAGCCCGGCAAACCGAACCAAAACGGGCTGATAGAACGCCTGAACCGGACGTTACGGGTAGAGTGTCTGAACCTCAATTGGTTTACTTCGCTCGAAGAACTGAATAACGACATTGACCAATGGATGGTCACCTACAATCGACAACGACCTCACCAGAACCTGAGCTACAAAGCGCCAGTAGACTACGAAAATTCAAAGGATAATTTCTACTTTAGAGTGGTTGCGGCGTAGGGGAAGCGTACAGGGCAGCCTCGCCCGCAGGCGACCGGCTTGACGCACCTTTTCCCTGCGTCCCTTACCTTGCACTCCATTCGGCAAGCTCAGGAACCACTGCGGCTCCGCCCAAAAAAATCAACCCCCACCCATCGGACCACAACCAACTCCCTCCCTCCGCTGGCGCATCGCCCAGCGCCTCGAATCGTACTGGTGGCGCCGCTACCTGGCGGACAAACCCTCCGTGGATTACCTGGCCGATAAAACTGCCTACTGGGCGCGCGAACTCGACCGCCTCGGCTGGGAGCCTGTCGCTGGCCGCCGCGTCCTCGACGCGGGCTGCGGGCCGGCGGGCATCTTCAT
>CAYZQH010000280.1:0-3966 GCA_964480055.1 uncultured Cellvibrionaceae bacterium
CCCACCAGCCGGGGCTGGCCTGATACATCGGGCGGTAAATGGCATGCATATCCTCTGCATCCGTACCAATAGGGGAGCCGTAAACAATCTCTGAGGCAATGCCCACTACGGTTAAGAGCATGCCGTTATTCTCTGGGTTTAACTGAAACTGACGGCCTATATATTGAGTTTGCTTAGGCCACAAAGTTTGGGCCATACGCTCATTAATAATGGCTACAGGCTCGGCCTCTGAGGAATCTGCCGTGGTAAACGCTCGCCCTTGAAGCACCTTTACGCCCATTAAATCAAAGTAATTATCCGAAATATTTAATTGATTGGCTTTGGGTGAAGAGCCCTTTTCTAAGATCTCTTTCTCTAAGGACTGGAAACTGGCTAAATAGCCGTAAGAGCCGGGTGCGCCGCCGGTAAAGGCAACGCCTTTAATGCCCGGTGATTGCTCAATTTGATTTTGCAGCCGTTGAAAGTAAGCAACTCGGTCAGTTAATTCGGGATAGGTTGCATCCGGCAATTTAACATTGGCCACCGCAAAATTTTCGGTCTTTACACCATAGTCTGCATTTAAAATGGTGCTTAATGCAACCGTACTAATACCGGTAAACACTAATAATACAAAGGCGCAAAGTACTTGCAAAGAAACAAACACCTGAGTCAGTGGTCCGGTTTTAGCGTTAACCCCGCCCTTACTCCCAGCTGACAACCCTTGCGTGGTGGGCCGCCTAAAAGCTGCCCAAGTGGGCAACACACCGGTGACCAGCCAGGTGATGATTACAAACAACCCACACATTCCATAAAGGTGCACACCTGACTCCACCTTCCACCAAAACGGCCCGTAATTTAAACTGCCGCCTAAATACTGTACCGCTGCATAACACAACACAAACCCTAAAACACCTGAGAGCAAACACAGAATAAAAGATTCGAGTAGACTCACAGCAATAATTCTGTGCAGCGGTAACCCCAAGGCATTTTTAATGGCGGTTTCTCGGGCGTTTTCCATACTCCGCACCAACAATAAATTACCCACGCTAAAACAACCAATGGCCAAAATAGCAATGGCCACCGTACTCATAATGGTGGTGACAATATGCATTGAGCGAGAGTAAGCCTGGGTGTAGGGCTCAATTTGAGCCGTGCGCCCTTGATATAACTTAGGGTAATCTTTTTGTAGTTGTTTACTTAAATGGGTGTATTCCTCTTGCGCTTGCGCCCAGGTCACCCCAGGTTTGAGTAAGCCGTAAAAGGTCACCCAGCCCCCGCCTTTGGGCACATCTGGCGCCCAATGAGGGCGAGACTGCCAATAGTTATGCCACGCAGGTGCTTCAAACCCCTTTGGCATAACACCCACTACTCTTAGTGCTGCCCCCTCTACCGTTATCATGGAATTAACCACAGCCGAGTCTTTACCAAAATATTGCTCCCAAAGCTCATAACTTAATACCACTACATTTTCAGCATTGGGCTCATCATCAGGGGGTAAAATTACGCGGCCCAATTCTGGTTCAACTTTGGTTAAGGCAAATAGATTGGAGTGTGTCGCAACACCTTGGGTGACAAAAGTAAATTGATCGGTTGCTACGGTGGATTGGCGCGGCTCCCAAAAACCAAAGCTTTCTAACGAAGTTTGGTTTTTTTTGTAATAATCAATTTCATAATGAAATAAGCCACCGTTCATACGCGCATTGCCGTTTTCTTTGCGGGTAACCTGCGCCCATCGCTCAGCTTCTGGGAACGGTAATTGCTGAATGGCCATGCCATGGATTTGAGCATACAAAAACATGGAAACACTCAAACTTAAAGCCATGGAAACCACAACAACTAAAGTGTATTCGTAGTCTTTAACTATTTTGGTAACTGCCGTTTTTATATCATACGAACTGATCATAACCGTCCTATCCTGTAGGGGTTTTCCATTTAGCAACGCGAGTTGTTGTTCGGCTTTTAAAGGGGCATTAATTTAATAACGTAACACGAATAAATTCACTGAAATGAAGATTCCGATTGCCCAAGCTGTGCGTCTTCATGTGCTTTACCATCTAGCATAGTAACGCTGCGCGTGGCATCCACGGTATAACGCGGGTCATGAGTTACAATACATACCGTAACACCCGACTCGTGCTGCTGCTTTAACAAGGCCATGACGGTTTCGGCGCTTTTAGAGTCTAAGTTACCGGTTGGCTCATCCGCCAAAATAATACTGGGGCAGCCCACCATGGCACGCGCAATGGCAACACGCTGTTGTTGCCCACCTGATAGCTGAGTAGGAAAGTGTTTTAAACGATGATCCATACCAACGGCTTTGAGTGCGTTCTCTACCCGCTCTTTCAACTCAGGTGCGGTAACATCAACCTGATATCTAAGCGGTAAAGCCACATTATCATAAACACTTAAACCTTCTATGAGGTTAAATGCCTGAAACACAAACCCAAGCTCTTGGTTTCTTAGCTTGGCTAATTGCGCGCGGTTGAATTGCGTAATATCCTGCCCTTTAAATAGATACTGCCCACCTGTGGGCGCATCTAATAAGCCCATAACAGAAAGTAGAGTGGATTTACCACCACCGGATGGCCCTTGAATAACTAGATACTCTCCAGGGTACACATGTAAATCCACCTCGTTGACGGCCAAGGTTTCAATTTCTTCTGTGCGATAAGTTTTACTTAAGTTTTTGAATTCAATCAGCGGTTGTGTCATTTACGCAATCCTTGAATACCTAGTTTAATAAAATGGACGAGGCCCCATTCGCTTTAGATAAATCCGATAAAATAATTTTGTCACCAACATTCACACCACCGACCACTTCCACATATTGGCTAGAAAATTGGCCCAATTGAATTTGGGTGTAGTTAGCAGCACTGTTGTTCTCTAATACATAAAGCATCACATTGCCGTTTTCAACGGCGTTTGCAGGTTTATCCACAAACAGCGCATTGGGTAATTTTGTAACTTCAATTTCGCCCAACACATGCATATTAGGGCGAAGGAAGTCTGCATGCTCGTTTAGTGCTACATCCACTTCTAAAGAAGCGCCTGTTACATTTGGGTCTACTCGAACAAGCTTACCTAGCAATTCACGGCTATTAACGGTAATAGTAGAGTTCTGCCCAGGCTTTAACTTACCACCGTGTAGCGCGGGTACTTTAAGTCGCATAACCACATCTTTTGGATTAACAATTTTTGCCAATACAACGCTTTCATTGACCCTTTGGCCAGGTTTTAATGTCACTTCTTGAATCACTCCAGCTTTACTGGCAGTGAGCGTAAGTGCATCTACCTTCTCCTGCACGCTTGCCAGCGCAGAGCGGGCAACTGCCATCTTTAACCTAAATTGCTCTAACTGGGACTGTTTGGAATCTTTAAAATTGTCTAGACGTTTTTGAGCCAGCTCTTTTTGTTTGGATTTTTGCTCTGCTACTATTTTAGACTCTCTAAAATCTAACAACGAAACCGGTGGTACCTTTTGCCTCATCAACTCTGCTAAGGCCAAATATTTGGCTTGAGACACCTGAAACTCAGAATCTTTTTGCATCACTTGAGACTCAAGGTCAATCTCCATTGCGCCTAGATCAAACTCTTTAGAGGCTAATGACGCCTTGGCCTCTGCCACCTGCAGCTTGCCGGCTGCCAAATCAGTCATCAGCCCCTCATTGGTGAACGTAAACAGAGGTTGCCCTAACGCCACTTCATCTCCAGACTCCACCAAAACTGCCTTTACCTGAGCGTCAGACTTAGGTAATACAAACTCAATATCACTGGGTACCACAACACCACTGCCAAGTACTGTGACAGTAAATTCACCTCGCTTGATCTCACCAATACGCACCTCATCACGCTCTACCCGTAATACGCCAATTTTTGTTACAAATTGATAGCCAAACCAACCTAAGGCAAGTACGGCGACAATGGCAATGGGGATTTTGTATTGGCTGAGAGGGTGGGTCTTTTTTTCAATGACTCTATCCATAGGGG
>CAYZQH010000281.1:0-3957 GCA_964480055.1 uncultured Cellvibrionaceae bacterium
ACCATGCCAAAAAGAACCGACTTAAAAAGTATTTTAATTATTGGCGCCGGCCCAATTGTTATTGGCCAGGCCTGCGAGTTTGATTACTCCGGTGCGCAAGCGTGCAAGGCGTTACGGGAAGAGGGCTATAGAGTGATCTTAGTCAACTCTAACCCCGCGACCATCATGACAGACCCAGCAATGGCCGACGCAACCTACATAGAGCCCATTACCTGGGAGACCGTAGAAAAGATTATTGAAAAAGAACGCCCAGATGCCATCTTGCCAACTATGGGCGGGCAAACCGCACTGAACTGTGCGTTGGCGTTGCACGCTAATGGCGTGCTAGATAAGTACAACGTGGAGTTAATTGGCGCGACGCAAGACGCCATTGATAAAGCCGAAGACCGCGACCGTTTTGATAAAGCCATGAAGGCCATTGGCCTGGATACGGCCCGCGCGCGTATTGTACACAGCATGGAAGAGGCATTACCGGTGCCAAAAGAATTTGGCTTCCCTGTCATTATTCGTCCGTCTTTTACCATGGGCGGTTCTGGTGGTGGCATTGCCTACAACTGGGAAGAGTTTGAAGAAATTTGCACCCGTGGCTTAGATTTATCGCCCACTAATGAGCTATTAATTGATGAATCTTTATTAGGTTGGAAAGAATATGAAATGGAGGTGGTGCGCGATAAAAACGACAATTGCATTATTGTGTGCGCCATTGAAAATTTTGACCCTATGGGCGTGCACACTGGGGATTCCATCACCGTCGCACCGGCGCAAACCTTAACAGATAAAGAATACCAAATTATGCGTAACGCCTCCTTGGCGGTATTGCGTGAAATTGGCGTGGAAACGGGCGGCTCAAACGTACAGTTTTCTGTTAACCCAGAGACAGGCCGTTTGGTGGTTATTGAAATGAACCCGCGTGTGTCGCGCTCTTCTGCTTTGGCGTCTAAGGCAACGGGCTTCCCTATTGCTAAAGTGGCTGCAAAGTTGGCTGTGGGTTACACCTTAGATGAATTACAAAATGACATTACCGGTGGTGCGACCCCTGCATCATTTGAACCGTCGATTGATTATGTGGTGACTAAAATACCACGTTTTACCTTCGAAAAATTTGGTGACGCAGACGCACGTCTCACCACTCAAATGAAATCAGTTGGGGAGGTGATGGCCATTGGCCGTAACTTCCAAGAAAGCTTGCAAAAAGCATTGCGCGGTTTAGAGGTTGGATCTTGTGGATTTGAACCCAAATTAGATTTAACCGATGACGAATCCATAGCGCGTATTCGCAGAGACTTGGCCACACCAGGTGCCGAGCGTATTTGGTTTTTGGCGGATGCATTGCGTGCTGGGTTAAGCGTAGAAGAAATTTTTAATATTTCTGCCATAGACCCTTGGTTTTTAACCCAGGTGGAAGACCTGATTAAAACCGAGCAATCGCTGACGAGTAAACCTTTGAGTGAAATTGATCAAACCGCCATGTTTGATTTAAAACGCAAAGGGTTTTCCGATGCGCGCTTGGCTCAGTTGTTAGGCGTCACCGAAAAAACTGTGCGCGACCACCGTCAGAAATTAAATGTGCGCCCCGTATATAAGCGTGTAGATACGTGCGCTGCTGAGTTTTCTACGTCTACGGCGTATATGTACTCTAGTTATGATGAAGAGTGTGAATCTGAACCATCTGACCGCGACAAAATTATGGTGTTAGGCGGCGGGCCTAATCGTATTGGCCAAGGCATTGAGTTTGACTATTGTTGCGTGCACGCGGCTTTGGCTGCCCGCGAAGATGGTTTTGAAACCATTATGGTTAATTGTAACCCAGAGACAGTCTCTACCGATTACGACACGTCAGACCGTTTGTACTTTGAGCCAGTCACCTTAGAAGACGTCCTAGAAATAGTACACAAAGAGCAGCCCAAGGGCGTGATTGTGCAGTTTGGTGGGCAAACGCCACTTAAGCTAGCGCGCGATTTAGAGGCAGCCGGTGTTCCTATTATTGGCACCAGCCCAGAGGCCATTGACCGCGCCGAAGACCGTGAACGCTTCCAGCAAATGATTGAGCGTTTAAAGCTCAAGCAACCACCCAACGCTATTGTGCGCTCGGTGGATGAAGCGGTTCGCTTGGCAGTAGAAGTAAAATACCCCTTGGTTGTGCGCCCCTCTTATGTGCTTGGTGGCCGCGCCATGGAAATTGTCTACACAGAAAAAGAGCTGCGCACTTACATGCGTGAGGCAGTGCAGGTCAGCGAAGACGCCCCCGTACTGTTAGATCACTTTTTAAATAACGCCATCGAAGTGGATATTGACGCGGTCAGTGACGGCAAAGAAGTGGTTATTGGCGGCATTATGCAGCACATTGAGCAGTGTGGTGTGCACTCGGGTGATTCAGCGTGCTCTTTACCACCTTATTCATTACCCGAAGACGTACAGGATTTAATGCGTGACCAAGTGCGCAAAATGGCGTTAGAGTTGGGTGTTGTGGGCTTAATGAATTGCCAACTGGCCTATCAAGATGGTGAGATTTACGTTATTGAAGTCAACCCTCGGGCCTCGCGTACTGTTCCGTTCGTGTCAAAATGTATTGGTACGTCTTTGGCAAAAGTGGCCGCGCGCTGCCAAACCGGTAAAACTTTAAGTGACCAAGGGTTCACCTCTGAGGTGATTCCTAAATATTTCAGTGTTAAAGAAGCCGTCTTTCCGTTTAATAAATTCCCAGCGGTAGACCCCATTCTTGGGCCAGAAATGAAATCTACCGGTGAGGTCATGGGCGTTGGTGATACCTTTGCCGAGGCTTTTGCCAAAGCGCAAACAGGCAGTGGCTCTGCGTTACCCGTTAGCGGCAGAGCTTTTATCAGCGTGCGCGACTTTGATAAAGACGGCGCAGTGGTTGTAGCCAAAGAGTTAGTAGACTTAGGCTTTACACTGGTGGCAACACGCGGTACAGCTGCAAAATTACAAGCGTCTGGTTTGGATGTGACGATTGTAAATAAAGTTGCCGAAGGTCGCCCGCACGTGGTGGACCTGATTAAAAATAAAGAAGTGGATATGGTCATTAATACCACCGAAGGTAAGCAAGCCATTCGGGATTCGGCGTATATTCGCCGTGGTGCAGAAAACCAAAGTATTTACTACACCACCACTTTAGCAGCCGCGAATGCATTGTGTATGGCCATTCGCTTTGGACAAAATCAACAAGTGCGCCGACTGCAAGAGCTGCACGAGGGAGTCAACCAATGTCTTTAAATAAAGTTCCTATGACCAAACAAGGTGCCGAAGCCTTAACCAAAGAGCTGGAGCAACTTAAAAAAGTAGAGCGACCGCGCATTGTTGCCGATATTGCTGTTGCACGAGAGCATGGCGACTTGAAAGAAAACGCCGAATACCATGCCGCACGCGAGCAACAAAGCTTTTGTGAAGGGCGCATCCAAGAGATAGAAGGCAAATTGTCTCATGCGCAAATAATTGACGTGACCACCATTCCGCACTCTGGGCGCGTTATTTTTGGCACCACAGTGAGCCTTATCAATATTGATACGGATGAGGCAGTCACTTATCAAATTGTGGGTGATGACGAGGCAGATATTAAAGTGAATAAGATTTCGGTCAGCTCGCCCATTGCTCGTGCGCTAGTGGGCAAAGAAGAGGGCGATGTTGCTCTTGTGAGAGCGCCCGGCGGGGAAGTCGAGTACGAAATTGACACGGTCAAGCATATTTAACCCTCTAACATTTCAATGGCCGCTTTCTGCGGCCTATTATTTTATTCTATGAGCACAAATCAAAACGCACCGTTTTATGTGGTTTCTATGGGCAAGTTTACGCTGCTCTTTTTTGCCACCCTTGGTATGTATGGCCTTTACTGGTTCTATTTATTGTTTAGGACTATGGAGGCGCGTACAGGCCGTAACTTGTTTCCGATAGGGCGGGCATTATTTTCTATCTTTTTTGTGGTGGAGCTGTTTGGCTTTGTGT
>CAYZQH010000282.1:0-1668 GCA_964480055.1 uncultured Cellvibrionaceae bacterium
ACAAACTTCCGTGGGCTTCATAAACTTTCCGGTAGATTAAAGTAATTAAAATTTCATATAAAATCTATGGGCTAAATAACCTGCTACGTTAAACAAATGCTGATTCTTTGAATCAGTTTTATTAAAACGTAAAGTGCGCAAGTAAAAAGGTCGAGCAGCCAGACTAAAAACAAATAATTTATGTTTTATCGCTTAATTCATTATGACTTTTGGTGCCAACAATGTTTCCCGGCAAAACTAGACTTTCAATAAGCGAAAGCCTTCGCTACTAAGAAAATGCAAAAGTATTGCTGTAGTCGAGAGTTTGTTACAGCGCAAACCCTGTGTAATTAAGGTCGGGTTTTACATGGCCGTATAGAACAGCCTTGGCAACCGCATGCTGGCGGTTAGTGGCGCCTAATTTTTTTGCGGCGCTTGTTAAATGGAAGGTGACGGTTCTTTCGGTAATACCAAGAATTACAGATATTTCCCAAGCAGTTTTACCTTTGCATGCCCAAAATAAGCATTCTAACTCACGCTTTGTTAGCGTAGATGCGGAGCATGATTTTGATTGAATGCGTAATAAAGCATCAAACAGTTTGTAGGCAAATGAATGGGCCAATAACAACGTTTGGGCCAATGTGTCTCCTTGTGGCAAGTTTCTTCTGCTGGCCAAATTAAACACGCAAAATCTCGCACTGGATGACTTAACCGGTACCGTCAAGCCGTCGATAAGCCCGTATTTTTTAGCCTCCGTAAAGGCGGAGTCTTCTGTGTTTTGAGCATAGTTTGGTGTGGCCATTAGCTCGGCCCAAGTGATGGGAGTATTGGCTTCTTGGCTATACTTTATGATTGGATCTTTCTTTTGTAATTCCATGCCTGCATAAGCCTTTCTCCATGATGCTGGGTAGTTAGTCCACAATGAAACTTCGGGGGTGTGAAGCGAGGCTATATCACATACCATTAGGTGGTAGTAATCACATTGGCACAGTAAGCAAAATAATTCACAGGCAGACTCTAGGTCTTCTAGCGTTCTGCTGGCCACAATTGCACGATCCAGTTGGTCCAAATTGAGAGGTTGCATGTTTTTCAGCTCCAATGATTAAAGGTTAAACACTGTGCTTAGGTCAAATAGCCTGGGTTTTAAGTGTCTATATTTCTGTAATACAGAATCCTTGAAAAAAGCCGCCACTTTTCACGTAATTTTTCATAAACTTTTTTAGCAGTACTGGTATTTACGCTGTGCTGTCTTGCCTGCATGCTTAAAATACTAAATTTGAGAAAAAGGCTGCTACCTAAAATTGAAGAGTTTCACCAATATTGGACTTGTCAATTGTGGTAGGAAGGGCCTGGATATCTATCAGCTTGCTCTCTTTCCAAAAATAAAACCTGTCAAATGTATCAAATAGGCAAGCGTCTAATGTTCGCTTACTCTGGCCCCGACTTCTAAAAATCATTGAGGATTTTAGGAGCAAAGGCATACACATTTCTGTGATTCATTGCCTTAAATATACAACCTATTAGCAACAGTCAATTTATTTTGAAAGGAAAATATTATGAGGAACTTAAAGTCATCACTATATATTGCGCCAATAGTCTTAGGGTTATTGGCAAGTAGCACTGCTGGGGCATATGAGCTACAAAAGTGTAACGGTAAAACCATGAAGTGGAAGGGCAACTCTGCAACGG
>CAYZQH010000282.1:1678-3915 GCA_964480055.1 uncultured Cellvibrionaceae bacterium
AACAGATTTAACAACAGGCCAAGGACAGAAGTGAGACAGGTGACACGGCACATTACCATCAAGAATAGCAGAAAAAAGTTTCTCTAAAACCTCAAGCTATCGTGCAGCGTTAACAGACACTATTTCAAAACTCAACAGAAACCCTAGCAAGTTTTCACTAAAGTATGTATTCAAGCCAGGGAATTCAAAATTGGCCAATAATGAAAGCGAAGTGTGGTTTGTTAAGGGTTTGAAAGACGTTGCCAACGTATCCACGCGATGGATTTGTAGCAAAGGGATTTTTACAGAAAAAGACACACGTTTTCGATCTGGTATTTACACTTCGTCAACCTCAGCAGAAAAAGCGTGGGACTATATTAACGATAACAAAAAGAAGCGCCCGTTTCGTTTAACCGCAATGCATGAGCTCGGTCATGTGGCAGGGTTAGGGCACACCGGCAATACCTACAGTGTTATGGGGCGGGATTGGACTCATGTACACCTATATAATGATAAGCTCGAAGCCTATATAGGTGAAGATGCTTCAGCGGGCCTTATTAAGCTGTATGGTAAGGATGCAGGCAAACTTGATTTGGCAGTGACTATATTTAAACGTACTGGCCAAAAAGACGGGTATTCCATCCACACTCCGGTGGATATGTATTCGTCTTCAGGTAAAGAACTGTCTAGTTATAAAACCACAAAAGGGGAAAAAGGTTTTAAAGTATCTAAAGGCCAATCCATTAAAGTGCAATATGGCTTAGAAAGCATGAGCCCCAAATTTGCTAGTAACGTGGTCAATAAAGTGTATTTGTCCACCAATAGAACCATTACAAGCAGTGATAAGCTATTAGGTACCTACAAAAATGGATTAGGCACAAATACAGTTGCATATGTAAAGCGCAATGTCACTGTGCCTAAGAATCTAATACGTGGTAAAGAATACTATATTGGCATCATTACGGACGCAGATAATAAATTTAACGAGCGCACAGGTACTAATAACCGTGCATATATCCCAGTTAAAATTAAGTAGTTAATGCGTTTTACTTGGTGGTGGGGGTAAAATCCCGCTACCCTTAAAGGAGGAATTGAAATGTCTAGGTATTGTATTCAATCTTTATTGTTCACGGGCTTGATCACTGTTTCTCAAATCGGATTGAGTCAATCGGGTGAGTCATCTGGTTTTGATTTAGAGCAGGCTACGAAAGACGCCAATTACATTATTAAAGGAGAAGTTACTAAAGTTGAGTACCGTATGTCAAAGCCGGACTCTGAAGGCCATACTATCCCTTATACCTTTGTAACCTACAATATTGAGCAAGAGATTAAAGGTGGTCACGGAGCCAGTGAATATACTTTGCGTTATTTAGGCGGTCCTATTGATGAAGACAATTTTATGATTTCCGACGGCCAGCCGTTAATGGACGTGGGTGAAAAAGACATTCTTTTCGTAAATGGCAATGGCACTACAGATTGTCCTTTAGTGGGATGCCAAAAAGGCAGGCTAAGGGAAATTGACGGATTTATCTTTAATGATCAGGGGCAGTCCATAGTTATGGATGATGCGGGTAACCTAAGAAATGGAGAGGTCGTTAAACACGAGCAGTTTATGAAGCATAAAATGACAGACTCTATTGAGCTAACCTTTGATAACCCAGAGCTTGAAGGTGAAGAGTATGGTATTAAAGGGTTAGAGCCTATTGCTAAAGAGCAGGGCTATCGTCCGGACGTAAACACTTTTTCAACAATGATTTCTGATACAGTCACTAAAGTTCATACGGAAGAAGAGCTTAATAATTTACAGGAAGAAACGTCGCAAAACCCTGAAGTGCCGTTTGATGCTGTGGTTTATGAAGAAGTAGACCCCGGTGAAGATATAGAAGACTTTTTAGAGCATCACTACCCACAGAACTTAGAAAGCGCCATTGAACCACATGAAGTCGCGTTAGAGCAACCTGAAGTCATAGGGGTTAAAAGTCCAGCCTCTCTCGTTTCGGCGGCAACCCCAACCAAAGCAAGCCTTGAATCAGAGGTAAAACTCGCAAATTTTGGGGCGGTGGAGGCAAGCCATTGGCCCTATTGGTTAGCGGGTGGGATGTTGTTATTACTCATTGGCGGGGTCGTCAATATACGTCGATGGCAAAAGCCCAAAGCGGCTTAACCCAATATGACCGTTTAGTGAAGGTGCAGAAATAAGCGCTCGGAGCGTAATAGCGGGGCTTGTTTAATCCAATGGATTATTCACAAAATTTAGG
>CAYZQH010000283.1:0-3898 GCA_964480055.1 uncultured Cellvibrionaceae bacterium
TCTTATCCCGGTCAATGATTTCTCTTTTTACGACCAAACCCTGGACATGAGCTGCTTGCTTGGCAATATACCCCCTCGCTTTCAGTGGCACGGTGGTAAGACTGACGTCAATACTGTGTTCACCGTTGCTCGTGGCACGCAGGGCGGGGCCTCTCTGGTCGGTGACAAAAAGGCAGAAGACGAAAAAGACTGCCAAACCGGGAAGATCTCTACCTTCGCCAGTGAGATGACAAAATGGTTCGATACCAACTATCACTACATTGTCCCGGAATTTCACGCGGATACTCACTTCAGCCTTGCTGGCAGCAAAGTATTTGACGAATTGGCTGAAGCCAAGGCGCTTGGCCTCAATGCCAAGCCAGTCCTTATCGGGCCGGTAACGTATCTAACTTTGGGTAAAGTTCAAGACTCTAAAAACCCCAATTTTGATCCGTTCACGCTACTGGACGATCTTCTCGATGTTTACGAAAAAATCATCGCCAAGCTTGCAGCTGAGGGCGCGCAGTGGATCCAATTGGATGAGCCCGTGTATTCACTCGACCTGAACGACAAACAGCGCGCCGCATTAAACGCAGCCTATAGTCGCCTCGCCAAAGCCAAGGGCGAAGCAAAACTTATGGTGGCCACCTATTTTGGCGGTGTGCGCGACAATCTTAAGGATTACCTTGCGCTGCCAGTTGATGCCCTGCACTTTGATTTTGTTCGTGGCGCTGAAGACATTGATGCTGTTTTGAAAATTTTTCCACAAGATAAAATTTTATCGGTTGGCATCGTCGAAGGTCGTAATATTTGGAAAAACCATTACGATGCGTCACTGGCGGTTCTGCAAAAAGCAAAAACCGCTGTGGGTGATCGCCTCTGGGTTGCGCCAAGCTGCTCGCTATTGCATTCTCCGATTACTTTGAATAATGAAAAAAAATTGGACGACGAACTGAAAAACTGGCTCGCTTTTGCCGACCAGAAGCTTGTCGAAGTGGTCGAGCTTGGTCAATTGCTGGATGGCAAGGAGCGGCAACAAGCGCTAGAGCTCAATCAAGCCGCTATTGCTTCTCGTAAGATCAGTAAGCGCATTCATAACGACGCCGTACAATTGCGCTTGGCAGGTGTGGGTGCGAGTGATTTTGTGCGTGCTTCAACGTTTGCCGCCCGTCAACAAAGCCAGGCGAATAAACTCAAACTTCCAGAGTTTCCTACGACTACGATTGGGTCATTTCCGCAAACGAGTGAAGTGCGTCAGGCGCGCGCGAAATGGAAAAAAGGCGAGCTAAGCGACGCCGATTATGACGAGTTTCTAAAAAACGAGACCGCTAGGTGCGTGGCCTTTCAGGAAGAAATTGATATCGACATGCCAGTTCACGGTGAATTCGAGCGTAACGATATGGTGGAGTACTTCGGGGAAAACCTCGAAGGCTTTGCATTTACCAGCAACGGCTGGGTACAAAGTTACGGTTCGCGCTACGTTAAGCCGCCAGTGATCTTTGGTGACGTGAGCCGCCCCAAACCAATGACTGTTTACTGGTCGCAATACGCGCAATCGCTGACTTCAAAACCCATGAAGGGCATGCTTACCGGCCCAGTGACTATCCTACAATGGAGCTTTGTACGCGACGATCAACCGCGCTCTATGACAACAGCCCAAATCGCACTGGCGATTCGTGATGAAGTGGTAGATTTAGAAGCCGCTGGGATCGCTGCCATTCAAATTGATGAACCCGCGTTCCGCGAAGGTTTACCCCTACGTCGCAACGATTGGGACGAGTACCTCGATTGGGCAGTAAAGACTTTCCGCTTAAGTGCCAGTGGTGTGAAAGACGATACCCAAATCCACACTCACATGTGTTACTCGGAGTTTAATGACATCATTGATTCAATTGCCGATATGGACGCTGATGTGATTACGATCGAGACCAGCCGCTCTAATATGGAATTGCTTGATGCCTTTGTGGGCTTCAAATACCCCAACGAAATAGGGCCGGGCGTGTACGACATTCATTCGCCACGCGTGCCTGCCGAAGGCGAAATGGTTGAACTAATGAGTAAGGCAGAAGCTTTACTGCCGCGGCGAAACCTTTGGGTAAACCCCGACTGTGGTTTGAAAACACGAGCCTGGGCAGAAGTGAAGCCGTCGCTTATTCACATGGTGACAGCCGCCAAGGCCTTGCGCTCAAACCTGGACGCTAAAGCAAGCTAATGGTGCGAGCCCTCGTCTAATAATCTCGGCACTGGATATTGAATTCAATACAGTGCCGAGATTAGTAGGCGTGTGGCCAACAACGACAGACACCACAGCGCAAAATTATTGAATCCATATTAAACCAAACAGATCGGCCATTATTGCCCGACGAAGTTTTGGGCCTAGCCCAGCAATCGATACCAAAACTAGGTATCGCAACGGTTTTTCGTGCGTTAAAAGATCTGGTGGCTGAAGGTGCGGTAAATTCCGTCATTATTGGCAATGAAGCACCTCGTTATGAAGGCCACAGAAGTCATCATCATCACTTTAAATGTATCGAGTGCGGTGACGTTTTTGATCTGTTCAGCTGCCCTGGCAATTTAAATAAATTGTTGCCACCGGGGTTTGAATTGCTCGATCACGAAATAAACTTATTTGGTAAGTGCTCTTGCTGCGCAAAAAAACTATGCTGAGACTAAGCTATTCGATCATTGTGGAATGGCGCATTCAATCATTCAGAGGCCTCAGTCAAACAATACTATTAGAGCGGGCATCACTTTTCGGCGGTCTTCAAATTCAAAAATGAAATTTAGGATGAACAACTATAGTGCGACACGCCACCTGCATTAAAATACGCTTTAGGTTTTAGCCGATAGTATTTGTCTTCTACTGCTTGTGATTGCTCATCATAAGGCGCGCTAAGCACTTCTTGCAGCTCTTTGACTAATGCGTAGTCACCCTGCATGGCGTGTTGGTAAGCTGGTACTACTAGCCATTCACGCCAAGTGTATTTTGGGTTGGTTTGTTTCATTGTCGCGCTTACCGTCGATAAACCCTGATCGCAATTCAGTAAATTGCGCCAACTCTTTAACCAAGCTTGCCATTGTTCGTCTAGGGCTTGAGATGTAGTGACATAGAAGCTCCTTTTTAGCGCTTCGACATTATCAGGTATATGGGATAACTCACGGAAGAAAATGGTGTAATCCACCTCTGAGCGCGTCATTAATTGTATTAATTCCTTAAATAGCTGAAGGTTAAATTCAGTCAGGCCAAGTTTGGCCGCCCACATTGTGTGCATTTGATGTTGTATTTCTTGTGCAAAACCTTGTCGTACTTGATCAAGCTGCTCTAAAGCTTGAGTATCCTCTGCAAGCAGCGGCCGCACGGAGGCCCAAAACATATGAAAATTCGCTTCGGCAGCGGCTGGCTGATTAAAAAAAGAAAAGTGTTTCCCCCCACCAGTCCATGGTTGAAACTCAGTATCAAATATTTCACAAAAACCAAATGGGCCATAGTCAAGAGTAAAGCCGCCTGCAGCGCAATTGTCACTGTTAAAATTGCCTTGGCAGTAGCCAACACGAACCCAATTGACCACCAATGAAATAAGGCGCAGGCGAAATAGCTTCGCCAAGGCAATTAATTGATTGTTAAACGTCAGGCTTTGATCAATCTCTGTTTTGTATTCTCTTTCAATCAAATGAGTAACTATCATGCGCAGTTCTTCACGCGCGTGCGTATGAGCGTTGTTGCGAGTGCGGCGAGCAAATAACTCTAACTGACCAACGCGTAAAAACGAAGGTGCAACGCGAGTAGAAATTGCCACCGGGTTTTCTACCAAAATATCAGGGTCGGTTGAGCTAGAGCCTTCAGAGTACCAAGGTCGCGTAACAGTCTCAGATTTAGATACATACAGTGTAAAAGAGCGCGATGTTGGTACTCTTAAGG
>CAYZQH010000284.1:0-3831 GCA_964480055.1 uncultured Cellvibrionaceae bacterium
CGCATAACGGTGAGCGGTTTTCAACGCGATAATATTCAACCCATGCCAGTACTCACCTA
The DNA here is from genome assembly GCA_964480055.1 of uncultured Cellvibrionaceae bacterium. Taxonomy (GTDB): domain Bacteria; phylum Pseudomonadota; class Gammaproteobacteria; order Pseudomonadales; family Cellvibrionaceae; genus CAYZQH01. The sequence continues at coordinate 60 of CAYZQH010000284.1, forward strand.
TTTAGGGGTTATCTGGCCAGAGCTACAAAAGCTTGTCGTTAGACTGCCCCGTAGGCTAACCGTAGTAAGAGCAGGCGACCCTATGTGGCGGGGCGGATTATCAGCCCCCAACAGCCTATTTTTGCATGCCGACCGCCCTTTGGTGAGCGAGAACGGCACCAGCACACTGGTGCATGAGCTAATGCATTGGGCGCTCAGATTAAAGGGCGGGGACGGAGGCGACTGGATTGTAGAGGGGCTTGCCGAGTATTACAGTGTAGAGTTGCTTTATCGTGCTGGTGGCTACACGTCAAAGCGTAAGCAAAAAATCTTGAGCAATATAAAAACGCGCGGTGGTGCGGTGAAAATCGTACGTGGGCAGAACTCCCAAGGCGTCTACACCGCCAAAGCCGTCGCCGTATTTATGCAGTTAGATGAAGAGATAAAACACTTAACTGATGGCGCAAAGAGTCTGGATGCGTTAGTGCGTGAGATCACCAATAAAAAAGTTAATTTGGCAGAGCTAAAAAAGGCGTTTCGTGTTATTACGGGGCAGCCTTCAAAAGTTTTGGCGAGCGTTAACGTTGGTTAAAGCCAGCTTCGTAAACACTTATATATGCCCGCTAGTCAGTTATGAGCGTTGCAGAATACTTAAATACAAAAGGCAAAAATGATTAAAGACATTTTTTTGGCTTAACCGCTTAGTGGATGTGCTGCTGCTGGCGAAGTTTGTTTGGGCAGAGTAAAGGCAATGATGCCACTGGTTATAATAAACGCGGTACTGACCCACAAACAGGTCACCATCCCCCACTGTTGATATACCCACCCAGAAAGCAGCGTGCCAAGTAGTCTTCCGCTGGCATTGGCCATATAGTAAAACCCCACATCAGTGGAGGCCCCATCCTTTTTTGCAAAATGGACAATAAGAAAGCTATGTAAAGAGGAGTTTACTGCGAAGAAGCCAGCAAATACGCTTAAGCCGATAATGATTGTGATTGTCTCATTGGCATAAGTACTAAAGCTTATAAAATTAGTCAGCGTTAGTGCCAAGATCAGTGGTACAGAGGCTAAGGTAAGAGCCCAGCACCCTGCGTAAATAGGAATTCTTGCAAGCTTAATACGGTTAAAAGCAAAATTTGGGGTAAAGCCTTGAATGAACCCATATCCGATAACCCAGCAAGCTAAAAAGGCACCCACTTGCCAGTGGTTCCACCCCAAAGATTGACTTAAGTAAACCGGTAGTGCAATAACAAACCAAACATCGCGTGCGGCAAACAAAAATAAACGAGCCAAAGAAAGAATATTAATGGCACGGCTTTTTGAGAACGATTGAGCAAATTTAATCTTACTGCTGGCCTTGCCTAAGTTTTTATTCAGTGCAACTAAGCTAAATGTGAGCGCGATAAGCAGTAATGCAACCAAGATGAGTAAGGTGCCCTTAAACCCAACGGCGGTTAACAGCCCACCGCCTAAAAAAAAGCCTACGCCTTTTAGCGCATTTTTAGAGCCTGTGAGTTTTGCTACCCATTTAAACGTTGTTTGATGTTCGTGGGCGCTGGTTAAGGATTTGATAGAGCTCTTTGCGCTCATTTTGTTAAGGTCTTTTGCAATACCAGACAGTGCTTGCGCAGCCATGACCCAAGGTACACTCAGCATGGTAGCAGGTGCTAACAGCATGACTATGGCAGATATTTGCAACACCAGGCCAATATTCATGGTTTTATTGAGGCCAATACGGGCACCAAGCCAGCCGCCCACGGCATTGGTGATTACGCCAAACACCTCGTACAAAATAAAAATGGACGCCAGCATAAAGGGGGTGTACCCCTTGTCATAAAAGTACAGCAGTATGAGCGTGCGCAAGGCTCCGTCAGTAAGGGTAAACGCCCAATAATTTCCGGTAACTACTGCATATTGACCTACAGGAGAGGAAGCCTTAAAACCCATGTGCTAGCACCCAAGCTGTGCCACTTTTTTACAAAGCTCTACGGTACGGTTGGCATATCCCCATTCGTTGTCATACCACAGGTACAGTTTTACTTGAGTGTTATTGACAACCATTGTTGATAAGGCATCCACCACGCAAGAGCGTGGGTCGGTCTTGTAATCAATAGATACCAGTGGCCGCGTCTCGTACCCTAATATGCCGTTTAGATGTGAGTTGGCGGCTTCTTCTAGCAGTGTGTTTACCGCAGCGCTGTTGGTGGGGGCTTCCACTTCAAATACACAATCTGTTAAAGAGGCATTGGCCAAAGGCACCCGCACTGCGTGGCCGTTTAACCTACCTTTCAGCTCTGGGAAGATCTCGGTAATGGCCGTGGCAGACCCTGTGGTGGTGGGAATCAAATTAGTACCGCAGGCTCGTGCCCGGCGTAAATCTTTGTGTGGCGCATCTAAGATGGTTTGTGTATTGGTGAGGTCATGAATGGTAGTAATACTGCCGTGACGTATCTTCAAGTTCTCATGAATAACCTTAACTGCCGGTGCAATACAGTTGGTGGTGCAGGATGCTGCGGTAACAATGGTATGCTCGCTTGGGTTAAACAAGTGGTCGTTTACACCCATTACCACGTTTAATACGCCAGGCTCTTTTACGGGCGCGCTAACTACTACATGTTTAACGCCTTGTGCGGTGTAGGCGTTAAGCTTTTTAGTGCTGCGCATAACACCGGAGCACTCTATCACTATGTCGCAGTTAGACCAGTTGGTATCGTCTATGGTGCGGTGATGGCTAAACGTGCAGTGCGTTTTACCTGCCGTGATGGTGTTACCTTCGGCGCGCGCTTCAAGTGTCCACTTGCCATGTACAGAGTCAAAATTCAAAAGGTGCGCAAAGGTTGCCGCGTCCCCTGCGGGGTCATTGATATGAACAATTTCAAACTCAGGCCAGTCGCATGCGGCTCTAAAGCACAGTCGCCCTATACGACCAAACCCGTTAATCCCGATTTTTACTGGCATAAGTACTCCAATATATTAGTGTTTATTAATGAAAGGGTGGCGAGTATTAATGGGTTATCAGGTAGCTTTACAGCAGTCCTACTGGGCACATCAAAGAGTTTATAGGCATTAGACTGTGCCCTTATGCAGGCTGTACATCACGCTATTTGCGACAAAGTTAAGCCTGGCGGGGTCAGTCGTGTCATTGTCGGGTTTAAGGTTTAGGCTCTAACAAAAGGCGCTTACACGCTCCGGCCTGGCTCCCATAGTATTTAGCCTGTCTATGTTCACGGTAATATAGTCTTGGTTCTCTTTGTACGAGGTGTACAGTGCGTTTTTGGCCCAGGAGGGAATATTCGGGTTTAAGCGGTAATATACCCAAAGGCCTTCTTTTCTATCCAGTAATAACCCCGTTCGTTTCAATATTGCTAAATGCCTGGATACTTTGGGTTGTGTCTCGTCTAGCGCAACTGTCAGTTCACAAACGCACAATTCAGCTTCATGCGCGATAAGCATCAGGCAGCGTAGCCGGGTTTCTTCGGCCAAATTCTTATAAAAGGTCAGCAGATCCATTATATCCGATTTCATGCATACGAGGCGCGCATCGTGACGTGGCATTGTTTCAGTATTATGAATGGTGTTTGAGGAATTATGACTGGCAGGCATCCACACTCTGCGGAAACGACTATTCTCTTGGTAGGTTCCATTTTTTGGCCAGCCAATAATCTATGCTTATGAAACGCCCTGGCCCGTAAAATAAAAGCATCATCAGCATAATAAAATAGGTTGCGGCAAACTCAATGCCGTTGTTGAGTATGACGATACTGCCTTTTTCTGTTAACCACGAATAATTACC
>CAYZQH010000285.1:0-3820 GCA_964480055.1 uncultured Cellvibrionaceae bacterium
TTATCACTTCTAAGCCCCTCAAGCGGAGTACCAATCTCACTCACCAACTCCCCAGTACGATTATTAATGGAGAACCCTAAAACAGTCTCCACAATGCCATAACGTAATTCATCGTCATTACGGTCTAACGCTTCTACGTCATAGTAATAATTTTGGCCTTCTTGCTTTTGTGCCACCGCAGGGGAGGTAATGTCTGGTGGCAAGTTTTCATTGATGGTAAATGTAATGTCCTGCTCTGCCGTTGCCCCACGAATATCGGTTACTGTCACGGTAAAGCTATATTCACCGGGCTCTAGAATTTCACCATCTACCAATATCTGCCCATTTTTTTGGTTGATATAAATACCGTTGGGCTCACCGCTTAATGCAAATAAGGCCGCATCTCCAATATCTTCATCATCAACTGAGACTTTTAGGCTTAACACTTGACCTTGTTGATGCGTGAATTCTGGACCACTAGTAATCTCGGGCGCTGAATTTTGATCCTCAATGTTTAAGGAATACAGTTGCGTATCAAATAAATCCCGCGTATCTGTAACGCGGTGGCGAATAACCGCTGCGCGGCGGCGGTTGTTTCTAATTTCGCATTCTTCTACAGTAGGCCCCACCAATAGCTCTGCGTATATATCCGTACCAATAAGGTCTGGGTCATTAATCAGTAAGCTGACGGTAGTTTCACCGCCGCTTAATAGCGGGGGTACCGTTGCCGTACCCAGCAGCGGTGCATTGGCGTCTGCGCCTGCGTAAAACAGTATTTGTGTATCCTCTTCTACCTCTTTAACCCCGCGATTAGATATAACGGCTTGTATTTGTAATAGATCCCCTTGTTCTGATAACTGCAAACTGGCAATGTTTAAATCTGGATTACCTAAAAAGTCTAAGGCAATGGGTAAGTAGGCCATTACAATACTGGTTCCAGCCAACCGCGTTTGCGCAAAAATGGGGTCTTGCCAGGTACCATTATTGTTGTTTGTTGTAACTGCCTGAGCATCCAATAAATACTCAATATTCTTAGTAACAATAGGGTCGGTTAATTCGGGGCTTAAATAATTTAATGCAATGCCTACCCATGCACTGGCAACTGGAGAGGCTACTGTGTTAGTTGTGTAATACGGCCAACCGCCCTCTGCTAAGGCCTGACTGCGAAGATAGCTATCTAAAAATGCAATAGCATCACTCACTTGAGTGGATAAATTTTCGCTTACAATGTGAGGTTGCAACTCACTCAAGCCCATTAACCGAAAGGCGCTTTGTGTAAGGTCGTTATTGGGGGCGTTATGACCATTTAAGAAGTATGCGGCTAATTTGGGCACCAATACTTCAAAGGTTTGAATGGTTGTAAAGTTTACGTCTGAAAACTCAATATCTGGGTTATATAAATCTTCTAATAAATAGGCGCCTGCTTGACTCACCAAAGCTGTTACTGGCAATGCATTATTCATCCAGCCTGTATTGTGATCGTTTGGCCAGGATACAGAGGTAGCGGACGCGTTTGCTCGAGTGACGAAAAAGTCCAGCGCTCTTATACGCGCATCAAAAGACAGTAAACGGTCGGGGTAAGAAGTCAAACTCCACAATGCCAGTGAAGTTTGGTTATTTAAATAGGTTGTACGATGCCCATGGCTTGTAATAGTACCGTTGGCCTGCTGGTTGCTAAACAGGGCATCAACCAGGTAATCAATGGCCGCTTGATCCACTTCCACTTTATCAATAGAAGTTTCTAACCCTAATAAGCTTTGCGTTTGAATATGACAACCCAGGCAACCGTTCCTTTTATCCCAAGCTACTGATTCACGTGCGGTATAGCCTGCAGAAACTTCTAAGGCATCTTTCACGCGTTTAAATAATGGGGAGATCACCGCGATGCGGCCATCAGGAATCTCGTCGCCCTCTTCCACTACCCCCACAGAACCGGTGGGCACTACGTAGCATTGCTGATTATAATCTGGCACGGTACCGACATATTCTTGCGGTGCTAGCCAAGTGATGACTCCTGTAGTTGGGTCTATACTAAAGCCCATCGGTGCGCTATCAATGCTATGTGTTAGTACATCACCAATATCTTCGTCAATGGCATCTACATCATAAGAATAAGGCGTTGCCTCAAAACCTAGCTCTACTGGGGGCGTAATAATGACGGGCGCTTCAGATGAAAGCAGTGATGTAATGTCACCCTCAAATGGGACGTGGTGCAACTCCATGTTGCCGGCCCAGCTATTGACCATAACGGTACCGTTTACATACCCCCATGGAGTATTTAGGTCGGCGTTTGGCGCAAGTACACTGCCCTCTACCCCAATGCTTGAAAACTGAACCGATTCAGCCTCATAAAAATTCCAAATAATTTTATTGGCACTGGGTTGTAAATGCGCCAACCCCATATTCTGCAAACCCGGCGCAGTGCCGCTGACATTAAACACAATGGTTGCTTCGCTTGGTACACACTCCATCCCTAAGGTATGAGAGCTCAGCAATGTGGGGCCATCTAGATTAAAAACTTGCAAATTGCTTGTGCAATCGCCTTGTAGATAAGTACCTCCCCATTGATAGGTGATGCTCCCTGTATCTTCTGCCAACGCCAGCGAGCTAGAAACTTGCTCTAAATAGGTAAATTCGGCTCCAAAATCAAAAGGCAACTGCGCGCCATCTGTAATAGTACTACCCGCGGCCATCACGTTAATTACGCCTTGGCCTATGCCCGCTGCACTACCCGATGTAATCACACTTCCGGCATATATCATTCCATTGGTAAATAAAATATCGCCACCGGAAACCAAGGAATACACCTCCGCTGGAATATTGATACTTGACGCTAACCCATACCCATTTAAAGTTACATCGCCTCCGGCAGCTAGTCGCCCTTGCATATCCGTATATTGCGTCTGAAAATCCTCTTTAACAAATGCGTTAAAGCCACTTGCTAAACCCAATGAGTCATTTGCCAAACAGGTACTACTGGCGCCCACCAGCATTAGAGATACGGCTATTTGGCCAACCAATGAGAATTGTTTTAACTTGCCAAAAGAGATCATCGCGACACTCCGTTATGCACTGAAATTATGAATAAGGTTAAAGTGAGGCCGATTGCTTACGCCTCAATTTTGAAATTTAAGATTTTTTGGGTTTTTTAAGAGCGCGCCTAATTGCTTTCTTATAAGCGGCCTCTTGACCAGGAATATAACCTTGCCCCACATAAAGAAGCTTTCCTTTCGGGCCAAAGATATAGGTGGAAGGAATGGCAGTTACGTCAAAATTAGTGGTTGCCTTGTTCTTTTTATCAAACAATATAGGGTATAAAGGGCGTTTTTTGAGCCCTCTTAAATGTTGCTTGGCTAATTTTTTTTTGTTATCTACATTTACGCCCAAGACAGCAACGTTTTCATCCACAAACTTTTTTTGAATTTTATTGAGGTGTTTCATTTCCTTTTCACAGGGGCCGCACCATGATGCCCAGAAATTAACCACCGTGATTTTACCTTTATAATCCTTCAGAACTGTTTTTTCACCCGATAAAGACTTTAGGTTAAATTTGTATTTTGGCTCCGCACCAAATGCAGTAACAGACAGGATAAGGGCGAAAATTGTGAGAATTGAAGTAAAAGAACGTTTCATACTCGCTCCGTAAGTAGTAAATAAACTCAGCGGGGCTTGGCATAAAATTCACCAAGACACTAATTTGCCAGAAGAATATATTAGGCGCCAAATAAAATCGCAAGCTTTTTCCGCATTTGATCAAAACGCCAATATCATTAATGCTTTAATATTCCATACGTTATCGGTAACTTGTGAATAATTAATGACAAAATCACTTTACAGAAGT
>CAYZQH010000286.1:0-3790 GCA_964480055.1 uncultured Cellvibrionaceae bacterium
GAATTTGGACATTACAGAAGGTTAATGATAATAACTACACGGCCATAGCGAATGACACAGTAGGCGTGTCTAATATACAAACCTCTGGCAATGCTCTGTTCACCGAGTACACGCTCACCATCAACTACAAGGGCTCGCCGCTGAATATTCGCGTAGATGACCGAATGTATCGAATTGACACCAATACCGTGATCAATGAATCGGTGATGAAAAAATTTGGTTTCACGGTGGGTCGTGTGGTGCTTACTATACGCAAACTGTAGGCACCCCAATTCGCGATAATCGAAGCGTGCGCATATAGCCTAATATCGCTACTGCTTTTTAAAAACGAATTCAGAATCATTGGGCAAACTATCAATGAAAGTGGCAATTATTGGTGCAGGCATAGCCGGGCTCACATTGGCGAACAAGCTAACGCAAAGTGGCGCGCAGGTTGATGTGTTCGAAAAATCCCGGGGGCTTGGCGGGCTCTTGAGCACTAAGCGTTTTGACTGGGGCCATATCGACTTTGGTGCTCAATACGTTACGGCCAGTGACCCTCGAATCCAAGAGCAGGTAGATCAGTGGCTGCGTTCAAAGGCTGCAGCTATTTGGTCTTTCACACTGCATGTGTAAAATCAATCAGGGCTTGTTGCCTCGCCTGACAAGATTACTCGTTATGTGGGTACCCCCCAGATGAATAGCGTCGCCCATGCCCTGGCGGGTGACTTAAAGTCCAGTGGCGTTGATATTCACTTTAATGGCAGAAAGATTGCTTAATGAGGCAGCGTTAAATCAACAATAAGCAAGAGTTCTTTGCACGAAATCACCACATCAAGGTATATGCGGGGATACTCTAACTAGGCTTGTATGAGTGTCGGCATATTTTTTAGGGCACATTTGCACTCAATTGTAAGAGTCGTTAAATGGAGCTGGTGCTTCGACCGAACCTGGAGAAACACCCATAATGCGTTTAAACGCGCGGGAGAAGGCCGCTTCTGATTGATATCCAAGTTGATCAGAAAGCTCACCCAGCGTTATCTTGCCTTCCAGCAGTTTGCTTCTTGCTAACAACATGCGCCAGCGGGTTAAGTACTGCATTACCGGCTCACCCACCAATGCGGTGAACCGTGCAGAAAACCCCGACCGCGACATACCCACATTCTTAGCCAGCAACGCCACGCTCCAGTTTTTTGCGGGTTCCCGGTGGATGGCAACCAATGCGTTGCCTACGTGTTTATCACGCAGTGCCGCCAACCACCCTTTGTTGGCCTCTGGTGACGTTTCAAGCCAAGTACGTATTGCTTGAATAACCAATATATCCGCCAAATTGGCCATAATGGTTTGGCCGCCGGGCCGTTGCTCTCTTGCCTCGCGCGCCAAAAACCTTAGGGAATGTTCCAGCCAGCCATCTACGTTGGTATCCAAGCTATTGATATGCAACATCTCAGGTAAATGATCAATCAGTTGCCTGCCGGCAGTGTGGTCAAAATCAACCACGCAGCAAGTGAGCTTGGTTAACTTCCCTGCGCCACCGTAGGTTAAGGTCTCAAACCGCTCATTAATTTGCTGGACAGGTAAGTCGAAGAAGGGCTCGGTTTTAGCGTTGGGGCAATCCAAAATTTTATGGCCACGACCCTGGGGCAATAAAACCAGACTGCCCTGGTGCAACTCAAAAGCTGAGCCCTCTGCCGTTTGAAGCCAGCAACTTCCGGCGGTGACAATGTGAAACATCATCTTGCCAGGCAGGGCAGGCATGTCGATACCCCAGGGTGCCCGCAATTCGGACAGCGCATACAGGCTACCACCTAATCGAAGCTCGTACAGCGTCTCACCAAGAGGGTCCGCCAGGGATGGGAATTTACGCTCATAATCAACCATGAGGCAATGCTCTCACGTCAAATCCATAAAATCCACAGGTTTAGACGATCTGCAATATATTGTGGATATAAGGGTATTAAATATCTAATTGTTGTACCTCATAGTCTCACCTCCTGATTCACAGGCAAACACAACCCACTTTGGAGGATATACATCATGCAACACGAAACTACTTTGATCATTGGTAACTCAGGCAAGACTGGAAAGCGCGTTGAGCAAAAATTAAATGCCCTAGGCGTTGGCACACGCGGCGTCTCCAGGTCATCGGCCATTCCTTTTGATTGGTATAAAACAAGCACCTGGAAAGCCGCTTTAGAGGGTACAACCTCGGCCTATGTGACATTTCAACCTGACCTAGCGGTTCCTGGTGCAGTAGAAATTATTCGAGCGTTCTGCGAGCTTGCCAAAGCTGTTGGTGTGCAAAAGGTCGTACTGCTTTCTGGTAGAGGCGAAGAGGGCGCGCAAAAAGCCGAGCAAGTGCTGATCAACAGTGGCCTGCAGTGGAATGTGGTGAGGGCAAGCTGGTTTGCTCAGAACTTCAGTGAGGGCTTTATGTTGGATGGGATTCTTTCGGGCGAGTTGATCCTGCCAGAATCCAATACGCTTGAGCCGTTTATTGACGTTGACGACATTGCCGATGTAGCCGTTGCAGCTTTGACGCGTAACAATCTTAAAAATCGACTTTTTGAAGTGACGGGCCCTCGGTTAATGACGTTTGCCGATTGCATTGATGCCATCAGCAAAGCTACGGGCAGACCTATTCGTTTTACGCAGGTGACAATTGATGAGTACCTTACCCACCTAAAAACGGTAGGCCTGCCGGAAGAGGTCCTGTGGCTAATGAACGAGCTGTTTACAGAAATTTTTGATGGCCGCAACGCCAGTGTTGCGACCGGTGTAAAAGAGGCAACTGGAAAAGATGCTACCGACTTTGAAGGTTACCTCAAAAAAGCATTGGCTGCGGATATTTGGAGCACACAAACTTGGCCGTTAACGGCTAAAACCCATTCACTAAATAGAGAATGCAATCATGAACGCTGTTAAAAAAACTGCCAGCACAGTCACACTTGTTATCTGTGGTTTGATACTACTTGTCATTGGTTTAAGCATTACGCTCTCTCCAGTCACCTTCTACGCCAGTAGCGGTATTACATTGGGTAACGACCCAAGTCTAATTAATGAGTTGCGTGCTCCTGCCGGTATGCTGATGGTTTCTGGAGTCATCTTACTCTTGGGCGTAATAATAGTGTCTCTCAGGTCCTACGCATGGTTGCTTTCCACCTTGGTGTACCTCCCCTATGGATTCGCCAGAGTGATTGGCTTTACCGCCGCAGGCGTACCCAATGAGAGCATTGTTTTAGCCGCGGTGATAGAAATTGTGCTTGGGCTGGTGAGTTTGGCTATGTTTTTAAAGTCTAAAAAACAGGCCCCAGTCATTGAGAGTAAAGCTGCCTTGCAATATGCAAATTAATAGGCTCCCAGGGCGCTGGCTATTGGGTCGGCGCCGCTTTAAAACATCTTATACCGTTAACTTCGTGGAGATAAAAAATGATCATTGATACCATTTTTGAACGGTTGCTCTTGTTGGCAGCATTGTTGTGCACCATAAACGCAGGTTTTTTATTTGCATTTGCGGTTGTTGTTATGCCGGGGCTTGCTCAACTCTCCGATAAGGAATTTATAAAAGCATTTCAAAAAATAGATGGCGTTATACAAAAGGGGCAAGTTCTGTTTGTACTTGTTTGGTTAGGGTCCGCTGCATCACTAATCGCAGCCACAATTTTGGGTTTTAGTCGATTAGAGCCGCTGGAAATGACCATTTTAACTGTAGCTTGTATCGCTTATCTTGTGGGAGTGCAGGCATCGACATTTAAAATCAACATACCATTGAATAATCGATTGCAGGCGCTGGATGTGCAAGCGTCTTCAG
>CAYZQH010000287.1:0-3782 GCA_964480055.1 uncultured Cellvibrionaceae bacterium
AAACGACTCAGAAAAAATGCCTTTAATGCCCATTTTTTCTGGCAGGCTGTTAATGTTCATACCCTCTAGTAAGCCAGATAACATATACACAACAAATTTGGTTACCATGTAGGTAACCAAAAGTATAATGCCTGCACCAACAATGTTGGGTACCGCGGACATTAATTTGTTGATCATTTGCGATGCAGGCTCTGAAATAGCAGGGATATTTAATACTCCTAAAGCAGCCACTACGATAGGCAATAAAATACTGCCAAAAATAAAGGCACTGGCAAAGCCAGAGATCTCAAAGGTTTGATTCCCGGTTTTTTGTGCAATTTTTTGGTCAACACGGCTAAGCGCAATCTCTGCAAGCTCTGAAATAAGCTTGGCCAAAATCCAGCCTGCGTAACAAATAACGCCAGCACCAACAATATTGGGTATGGCACTTAAAAACTCTTCTAATAGCTCTTTGAGTGGGGCTAAAACATCGGTAAGGCCAAAGTACTGCAATACAATCATCAATACAAAAATGGTTAATACCGCTTTAATCAACGATACGATAGGGTTAACTAAATTAAACTCTTTACCATCTTTGGTGGTGCGGTTTAAAAAACTGATTTTTGTGAGCAGTTTTCGGTTGATTTGAGAGAATACCCTTACCACCAGTAAACCAACAATCAGTATGACAAGGCCAATCAACGCCTTGGCCAATGAGCTAGACGCCAGCGGCCCTAATGTGGATGTTAATTGCTCAATTGCATCGTTCATGATCATCTCCCCAGTTGAATGTAAGGCAGAGAGTACCGCGAATTTATTATTTACGTACGATTCCACGATGACATTTTACAAGTTTTTACTTGTATGCTGAAACTTTAATCAATTAACACATCAACAAATGCCAAAGATAATTCTAAAACCCTAAGGCAACTGCATTTAGAATAGTGCATGGCGCGCAGGTCAACACTTGAGGCTCTGTAAATAACTCCAATCACCTGTGCTGTTGAGGTGAGCATGGAATATATTTGAGAAAATTGACCAGGAATTTATGTAAGAAAGATTAAAGTGCGTCGAGCTATATACTCTTCAACGTTACTCAACCTGCCGGATTCCGAGAGCATGGGTGTATTTGAGGGCTGACTAAATTAGTTCTTATCCTGAAATGCAATCCATCGTGTTTCGCTGTGTTGAAATAATAAAACCTGGTTTTTTATCTCTGGAAAAATCAATCACTTGCCTGATTTCGGCAGTATGCCCATGTGCCGCGTTAACATTGTACGTTAGGGGCTTCACAGATATAGAAAGCTCTATGATAGCCGTCAAGAATTATTTTTTGCCACCAACAGCATCAGCTACAGCTACAGCTACAGCTACAGCAATTGGATATTGATTGTATTTGTTAGATTTCGAATATTTCTTTCTATTGCTACTAACTCATCTCTGCTTGCATTTGCCATCCAATCAGATTTACAGCTTGCTTTGTTTGGAACACAACACACCCTGACACAACCATCGTACTAATCCACCAACTCTCCTAACGTCGTCAACCACTTAAAGAGCCTGCACCCCAGGTGTCGATGCATTTCACCAACTCGCCCCCTAGACGCACTTTTTGTTTTAAGTGCGCGCTCCGCTTAGATACACACACATAAACCTAAAAACCGCAGTTATAGGGGCATTTGGGGCGAGCGGCGAAAGAAGTTCAAGCCTCCATAAACACAGTGCTTTGCGGTCAAAGTCTCTCGTCTGCATCCTGCCGGCCAAACACTCGCATAATCTCGGTAACATCACCGCTCACGCGAAAGTAAATACTGTCCACGCCGCAAACACTACGCCGATAGCTTTCACGGATACGGTCGAGGTCCTTTTCTTTTCTGGGTTTCCGCGGGCACGGATATGGTCTACAGATTGATATTTGTAGGGCGCTTCGGCAATGTCGCCAAAACGCTGGATAAGGGCCTCATAATAACAGTCAGCTTGAAGCTCGCCGAACTCTTCCACACCACGCCAGTAGATACGTGCCAGATCCATTTTCGCTTCATTGCTGAGTTTATACGGCATCACGCCCCAGTCCATTTTTGATTTCTTTCAGGGTTTCTGCCGGGCTTTGATCCGTATAACCGCTTGCTTCAGCCTCAATCAGCTTGGCACGGATGACTTCGATTTCGCGGTTTGTCTCCTGCTCTCGCAACTGCCGCTCCCGTATCAGCTCGCGCAGTACTTCGCTTTCATTACCGTAATGCCCCATTTCTATCTGCGCCTTAATCCAGTTGTCTTGCTGGTCAGTCACCGTAATACTCTTTTTCACCATGGCCATGCCTATCACCTCGTCATTTGGATGAACATACTACTCAGTAGTATAATATACCCCATCTAATGTTTCGAGCTTCTAATCTTCATTCTCAGCGGCTAAAGCGGAGAGCAACGCGTCTTCTGCTGCCTCTTGCCCACCCTCTAAGTTCACCACCTCGGTTCGCTTAGGCCTTAGCTGCATGGGTAAGTGTATGTATTTCCTTAAGTTTGTTGATGCTCACCTGAGTCTAGATCTGTGTGGTATCCAGTTTCACATGACCAAGCATGGCTTGGATAAACCGGATGCTCGCACCGCCCTCCAACATTAAGGTGGCCATCGCGTGGCGGAACAGGTGACAGCTTCCACGCTTCAATGCCTCCCATAAACAGAGCGGTTTTGTCTTTTAATTGGCTGTCGGCCACTGCTGAGCGTCATGGAGAACACGCGAGACTTTGATGCAATTTGTGCTGATATTCTCTCCGTAGATCACGATAAGCTGCACACCATCAATCACCAGCTCTCGCGTATTTTTCAATCTGCGTTGGCGACCGGCTCCGGGGTGATCCAGTAGGGTTAGATGCGTACTATCAATGATATTCACACTACATCGATAGCAACGTTGGGGCTATTCTCTTGGGCAATATGGGCTTCGATTTTCTCTAAATCAGTATCTGCAAGGTCAGCCCATTTGAGCTGCACACTTAGCCTTCCATTTAGTTTTAACGTCTGCATGGTCGATCAAGCGCTGGCTTTCACGCCCCTTTCTATTTCTCGGATAAAGCACTCTTCGTCGAGTTCGGCTTCTTGCTTTTGCTGCATTGCTCGCATCAACTTGGCAGGCGGTGTGGCGGTGTGGGTGCTCTTTTAGCTTTCACTACCCATTGATTTAGAGGCCGCTAGCAATGCACTTGAGCCTTATCGAGTTTAGTGTTTTGCATTCAAGCAGCCACTTTATTTGCAAACCCCACGCCTTTGCACCAACGTTTTTCAAACGCCTGGGCATAGTCTTGCATACGCGCCACCCTGCCCGCACAACTGCCGTACCTGCGGCTAAAGTTTTTAACTTGGTCTAGCCATTTATCGGGCTTTACGCCTATTCGCCGTAACACTTTTGGTACTTGCGCACCTATAAAGCCCGGCTTACCTTCCCGAATGATTCTGCCGGTGGTATCTACCAATTCAAAATAATCCTCGCGTGTAAATGGCAGGGCTACATTGACTGCCGTATGGGCACTGCCATCAAACGGCGTTAAGGGTGCCTCGGGCAATTTATCTAGATTTAGGGATTCTTTAATGGCTCTTTGCTTTTTAACGCGGCTGCCAAGGCTTTGCTCGTCTTTGTTTTTAACCGGCTTATGTTTAATGTAATCAAATAAACGTTGCTGGATAGAGGTAAAATCACTATCAAATAAATCTTCCGCCATACCTGCACGAATAGGGTTTAAATCCACATAGGCCATACAGCTTAATACGGCGGTCTCATCTAATAGTGCTTGGCTTTTAAAGCGAC
>CAYZQH010000288.1:0-3768 GCA_964480055.1 uncultured Cellvibrionaceae bacterium
GTCCGCACTGTGGCAATGGGGTTTTCAAAATCCACATCTGTCAATAAATAGGCTGATACCAACGCCGAAGCGGGCACCATTTCATCACGCGACAATACTCCGTCATCGCCTTCACCAGCTTGAAACTTCACGTCCCCAGATTGCATTTGTGCCGCCAGGGATGGATCGTACAATTTTTTCTGAATGGCTTTTTGGTTCCCAGTTGCTGAATCAGGAAAACTTGATACCGTACCGCTTAAGGTAACCGCGCCACCGGAGGAGCTACTAGAGCTAGACGAAGAACTACTAGAACTGGAAGAACTATTGGAACTAGACGACGAACTGCTAGAAGAGCTAGAGGATCCACCCCCGCCGTCTGATTCACTACCGCCACCACCACTCGAACAACCCGTTATTAAGGCTGCACACATCAAAGGTATAAAAGGTATTTTGAGTTTTGAAAAAAATTGCGCGTGGAGTGTCGCTTTGCGTTCCATATATGTCTTCCCAAAAGCATTGAGCATGTGAATATTTACCGCCGCATAAAACGGAGGGGTTTTGCAATGCTTGAGTATAGACACGCTTTTCAGCACGTTTACTGGGGGTATTTTTACTTTTGTTATTAAAAACTTTTTTTTAGGTAGGGAGCTTAAGGTATATAGCTTTGCAAACTCATATTTGGGTCAGCGGTCAGAATCTATTGAGGTTTATTACATATTCATGGCTGTTTTATCGCAATAGCTCATAGTTTTTAAATACGTTACAACACATTACACTAAAAAATAATTGTTATTAAAAACACAGTGCCCACTGCTTTTTTGCATGACGGGGAAATTACGCACTAAAAGTAAGCGCTCGCTGTCGCTGAACGCTATGTTTACAGCTTAAATTTATTCTGTAAATATTCTTGACGAGATATTTAAAAAAATATTTACCTTGCGTATAGGTGAGATCTAATCAGCAAGTTTTTGACGGTGAACAACGACAAACATTCAACAGGAAGGCAAACGTCAAAAAAATCACGGTTTAACATCCACAAAAATTGTGCTCTTGTGAGGAAGGCTTTCCGCGTTATTTGAATAAATAATGCCGATAGTAACAACAATATTTTTAGAGCGCCTCTAAAATGACATAGGGTATTGAACACACCCCTGACAAACACCTAAACATTTAAATTAAACAACACTTGCAATTTTTTAAGCTGACAGTGCCAATTAATATAAACGGCCGCTTAAGGCGAACAATAAATGGAAGCGTTATGCTATTTAGGCGCGCAAACGGCGCAATGCTTGTCACGCGGTAATTTAAATTCACGCCATTGCATAGTTAAAGCATCAAACATTTGCACCCGCCCAACCAGCGGGAGTCCAAAAGGCGTTAAAACTTTAAGCGCTTCTAAAGCCTGCGCTGCACCAATCACGCCCACCACAGGGCCAAGTACACCACTTTCCGAACACGTTAACCCTTGCTCACCAGAAATATCATATAAACACTGATAACAAGGACTGTTTGCATCCCGTGCGTCAAATACCGTTAGCTGGCCCTCTAGACGAATGGCGGCGCCGGATACCAACGGCACTTTTTTTTGCACGCACACACGGTTCAGTGCCGTACGCGTCATAAAATTGTCACTACAATCTAATACAACATTCGCCTGACTTACCCAATGGTGCATGTCAGTTTCAGTCAGTCGTTTTTGCACACACTCGACGTTCACATCCGCGTTCAATGCATTAATTGTGCTTTTTGCAGAATCAACTTTTGCCTCACCGAGTGCATTTTGGGTATGCGCAATTTGGCGCTGTAAATTGGTCAGCTCCACTAAATCGTCATCCACCAATATCAACCTACCAACACCGGCTGCTGCCAAATAAAGCGCCGCGGGTGAGCCCAACCCCCCAACGCCCACCACTAACGCAGAGCTGTTACAAATAGCAAGCTGCCCTTTTACATCCACCTGCGGCAATAAAATGTGACGGCTATAGCGCAATAATTGTGCATCCGACAATTCGTCACTCACCACAAAGCTCCCCTAGGGTTACGCGCTCTATACCGTTTAAATCTTTAACCGATTGCACTTTCATAAAATTCGCGTCATTCATCCATTGCCTAACTGCTGCCGCTTGCTGCCAACCATGCTCTAACATGAGTACACCAGAGGGTTTTAAGTACTGTTGGCTGTGTTGAATAATTTCACGAATATCCGCTAAGCCGTCTTCATCGGCTACCAGGGCACTTGCAGGCTCAAAACGCACATCGCCTTCGTTCAAATGTGGGTCTGCTGCATCAATATAAGGTGGGTTGCTCACTATCACCTGGTATTGCTCCGTAACATGCTCAAACCAATGGCTTTTAAAAACACGAACCCACGCTAAATTATTCAAAGCCGCATTGTGCTGGGCCAAATTAACCGCCGCACCAGAGGAATCTACTGCATCCACCGTTGCCACATTGTGTTTATTGGCCAACTTAAGCTCACTTGCAATAGCCAATGCGATGGCGCCAGTACCCGTTCCTAAATCTAAGATTGAAGGTTGCGCTATACGCTGAAGCTTCTCTATGGCCAGCTCCACCAGCAACTCGGTTTCTGGCCGTGGAATTAACGTGCTGTTATTAACCCTTAAGGTTAACGACCAAAATTCTTGCTCGCCTAAGATATAAGCCACTGGCTCGCCTTGTTTGCGCCGCTCTAATAATTGTAAAAAATAATTTTGTTGCTGCTGAGATAGGAGGGCTTCGGGCCAGGTAAACAAATAGGTACGCGACTCACCCAGAACATGAGCCAAAATTAACTCCACATCCAATCTTGCAGAATCAGAGATTAATTGTGACGCACATTTTAAAGCTTCTTGAATATTCATGGCGAGGTACTGGTAAGAATTAGCTTTGCTTAAAAGGAGCAGTGAATCCCTGTAGGTTGGAAAAGCCGAAGGCGGCTTCCAACACTCATTGGCTTACAGAATCCAACCTTTACACCCCGAACGTTAGGCGGAACTACGCTTACCTAACCTAGAGTTTAAGCATTTAGCCAGTGTTTCACTCCGCCAACGCCGCCAATTGATCCGCCTGATACTCGTTCACCAACGGCTGCACAATTTCATCCAGTGCGCCCTGCATGACTTCATCCAATTTATACAGCGTTAAATTAATGCGATGGTCCGTAACACGGCCTTGAGGGTAGTTGTAGGTGCGGATACGTTCAGAGCGATCGCCACTGCCCACCAAATTACGGCGCTCACTGGCTTGCTCTAGCTGCGCCTTTTCATCTGCGGCGCTATTTAATTTAGAGGCCAATAAACTCATCGCTTTTGCACGGTTTTTGTGTTGCGAGCGTTCATCTTGGCACTCCACCACAACCCCAGTCGGGATATGAGTAAGACGAATGGCCGAATCTGTTTTGTTCACGTGCTGCCCACCGGCGCCACTGGCACGAAAAGTATCTACGCGCAGATCTGCTTTATTAATATCCACCGCCTCGCGCTCATCTGCCTCTGGCAAAATAGCCACTGTGCAAGCGGATGTGTGAATACGCCCCTGGGATTCCGTTTCTGGCACACGCTGCACACGGTGCGCGCCAGATTCAAATTTTAATTGCGAAAATACCCCCTGGCCCACAACACGCGTAATAATTTCTTTGTAGCCGCCGTGTTCACCAAGGTTTTCAGAAACCACCTCGACCCTCCATTTACGAGACTCCGCATACCGAGAATACATGCGGAATAAATCCCCCGCAAAAATAGCTGCCTCATCACCGCCGGTACCTGCACGCACCTCCAAATAAACATTGTT
>CAYZQH010000289.1:0-3761 GCA_964480055.1 uncultured Cellvibrionaceae bacterium
ACTGTCCAATTTCAAGGTTAATTATACCTTTTGGCTGAATTCTGTCCATTATGTAAGCTCCCGTCCTGTATGCAGAAAATAATGTAGCACTAAAGGCAGAAAAATCACTTGTTATTTCAACGGCTTATGACGTTATGTAAATTATTTACCTATTAACCTGTTTGCTTAATACTCCATATGCAGTTATTATAACTGTATATACAAACAGTACTATGGATGGTGATTATGAAGCTATTGGATCAAGTCCGGCAACAGCTTAGGGGGCGGCATTATGCTTACTCAACTGAAAGAAGTTATTGCCATTGGATTCGTCGGTATATTTTATTTCATAATAAAAAGCACCCATCTCTATTGGGCGCAGAAGATGTTGTAAATTACTTGTCACATCTGGCAATTAAAGAGCGAGTATCCGCATCTACGCAAAACCAGGCGCTTTGCGGCATCTTATTCTTGTACCGGCATGTGCTGGGTATAGACTTAGGCGATTTAGGTGGTTATAGCTTTTCTAAGGTTCCTCGGCGTTTGCCTACGGTATTGACCAAGCAAGAGGTCAGCAGCCTACTCTCAAATACCCAAGGTGTGTACAAGACACTGGCCACGCTTTTATACGGTGCAGGTCTTCGTCAAAATGAAGTTTTGCGTATACGTATTACGGATGTAAATTTGGAGCGTGGCGAATTAATTATTCGTAACGGTAAAGGTAACAAAGATCGTATTACGGTTTTACCCCAAAGTTGTATCGAGGGCATCCGATCGGCAATAGAACAATCCCGGCAATATTTTGATTGGGATATGGAGCAGGGGTTGAATTACGTGTGGTTACCCAATGCTCTAATTAAAAAATTCTCTAATGCTGGGCGAGAATTTAGGTGGCGATTTGTATTTTCTTCAGCGTCTGTTTCTAATGATCCTCAATCGGGCCGGCGGGGGCGCCATCACTTGCATGCCAAAGGGTTGCAGCGCGCAGTTTCTGGTGCGGCAAAAGCTGCGCAAATTGATAAATACGTAACTTGCCATACATTGCGCCATAGTTTTGCGACACATTTATTGGAATCTGGATACGATATTCGCACAGTGCAAGAATTGCTGGGTCACTCAAATGTACAAACCACAATGATTTATACGCACGTATTGAATAAGGGTGGAAAAGGAGTAAAAAGTCCCGCGGATGATTTGGTCTAATTAGTTCTTATCCTGAAACGCCATTCATGGCGGCTCGCAGTGTCGGAATAAAAAACGTAGTTTGTTATTTCTCGCAAAATTAATACATTTAAAGTCTATCAGGGTAACCTGTTCTACCGATGGACTTCAAAACCCGCTACTCAGGATTAGCCTCAATCACGACATCGCGCAGGTAGTTGTGTAATCGCCACGAGCATAGTTATTGAAAGTGGTAATTGCTTCCTGACAAGCAAACCTAATAGTTTTATCCCCCTATATACTCAAACAATGGCGCCAACGGACATGCAGTGAATCCAACAGCATCCTTCCCTTCATAGGCGCTTTCTTGGATAAGCTATGCGAACGCGTTACGGCTTGTATTATTTACAAGCCTGTAGGAATTCCCAGACGACTGCACAATGCCGCTAGCGATGGCGAAAGCAAAGTAATCTCCAATCTTCTGGCGATCCCAGCCAGTAAACTCGCCCACAGACTTCTTGGTAGGCTTTAGCTCTTTCGACGCAATTTGTTTAGACACATCGCCAAAATTTAGACTCGGTAATGTAGGTACAACGGTACTCTCAGAGCGGTCGTCCACCACGTTAGGCTTAGGAGGTAAAGACTTAACCAAATGAGGGGCCGCGATCTTGGCGGGGGCCAATTCTTTTGCAACTTCAGCTTTAGGCTCAAGTGCAGAAGTTTCTGGTGAGGTGCATTGAGCCTTGGCAACTGGCTGTTCTTGTTGGGTTTGCGGCAGCTCCGACTGAGGCTCTTGAGTATCAGCGTTTGCCTCACTCCCGGCAAACTGGTGGGTCAATTTGGATATACCCACCACAGGGAGAGCGTCAAAAAGAATCGCCAGCCATGCGCAAATAAGGATCATGGCCAATGTGCTGTACCTAGCAAGATCAACAAGACCTTCAACGGAGGATGGTTGAACTTCACTTCCATCGAGGCTAACTTGATCATTCTCCCCAATCGACAACGATGACTCGATTTTTGTAAGCAGTTGTAAATCGGCGCCCCTGGCTGCCTGATTACTCTCAAGCATGGACTTCTTGTGTGAGTGGAAGCCCTCTGGTGCGGCCTCTGCTTGGCGAGTTACTGCCTTTTGGTTTTCTGTAGATTGCCGAATTAACGTCAATACAGCATCCTGGTACGAGCCAACGACCTCAGACTGCGCGGCTTTACGCTGTTCTATTTCCTGATCAACTCGCTCCTGACGCTCCCGAGTAGCAATCTGTGATTCGATGTACCCAACCAGGGATGAATAGGTGGTGAACATTGAAAGTACCAGCGGCGCCGTGACTGCTACTATTCTCTGCCACTTAGAAACGTCCAAATAGTTAGCCGCAAATCCGTAACCAAATAGCTGGATGGCACAGCCAGCCACCCCAGTTAACACCGCTCCCCTTCCTTCGCCTCCGGCTAGCGAATGAAAAAACCAGTAAGAACACGATAAACTCACGGCCACGGTAATAATGATCCCGAGCCCAAGAGTGAAAAATAGGTAAACAGCCCTCATAGCAATACCTTCCATAAACATAGGAGTTAGTTGTTTAGAATCGGAGGTAAAAGCCCCTAGTGGGGCTGGCAAAGATGCCGAGCACGGAGAGTGGGCCTATGTGAACGGCCCTAGTAGGGAGAACTATATCACCCCTTGGTTCAAATTCAATATACAGCGTCAATGTACAATATTTTGGCGCCACTCAAAGACGAATGACGACATTATTCAGCTGTATTCCTTGAAAACCAGTAACATATGTAGAACAATGAGACTGATAGATTAAACTTTGTACTCTCTCGACAACCACAAGGAGGGCGAGATAATGAAACGACCAGCAGAATTCAAGCTCTCAGCCAAGAGCCTTCTTACCTGGAGTGCTTACTTAGCAATCCAGGCAACACGGTATGGGATAGCTATACCTGTAATTGCTGTGGCATTCATCTTCAAAATCTTTTTCACATTTTTAGGCATGATAGGTTCTGCCAGTCAGGCCCGTGAACGTAATGGAGAAACATCAGAGTCCAACAGCAACACTGCTGGGGACTATGACTTTAATTTTGTCAGAGACCCCTTGGGGAAGTTTGATGAACACCAACCATACAGGAATGGAGACCACGATTACCCCAAAAATGACTTGTGGAGTTAAACAAACTTTAGCGCCTCCCTCTCATAGCTTTTCCGGCAACTCCATCTGCTATGTTTGCCATGCCTCCACCACCGGCAATTGCCTTACCTGATAAGTTGCCGGAAACCCTGTCAAATCCAGCCCCAACCGCATACCCAACTGCAGACATAAAACCAGTAAATATTAAGGGCAAAGCCAAATACAAATATCGACCAATTACTCTAAGCGTTTGATAAGAAGTGTAATCATCGGAGCTCATATCACTGAAAAAACTCGTCCCCAATGAAACCATACCAACCTTGTTTGCCATTGAATCATCAAGTGCTGTAGCCAATGAATCAATAAGAATATCTTCAACATAGCTAGCCAAAGAAAATAAGTATCCCCAAAAAATGAACGTAAAAAACACAACTGTAAGAATAAAAACTTTAACAATATCGAATGACCCAAAAGTCATTAGCATTGGCA
>CAYZQH010000290.1:0-3756 GCA_964480055.1 uncultured Cellvibrionaceae bacterium
CATAGTCTTGCATTCGTGCCACCCTGCCCGCGCAACTGCCGTACCTACGGCTAAAATTTTTAACTTGGTCTAGCCATTTATCGGGCTTGACGCCTATTCGCCATAATACTTTTGGTACTTGCGTGCTTATAAAACCCCGCTTACCTTCCCTAATAATTCTGCCGGTGGTATCCACCAACTCAAAATAATCCTCTCTTGTAAACGGCAGGGCTACATTAACCGCCGTATGGGCACTACCATCAAACGGTGTTAAGGGTGCCTCGGGCAGCTTATCTAAATTTAAGGATTCTTTAAGAGCTCGTTGGTTTTTTACACGGCTAACAAGGCTTTGCTCGTCTGTGTTTTTAACCGGCTTATGTTTAATGCAATCAAATAAACGCTGCTGGATAGAGGTAAAATCACTGTCAAATAAATCTTCCGCCATGCCTGCACGCACGGGGTTTAAATCCACATAGGCCATGCAACTTAATACGGCAGTCTCATCTAACAGCGCCTGACTTTTAAAGCGCCCTTCCCAAAAGCGGCCTTTTATGCCCTCTTCTTCATTGGCCATGCGTGCAATGGTTTCATTCACGCCGCGCATAAACCAACTAATGTCATACAGCCGCTCGCGCCATTGCTCTACCAATTGCTTTATAACCTCTAACTCTGCAGCGCTTAGGGTTTTAGGGGCAGCCAGCCAACGCTCTACAAGTGCCGGTGCTTTGTATAACTGAGTCCACCGCTCTATTACCTCATCCATAGACCACGCCAATGCCCGCGCTTTATCCACATGCAGCACCACATGATAATGATTGCTCATCACCGCGTAAGCACAAATATCCACAGCATAAACGTAGGATAAAAACTTTAAACGCGACACAATCCATTGTTTGCGATGATCAAAGTTCTCCCCCGTCGAATAATCTTCCCCACACAAAAATGCCCGCCGTACACAGCGCACATAACAGTGGTAAAAGGGCGTCTCATCAACGGAGACTTGAGTTGCGCGAGCCTGGGTCACAAAAAACACCTACGGGTAGTTAAAGCCAATATTAGTCGATATTGGAAGTTTAGTCAAATTTTTGGGTGTCCCTTTATTTTTTCGGGAAAGTCTTGCTTGGCTTTCCTGTTGGAGTGGGTGTCTTGTTTATTTTTCCTTTTGGAGTGGGTGTCTTCTTTATTCGTTGGAAAGCCTTGTTTGGCTTTCCTTTTGGAGTGGGTGTCTTCTTTACTTCCAGTCGAATCACAGAACCTGACCCCATGATTCATTTCACTCTTCACTTCTTTATCAGCTCATCATCCAAAAATCGACAACCAGGCAAACTTACAATTAGATCATCAAAATCACTCAAAGAAGAGGTCGCCACCACCATCCCAGGAACACCAACCCTCTCATACCCACTCTTCTCAGGGTTATATTCATAAACATAGAACCCTTTTTTGACATCACTCTCAGCAAAATATTTTTCAACATGACCTTCACCAATAAATGGAAGCTCATCAATTATAAAGTCCGTAAGCGCACCATATTTCTCTTTACTATAAAAAGCGAAGATATCATTTGGTATATTTTCGTAGCCAGTATAAAAAAGCCCTAAATTATTTAGCGAATCACATGCCATCCACGCGAAGTCGACCTTCGTAAGCCATTCATTCATTAAAATGCTCCTGTACGAACTTCCGCTGTAACACCCATTAACTGAAACAAGGCCTTAACCCGCTTAACCGCTGATGGAGACTGTCGCCTATATCTACCACTTTCGTTATTTATCGACACTTTACCATCCTTTCCTGCCACTAGCTCTCCTGCAGCTTTTGCGGAGCCACCTCCATTTAATTGAGTGTGCTTCTGCCCTTTTCTAGCATCCCCACGAGGCGCAATTATTAAATTATTCTGATCATCAACAACATATATATATACCAACTCCTTAGTAATTGCCCCAATGTTGCTTGAGTCTATTTTCGTGAGTCCTCTAGCTGGTGAGAGTACATTTGTAGACCTCGGCCTAACGGAACCGACACTGCCGAATAATCCATTCCTAGACTTGTCAAACCTAGCTGCTCGAGAAAGACTATGAAACTTGCGGGCGACAATCTTTGTTAAAGCAATCCCCCCCGCCCCAAGAGCTGCAATCGCCAACAAATTCTGTGCTACCCTGACACTTTCTTGAGCTGACCGAGCTTCATCCGTTCCAATCATCCCGAGCCCCGCATCTAGCAAGCTAAAGCCAGTATGAATCTGAAGAGTAACTAACTCCCCCGCAATACTATTTGCCACACCAAAACCAGCCAATCCAAAAAAATTTCCCGTTGGATCCACATATATAACAGGGTCACTCGCGGCATAAAGATACTTATTCAAAGTAATCGGCTGCGCATTCACTCCACTCCAAGTATCCATCTGCGTAAATCGACCCACCTTCTGGTCGTAATACCTCGCCCTTAGGTAATATTGATCCAACCCAGCATCAAACTGCTCCCCAGTAAACAAGTAACTATTCTCGGTAGCCCCCGTCTGCTCCAGCACTTCCCCAAAGGCCTCATAGGCATAGGTATCTGTTACGGTGCCAGCCACATCACTCAAGGCACGAGTAGACCCTAACCCATCATAGTGATAAAAGCTGGCCACGCCGCTGCGGGTTTGGCTTAACAAATCATGGCCGTAGGTATAGTTGACGTTAGCGGCGCCATTTACCACTTCTTCTAACACTTGGGCGTAGTCGGTGTTTTCATCCACTATAAATTGTGTGGTGGTGCCGCCCTCGGTTTTACTGGTGCGGATGCCGTTGTGGTTATAGGTGTACTGACTGGTCAGCGCGCCGTCTACCTCTACGCTGACCATTTTACTGCGGCTGTCGTAGGTGTAGCTGGTGACTACCCCATCTAAGGTTTGCGTTAGGGTATTGCCGTTGTCATCGTAGCTGTAGACGGTGCCGCCGCTTTGCTCTAGGCGGTCATTGTCATCGTAGGTGTATTGGGTTTGCACGCCATCAACGGTCTCGTAGGTGCGGTTACCCGCCCAGTCATGCTCGTAGTTGGCTGCATAGTTTGCACCTGTGGTATCCGCCACACAGCCCTCGGTAATGGGTGTGACCGGCGCATTAAATGCAGCCTCATCAGTTAACCGGTAGAGCGCATCGTAACAATAGGCTGTGGTGCGCCCATCTAGCTCTGTGATGACTTGGCGGCGGCCGGTGTCATCCAAAGTGTAATTAAAATGACTGATGACCGTACTGCTGCTATCACGGCTAAACACGTCTGTTAACTGGTTTAGTGTGTTGTAGTCGTAATCGGTAACTAAACCATTGGATAAAGTCACGGTGTCTAAATTGCCCGCGTCGTCATATTGGTATTCGGTGACATCGGTTGGGTTTAGATCATTGGTCACAAAGTGCAAACGGTTTAAAGCGTCGTAAATAAAGCTGGTTTGCGTGGTGACGGTGCCGTTACGGGTGACTTTAACCAAGGTTCTATTGCCTACGGCGTCGTAGTCGTAATCCAGCCGTACACTGCCTGGGCGCAGCTCGTACTCTAGGCGGTCGTTTTCGTCATAGAAGTATTCGGTTAGGCCCGCAGTATCTGTGACGGTTTTGAGCTGTCCGTTAGGCCAGTAGGTGTATGCCTCTTGGGTGGCATCTTTACTGTAGCTCATGCTGGCTGTGCGGCCCATGGCGTCTTTAACGGTGGTGATGGTGTCTCCGTTAAAGTCTGTATGGGTAGTTACTTCGCACAGGGCCAAAGGCTCATCACTGGGTGTGGTTGCCGGCTGCTCTT
>CAYZQH010000291.1:0-3753 GCA_964480055.1 uncultured Cellvibrionaceae bacterium
CAAGGCACGGGAGCACGAGAAAAGTACAACGCCAAATTTGATTGGCTACGTACCACTTTAACTATATTTGGGTCAAAAATGTGCTTTGCTGTGGTAATTGGCTCGCACAAGGTTGCCACGCTGGCCTGGGTATATTGGTCTAAATTATTGGCCACTTGAGTAATGGCCGAAACGGGGATTAGCGGTTCATCGCCTTGCACATTCACTACAATAGCGCTGTCTTCAAGCTTTAAGTACTCAACCACCTCTTGCAACCGGTCAGTGCCGGACTCGTGTGAGGCTTTGGTCATCACTACATTACCGCCAAAGTCTTTTACTGCTGTGGCAATGCGCTCATCGTCTGTGGCCACACCCACCCATTGAGCACCACATTGTACTGCACGCTCATAGACATGCTGCACCATCGGTTTACCGGCCAGATCTAGCAATGGTTTACCAACCAGGCGACTAGAGCCATATCTAGCGGGAATAACTACATGAAAAGACATTTACTTGTGCGCCCTTTTGCTCGCTTTTTATTCGCCCGCGCGTGCCAAGGTTGCTTTTGCATGCGCAACCTTGGCAATCACAGTATCAATAACTGGTTTAGGGAGCGCGGCCTTTACATCCAGCGCCCACCAATCGGCTTTTGCAAACGCCGAACATTTCACTGCATCCTTTGCGGTCATCAAAATACGCAGTTGACCATAGGGTTCAAAATCTTCAGCGGTGTAAAAATAGTGATCCGCAAAGCTTTGCGTTATACCGTTAAACCCTAAACCCATCAGCATGTCAAAAAACCGCGTCGGGTTGCCAATACCAGCAACCGCCACAGCACCAGCCAAACTGAATGATTCAAGGTTTGCCACAGCGCCGGTTTTTACGTTTCGCCAACAACTTGGCTCTATGGTAAATGGCTCGCCCGCAGGTACTGGGCACAAGGGTCGGCCATTAATTAACACCGCATCGACAGAAGATAACCGCTGCTCTGACTCGCGCAGTGGCCCAACAGGGATACGCCAACCGTTGCCCAAACCACGGCTGCCATCGATAACTGCCAACTCCACCTGACGAGCCAAGCGATAATGTTGTAGGCCATCATCGCTAAGCACCACGTCTACGCCAAATTTGTCTAGTAGGTACGTGGCTGCGTTACAGCGGTTGGCGCCCACCACCACAGGGCAGTGCGTTATTTGGTGAATCAACAAGGGTTCATCGCCAACGCTTTTGGGGCTCGGGAATTCCGCCACGGCTCTTACACCATCAAATTTGGCACCGTAGCCACGCGCAACCACACCTGGCCGATACCCTTGTTTTTGCAGCGCTTGAATCAAAGCGATGATAACCGGGGTTTTACCGGTGCCGCCCACAGAAATATTACCCACCACCACAACCGGTACGGGCAAAGCCTGAGCTTGCTTAGATTGTTGGTTACGCCGCCAATGGGCAACAACAACAAATACCCAAGACAAGGGCAAAAACAAAAAAAGCCAGCTTGGGCGCCCATACCACTGGCGCTCTACACTGGCTTTTATCCAACTCAACACGGGATTAGCTTTTTCAAAATTCCTCGCAGGCTTAGGCTGCAAAAAACAAAAGGCTATTACTCACCGCCACCTTCTGGCTTCTTGGTGGTCATGCTGATGTTCACATACCCCAATCGGCCGGCGGCATCCATGGCCATCACCACAGTTTCATAAGGCACTTTTGAATCTGCTGTAATAACAAAAGGCAGCTTGGTGTTACCGTGGCCTTTTTCTTCAATGGCACGCATCAAAGTTTTGATATTACCGTCCACAAGGGCGTCGCCATTCACTGCTATCCCGCCCTCGGCATTAATAATCACCTCAAGCATCTCTGGCACATCGGGTTGCGGCGCGCCTTCTGCTTCTGGCAAAGCCAGCTTTAAGTGCGTCTCTTTAGTGAACGTGGTAGAGACCATAAAAAAGATCAGCAACAAAAACACCACGTCAATCAGTGGCGTTAAGTTGATGGTATCTTCGTCTTTTACTTGTCTTTTAAAATGCACGAGAAGCCTCTACGTCACCTTCAAATCTACACGACGTTCGCCGTGTAATGCGTCAACCAGCTTAACGGCCTCTTGCTCCATAAACACCACTAAGCCGTCCATTTTACGTTGAAAAAAGCGAAGACTGATTAAAGCAGGAATGGCCACACATAACCCGGCTGCCGTGGTAATTAAGGCCTGCGAAATACCCCCGGCCAACACACCGGCATTTCCAGTACCTTGGATCATAATTTCGTTAAAAACAGTGATCATGCCAAAAACGGTACCTAACAAACCCAATAGCGGCGTAATGGCAGCAATGGTGCCCAGCACGCTCAAGAATCGCTCCATATCATGGATAACCTGATTTGCTGCTTCTTCGATGCTGTCTTTCATCACGTCACGACCATGACGCGAATTACTGAGGCCCGCCGCCAAAATACGTCCCAAAGGCGAAGAGCGACGCAAATCCTTTAAACGTTCACCGTCCATTTGATTACTTTGAATTTGGTTCCACACCTGCCCAAGCTGATTACGTGGGGCAATTTTTTCAGCGTTAAGCGTCCAAAAACGCTCGATGGTAATGGCAATAACTGCAATGGAACAAGCCAGGATAGGGATCATCAACCACCCACCCGCTAAAACAATCTCTATCACCGTTAACTCCCGTTTCTTATGTTTTTGCGGGGGGTATCATACATGATTCAAATGCGTACGAGCAGCACTTAAGTAGCAATTTACTCTCTCCGTTAAACAGCAACGGTGATCACTCGAACCATTGGCGTTTATGGGAATGCCGCCGGGCCTGCACCTTTAACTGCCCATCTACGCCCCACTGCCATGTAATGGCCCCATCGGCAGCCGTGCTCCAACGGGTGGCACCTATGCGCTCAAACCGTTTTACCACCGTTTGATTAGGGTGATTATAGCGGCTTAAGTGACCTGCGCTGAACACCACCTGCACCGGATTAACCCTTTTAATGAACGCCGTGCTCGACGACGTTTTGCTACCATGGTGCGCAGCAACTAACACATCAACATCCTGCGGCCATTGATCGAATAAGGATGACTCTACCTGTCGGCCAATATCCCCAGGTAACAGAATTTTAATGGCTTTATTGGGTAAGCTTAGGGTTAAGAGCACCACACAAGAGTGGTGGTTGCCACTTTCGCCCTTTTGCCGCTCGCTATTGTGTGGTTTTGAGGGCCACAACACCTCAACAGTTAAGTCACCCGAGTGCCACACTTGCCCAGCTACGCAGGGGGTACTCAGCATGGAACTCGTTTTTACCGGCTCACCGGCAATCAGTCGTTTTACTTTTACTTGACTGGCAAGCCCCTCCAACCCTCCGGAGTGATCAGAATCATTATGGCTGATCATTACATTAACCTCATCAAACCCTTGAGAGCGAAGATACGGCGCAACAATACTCTTGCCCACATCAAACGCAGGGCTGTAACGCTCACCCACGTCAAAAACCCAAGCGTCTTTGGGCGTATGCGCCACCACAGAGAGCCCCTGCCCCACATCTAACACTGTGAGTTTTAGGGCATAGCCTTGCTTCACTGGTAAGCAAACCGCCGCCAACAGCGTAAAAATGCCCAGCAAGCGGCTTGATAACACCGGCGGCGCCAGAACAAGCAGCACACCCAGCCCAATGGTCAGTAACCGGCTCATTGAAAACGGCTGCTCTGGCCACCATAAGGCCGATTGACTAGAAGCCCACGTGAGCGCTATCCAAATCAGTTCAAACAGGCTGCTAACA
>CAYZQH010000292.1:0-3743 GCA_964480055.1 uncultured Cellvibrionaceae bacterium
ACGATCAGCTGCCTTTAGGGTTTGATGTTCGTTATGAAACTGACGAGAGTGATTTGATATTCGGTGTTAGTGGTTATAGTTCAAATGGAGAAACAACTTCTGATGTTGCAGTGGGCGAAGGCTCACCTAAAAATGGCGTTCTACCGTGGATGTCAGAAGATGATTTCACAGTATTTGGTGGCTTTTACGAACAGCTTTTTTTTGAAAAATGGCGGGTTCAGATTGAATTTTGGCAGGCAGAACATAATGCAACAAGGGATGCAGAAGCTACCTTAACAGTTGTGCAAAATGCAGGTTTAAATTCTCGACAATTAAGTCGATTTCTTTTAAACGATACAGCACCGGCTACAGTCAACAATATTGATGCAAATGGGGATTACGACGTATCTACTTGGTACCTGAGAACTGGCTACCACTTTTATAGAGAGTCTGGCGAGTGGATGCCATATTTTCAATGGGATCATTTTAAAAACGAAGAAACCATTCAAAACAAAGATTATGGCGGCGACAACGAAGCAGGGCTATCGGACGATGGAGAGTTTCAAAAGGTTACCGTTGGGTTAGTTTATAGGCCAGTACCAGCGGTTGCATTTAAATTGGATGCGAGTACGCATATTCAAGAATTTAATGGGAAAAGCGAGTCTTACCCAGAGCTTCGGTTTGATGCTTCGTACATCTTTGGTCAATAGGAGGGTTAGATATGTTAATTAAACAAATATTTTTGGTCGTTATTCTATTTGGTCTGGCTCTTTCGGCTTATAGTGAAGAGGTAGTGTTGATTGCTCATAAGGATATGAGTATCTCTGCTGTATCTAAAAAAGATGTAAAGAAATTATTCTTAGGAAAGTCAAAGTCTCTAATTGGGGTTGATAATTTAACGCCCATTAATCAGGGCGCTACCAGTGTTACCCGAAATAAATTTGACCAGTCAATGATGGGCAAAAGTTCAAAGCAAATGAAAGCCTATTGGGCCCAAAGAATGTTTTCCGGTAAAGGGGTGCCACCAGAAGAGCTAGAGAATGATCAGGCGGTACTAGATAAAGTAACAAAGTGTGAAGCGTGCATTGGTTACGTTTTGTCGGGTGCGGTTAACGATTCTGTGGTCGTGGTACCGGTCAACTGATATTGTTCATAGCATTAGCAATACGGGGTTTATACTGTTAGGTGTTTACCCCTTGCGCCACTACCTTTTGTACGCTTATTGACCCACCCTTACTTGCCGCTTTCTAGATTTTCTTTTTTTCCAGCGTTCCATCACATGCCAGCGCCATACCCAGTTCACCAACAGGTATCCTAAAGTGCCCAAAAACAGCCCTGTTGTCAGGCTACCTAACAGCAGGGGCTCCCATATGTGCAAAAACCCCGTTGTAAACCATTGCCAGCTGAGTTCGAAGGTGAATTTGGATTCTGGCATCCTTAAAATCCAAACTCCTAGCTTGTAGGTTCCATAAAAGATGAAAGGGAAGGTCAGTGGGTTGCTGATCCATGCCAAGGTAAACGCAATGGGCAGGTTACAGCGTAAAGTAAAAGCCGCCAAAGCGACCAAAGGCAGTTGACCTGGTATGGGCAAAAAGCAACAAAAAACCCCCACAAATACTGCAACAGAGACTGAGTGGCGGTTCAGATGAAAAAGGTTGGGCTCTGCGAATAACCAACTCCAAATGCGCAGTGTTTGGTTTTTTTTGAGCTTTTCTGGGTCTGGTGACCAGCGTCTTAGAAACTTCCTTGGCATGGTGCATCGAGGTCAAGTAGGTTGGAGCGCTATTATGCCCATCTGTTGCGCCATACGCTAGAAGAGTGAGCGTCAGTGATTCATTTTACCTGTCAATGTGTTTATACACTGAGTTGTTCTTGCTGCCAACGAGAGGGTAAATGGGTGCTTAACCATGAACTTTAGGGGAGGTTTAGGGTTACTATGCACTGGTAAGTTGGTTGGGCCACAATCCTAAACCCCATAAAAGCCAACAGCATGAGCGTCTTCAAGGGGAAAGCGCTAAGATCATTCAGTGTTGGGCAAGCTTCCAGGCTCTTTAAAAGTTGGGTCTAATAAAACTATCGATGGCGTGCTTGGCACCAAATTCAGCGCGACGGTATCGCCTTGATCATTCGCGACTCCAAAATATGATCATCAAAAATATCGCGACCTACGGTCAATCTGATGTTGGCAGTGATACAGCCTTTTTCATGATAGCTGCAGGCTATCTTCTATTGGCTGAATACAAGGTGTGGTAGTATAGACCGACTCAAAAGAGCAGGGAGTGCTCGTGTTTTACTCGGTTTTATATGGATTTTTATTTGGCGTCGTGAGCGCCCCTTGGCTTTCGCCAAACCTGCCCTATTTACTGCTCAGTAGCTTTGCCCTATTGGCTTTTTCTTTGCTCCAGTGGTTGTCTTTTTACTCGCCAACCCCCTCTTTACTTAGCCTCAATAGTAGTCGTGAGTCAAAATTCCAATGGATTATTGGCATGATCCGTCTGTTGGCAAAGGCTACCCTGGCTTTTACTCTGGGTTGTTGCTTCAACCATTGGCATATCGGCAATATTGCGGCGGGTCAATTGCCGGAAACTTTAAATAAAGTGGAAGTGCTGCTGCAGTTTGAAGTGACGTCTTTACCCAAGATTCAAGCACGAGCGGTTGGGTTTATCGCCAAGATAGAGCATGTGGTTTGCGAGACAGAGCGCTGTGTAAATTTACCTCAATTATTACCCGGTGCAAAGGTGCGGTTGTCTTGGTATCGCCCCACGTCAAAAATATCTGCAGGCGATGTGTTAACCGCTAAAGTGCGACTAAAGCGACCGCGTGGGTTTGCTAACTCCGTAGGTATGGATTATCACGCATGGTTGTTAAGTCAGGGCGTCATGGCAACGGGTTATTTAACTTCAGTGCCAGAAAAGATCGCCAATCATCACAATTTGGCTGCTTGGCGTAGCCAGTTTTCTCAACGCGTGTTTGGCAACTCAGATGATTCGATCAATCGGTTTTTGGTGGCGCTGCTGATTGGGGATAAACGCGGCATAAGGCAACCGGACTGGCAAATTTTACAAAAGACCGGTGTTCTGCATTTGATGGCCATTTCGGGGTTGCATATTGGTTTAATTGCAGCGCTTGGGTTTGCTATTGGGCGTGCCTTATCGCGTTGTATTGGTGTTGTTCATTCCAGAGCGAATGTATTGGTCTTTCATGCCTTAGCGCCCATTCTTTCTGTGATATCTGCCGCATGTTACGCGGGGTTGGCAGGGTTTAGTTTGCCCACGGTGCGCGCACTAGTGGCATGCGTTTGCGTGAACGGCTTTTTACTGATGGGGCGCAAAGTGTCGCCATTGTGGGTGTTAGGGTGTTGCGGTGTGGTTGTCATGATGCTGCAGCCGCTGGCACCCATGTCTGTAGGTTTTTGGTTGAGCTTTGGCGCCGTTGCTGCGCTTTTATATTGTATTGCAGGGCGCCGCCAAGGGCGTTGGGCTTGGGGGCGTACCCAGCTTGCACTGTGTGTTGCAATGGTTCCGTTGTTACTCGCGTGGGGTATCGGCGTTAGTGTTATCAGCCCGTTGGCCAATGCCATTGCTATTCCTTTGGTCTCCTGCTTGGTGGTACCTGGGTTGTTTGTGGGTGCGGCTTTGACATATATCGCACCCAGTGCCGGTGATTGGGTACTTACCGCTGTTAGCAGCCTGTTTGAACTGATGTGGATGGCGCTCACGTGGGCTTCTAGTCAATCGGCCTTATGGTGGCCAGAGCAGCCGTTT
>CAYZQH010000293.1:0-3735 GCA_964480055.1 uncultured Cellvibrionaceae bacterium
GCGGGTGCGTCAGCATCAAGCGGTGATTGATGCGGCAAAAACCAATAACGTCTCCTTGTTGGCTTACACCAGTATTCTTAGAGCCGACATCTCGCCACTCATGCTTGCCTCAGAGCACAAAGCTACAGAAGAAGCCATTCATGCGTCAAACATTCCATCCGTGATCTTACGCAACGGCTGGTATACGGAAAATTACGTTCCAGGTTTACAGGGCGTTTTAGAAGGCTGTGCCTTGGTCGGTGCGGCACACTCAGGTATTTTTGCTACCGCAGAACGGAAAGATTACGCTGCGGCAGCGGCAGCCGTACTCACATCAAATACACCACAAGCGGGCAATGTGTATGAACTTGCCGGGGATGAAGGGTTTACCTTAGCCCAAATGGCAGAAGAAATTGCCCAAGTGACCGGTAAGCCGATAGAGTATGTAAACCAAAGCACAGCGGAATTTACCGCTTTTCTTACTCAACATGGCGTACCAGAAGCGTTTGCCGAGGTCCTTGCAAACGCCGATACTCACGCCGCCAATGCCTGGCTGAACGATACCAGCGGCACCCAAGCCAGCTGATTGGCCACCCCACGCGTGCTTGGCAAGCCACGATCGGCGACGCTTTAAACACCCTTTAACTGGTTTGTGCAATAGCGATGTGGCAGTCGCAGTGATGATCAAAGTCACCGTCTCCATACCCTGTGTAAAAGCCAAAAATATTTGGGCACAGGTAGTGGTGTCGGTTTCAGTAACGTATTTAAAGAGCATCTCTAAAAATAGTAATTTTTGTTCGCGTGCAAAAAGTACCACCCGCAGAGCCGCAGTTGACGTGAAGTAAATCACGCCGAGCATCCATGCTCTTCGCCCTACGGGCAGTAAACTGTGCAAATTGATCCTTCAATTTGTGAGGGTTTTAGGGCGGAGCTGACACAGCAACCGGACAAAAAGTGCATTTTTAGAGATGCCCTAAAGAGAGAACCCTTATAATGACGCTTTGGTTAAGTACTGTGTTCGCGCTCTTCGCTTTTGCAGGCAACTCGGTTTTTTGTCGCCTAGCGCTACTTAGTCAAACCATAGATCCAGTTACTTTTACCGTGATACGCGTGACCTCTGCGGTTTTAATGCTCACATTAATCACTTGTTGCAGCCTACTTTTACACGGCTCCGGCCACGCGTTGGCGGCTAAACGCAGTAGAGATATTTTCATAGCAATTCGTAATTCCGGTAGCTGGTTGCAAGCTTTATTTCTTTTTATTTACGCTATCGCGTTTTCCGTTGCTTACATTACTTTAGAAACGGGTATTGGCGCTTTATTGCTATTTGGCAGTGTGCAACTGAGTATTGTAGCTTTCACTATTTTTCGTGGCGAAAAACTCAAACTGGTGGAAGGACTGGGAATCATATTAGCAATGGGCGGCTTTGTTTATTTATTGTGGCCAAACTTGTCGTTACCTTCGGCGTATGGCACGTCACTTATGATCTTAAGCGGTATTGCGTGGAGTGGCTACACGCTATTTGGTAAAGGCTCTAAAAATCCACTATTAGATACCACAGCTAATTTTATTCGAGCCTTACCAATTGCCGTAATTTTATTACTTTTAACCATTAGCCAGGTTCATATATCTCTTGATGGTGCGCTGCTCGCCGCGGCTTCCGGGGCAATCACCTCTGGTATCGGGTATACGGTATGGTATATCGCTTTGCGTGGGTTAAGCTCAAGTCAAGCGGGTGTAGTGCAATTATTGGTTCCGGTATTTGCTAGTTTAGGAGGCGTGTTATTTGCCAACGAGCCAATTACCACAGATTTTATCATTGCCTCATTGATCATATTGTCGGGAGTAGCGCTGGTTACCTTGTTTAAAGAGCGGCACCGCTAACCTTCAAAACTCGGAAACTCACGGTCGTCGATATAAAACTAATAAAGGTAATACTATTAAAAAGTAATTTTGGAAAAACAAGGAATTCCTGCGCCGCACACTCAAAACATATACTAAACTCATCCACCAATGCAGCGTAAGCTATTGATAGGTGATTAGGCACACAAATGAAAAATCAGCAGCACCAAGTTGGTAAAACTGCTAGAGCCATGATGGATGGCTCTTTAAACTACTTTAGGGGCGCAAAAATACTTGTAGATTTACGAGAGGCACTTGGTGTTTATGCCAATGACCCTGACTTTATAGTATTTGTTGCCGTCATAAATGAGGTGGACTATTTGCGTGATGCCAATGATCAATTTGACTGGTCACTGTGTGATAAACCTGAGCTACAAGCAAAACTCAATAAGTCAACCTGTTGGGCAAAAGAAATATCGTTACACCATTTAGAAGCATTGACCCAACGCTACACATGATTATATTTAACAGCGGTAACACTGACGCAGAGACATAAACCAACACAGAGTTTTGCGCCTTAAATTTTGTTGTTAACTCTACAACTTGATGGATCTCGGTGAGAAAAATACAAGAAATGAGGTGAGTAACGGGGATAGAGCCCGCGATCATCGGAATCAGAAACCTGTAGGCATTTGACTAAAATCAATCGGATAACGTCCGTTTTCCGGGCAATTATATCTCCCTTCATACTCAATTTCATTGGTCTGTAGAAGTACCAACTTTAAATCCTTGAAGATGCTGTCTGTTATTTGTACAGCGTTAAGGTGCTTACATTCGACAATTCTCTTTCGACTCATTAGACTACTGGCGGCATATAAATTTATATGTTGGCGTTATTTTCATCTATCATGTCACAATAATTGATGCTGCTTTTATTGCCTTCAGAGTTTCCTCATTTGAGGACAAATTAGAGGATATAATCGTCAATGAATCTGAAATTGGTCCCTTTTTTCGCAGTTCGCCCGTTATATATAAAGGCGTTATGTGTAGCATATAACCGAGTCAAATGATCGAGCTTAAGAACATAAATATTACCTCAGATATTGCTAAACAGTTACACTGTCTTTTTGAACAAGAATGGCCCGGCTTTGATGCTTTTGTATCTGATAAGCACGGCATAGATATTCCATCGCCAATAGTTGCGATAAAAATGCAAGAGGTAGTAGGGGGAATATCGTTCACTAGTTACAAAGAACCTAACTCAAACAATATTGCAATATGGGTCAATGCGCTACTTGTGATTCCCAAACAACGCAAGCAAGGTATTTCAAAGCAACTTATTGGCGCAGCGCAAAACGTTACAACACATTTGTATGCGCTCACCAATGTTCCCAGGCTATACACAAAAATGGGCTGGCAAACAGTAAAAACCCACGGTAAGAATACAATTGTTAAATACGCTGAAGCCGATCGGGTAGAAAAATAGATAAATCTGGGCGTGGATAATATCGGCTAGAAAGCAGTAGCCGACCATTCAGACGAGAACAAATAAACCAAAGTTAACAGTCAATACAGTCATTCGAAAAGAGAATCAAAGAGATGGAAAAACTTCCTCATCAATATACAGTAAAGTCTAAGGGTAATATATCGGGTAGCTTAATAGTTTATACTGAAAATTTGTCCGATATTACCGTTGCCCCGCCACAGCAGTTTGGCGGCGAAGGTGATAAATGGTCCCCGGAAGATTTGTTTATGGCATCTATGACAAGCTGTTTAGTTCTCTCCTTTCGTGCAATAGCTAGAGCATCGAAATTAGGATGGAACTCAATTGAGTGTGAGTCAGTAGGGGAGTTAGATAAGGTTGAAAGAAAGCTACAATTCACGCACATCCAGTCTAAAGTGAAGCTACATATT
>CAYZQH010000294.1:0-3733 GCA_964480055.1 uncultured Cellvibrionaceae bacterium
TCCTTCAAGCACACGGCCGTAGGCGTTGGCAACTGGGCCAGCAATGCAACAGCCATACACCGCTACAAAAAAATTGCGACTTAAAAATCTTAACGGCATTTGAAGCAACCCAAACGTTTGAGGTAGAGCCTGGAGACCTACTCTATATTCCACCGGGGCTTGCCCATTGGGGAGTAGCACAGGGCAATTCAGTCACCTACTCTGTTGGCTACCGCGCGCCAAGCTACAGCGAAACTTTAACGTCACTTACCGAAACGCTCTGTGAACCATTTTCAGACGACCACCGCTACAGCGACCCCAACCTAACCACACGCTCTAACCCAGGGCAAATCACTCAAGAGGACTTAAAGCGCGTTCAAAACATCATATCGGAAATGTTGGACAACCCCGCCGGCATCGCGCAATGGTTTGGACAAGCCATGACTCTGCCTTTACGTGGCGTATTAACATACGAGCCAACACCGGTACGCCAACTGATGCCAGACTCCCGCTCGGCATACTTGGAAGCAAACGGCGCGGCAATTCTTTTTGTGAATGGTGCGCAATTTGTAACATCCGTAGATTTTGCAAAAACCCTGTGCGGCTACCAAACTGTAGATACCCACGCCCTAAACCAAGAAGACAAACACACATGGGATTTACTTTGCGAACACGGCTGGGCAACCCCTTAAGTTATGAGGTAGCTCACCTCTTGTGAATACTCAAAGCGGTCACACAGTATCGGTACAGGTAGCCCCTTGGAAGTTGCATCATCAAGCTTTATCGGACCTGCGCCGTGAAGTATTCATCCATGAGCAACACGTACCTGACACTGAAGAGTGGGACGGGGAAGACTTACACGCAGTTCATTTTCTGGCCACCGTAAATAGCCAGGAAGGCATTGGCCACCCCATTGGAACTGCGCGGTTGTTACCCAATGGGAAGCTCACACGAATGGCAGTTTCTAAGCCCTACCGTCATCAAGGCGTTGGTACAAAAATAGCGCAAACTATCATTGAGTGGGCCACACTTAAGCAATACTCAAAGATCACTTTAGATGCACAAGTACACGCCATTGGGTTTTACCGGCGTTTGGGGTTCAAAGTTATCAGTGATACTTTCTTGGATGCAGGCATGGCACATCAAACCATGCAACTTGAGCTAAAACCCCGCAAACATACAACTTAACAGTAAAGACATCATTATGGTCACCCAAAATGAACGCCCAGTGAAACGCTTTACTTCCCCTACCGATGCAGCAGAGTTCATCCATGCGTGTGTGGCAAAAGCCCACAGAAGTATCGACCTTTTTAGCCACCATTTAACCCCTGGCCTCTACAGTGGTGAAGCGCTGGTTGATGCTGTTTCGGCGTTAGCGCGATCCGGCGCTCAATGTAAAGTCAGAATATTGATCCGTGATTCTCGCCCCCTACACGGAACTCGTCACCCACTATTACTACTGGCGCAACGCTTACCGTCGCACATTGAAGTTAAAGTACTCGCTGAGGATTTGGCAAAACTAAACATTGCGTACTTAATTGTGGACCAAGCACATGTTGTCTACTTTAACGATGAAGCTAATTCGCAAGGATTCATAAGTGAAGACGCGCGCGCTGAAGCCCAGAGCTTACTGGAGGCCTTTGACCCAATGTGGGAAAGCAACACAAAGGATGACCCAAACCTAAGAAAGCTCTCTATGTAACCTCCTTAGGCCGAAATCACAAAATATGCCGCAACACGCCTGGGTGCAAGTTTATTGGTACAAACTCACGGCAACGAAACACCAATTTTATTTCCGTCATAATCCACACGGTATTGTGTTAAACACGATAGTGTATCTGCTAGCGGGCCTTGCGCCCTTCCGTTTGCCAAGTTAAACGTAATGCCGTGAGCACGGCACGTAATTCCGCCGTCCGATACAACGCCATTATCCAGAGGTGCATCCATATGCGGGCATCGATTCTCAATAATGTATTGCTGCCCGTGATCTTGAATTAACAATATCGGCACCCCGGCAATGTTAAATGCCTTGCAATACCCGTCATGTAAATCACTAAGATTGGCTAATGCTTGAAACATTACACTCTCCGTCAATTACTGGGCCTATATCCATAGCGTATTACATCAATACGCCTTAAATACACGCCAGTCGGTTCACTTTTTCAGCTGCGCTTGCTGTGATCAACCATGGCAAAATCGCATCAAAGACTCGTAGCAATATTTGTGCACAAAACGTAGAATGCGTGACTCTGCATAAAAGCCCAACCAATGATAAAGCTGCCTTGATTCCCGTGGAGCAATGTTCAATCCCCTACGTGGCACAAGCCGCAACTTACTTCTTGAAGCTGCATCATCTGGCCGGTTTTGCATGGCTTGACAGCGCCAACCAAAGTGACGCCGATGGCCGCTGGGACATTTTTACCGCGCTGCCCAGTACAACCTTAAACAACCCACCTGTGAGTGGTTTCCAACAAACGGTTACCGCGCATCTAAACAAGTACAACCACACGCATAGCGCACCATTTTGCGGCGGCTGGTTGGGCTTTGTTGGCTACGAATTTTTACACCCCTCGGTGGGTATTCCGCAAAAAAGCGAGTTTTTATGTTCGCTTGGATGGTACGACTGGGCCTTAGTACTCGATCACAAAACCAAAACCGCGGAGTTAATCTTCTTACCCGAGTGCACCACCCAGACCAAGCAGCGTGTTGAACAAGCGCTAAGTAGCCCTACACCCACATACGAAGAGTTTAAATGCAGCCCGTTTGTGACTGACGAACCCAAGTCACATTATCTGCAGTGTATCGAACGGATCCAAGAGTACATCCTAGCTGGGGACTGTTATCAAACCAATTATACCCAGCGCTTCAGCGCACAATGTTCAGGGTCATCTGCAGCGGCCTATTTGGCCCTGAGAGAAGCAACCCCCAATCCGTTTTGTGCGTATTTATCCCTGCCTAATAAAAGCACCATCTTCAGTTTGTCACAAGAGCGCTTTGTTCAAATAAAGGGGCGCAACGCAAAAACCCAACCCATTAAAGGCACGGCACCAACGTCAGACATACCCAAAGAAGACGAGCACACCAAGCAGGAACTAAAAAATAGCGCTAAGAATCGGGCAGAAAACTTGATGATTGTAGATCTGTTAAGAAATGACTTCAGTAAAAACTGCCTTCCCAACTCTGTGATCACATCACAGCTATTTGACGTGCAAAGCTACAAAAACGTGCACCACTTGGTAAGTACGATAGAAGGCATACTCAAACCAGAGGTTTCGCACGCAAACTTTTTACTTGATTGCTTCCCGGGGGGCTCAATTACCGGGGCCCCAAAAAAGCGTGCCATGGAAATCATTCAAGAGCTAGAATCACACCCCAGAGAAGTATATTGCGGGTGTATTGGGTACTTCAGTACAAACGGCAACACCGACTTCAACATCAGTATTCGAACACTCCTGCGGCAACACAATTTGGTTCACTGCTGGGCGGGGGGAGGAATAGTCGCAGATTCTACTCCCGAACATGAATACCAAGAATCACTTCAAAAAATAGCTATCTTGCTCGAAGCATTAAGCGGAACGCATCTACACACGCAATAACCATATGTAGTGTAAAACTGATGTAGTGCAAAACTCGGGGGCTTAGCGGAACAATCGCTACTGCTGCGCGATCACCCCACTACAAGCATCACAACATGTGTACTACAAAGACAAATTTCGATTACTGGCCTTAATAAATTCTTTTTTCAAATCATCAT
>CAYZQH010000295.1:0-3710 GCA_964480055.1 uncultured Cellvibrionaceae bacterium
ACCATAAAGACGGTACATTAATGCGTGGCTTGGTGATGGATTTTGGGCACGACCCAAAAGTGGCCAATATTAATGACCAATATATGTTTGGCCCCGCGTTATTGATTAACCCAATATATGAGTATAAATCCAGAAGCCGCAGCGTCTATTTACCCTCTGGTAGTGATTGGTACGACTTATACTCGGGTAAGCGTTTTGCTGGCGGCAAAACCATTAAAGCGGATGCGCCCCTGAAACAGATGCCCATTTATGTAAAAGCTGGCTCCATTATCCCTACCGGCCCAGAAGTACAATTCGTTTACGAGAAGCAAGACGGCCCAATTACTCTCAGCGTGTACACAGGCGCAGACGGGCAGTTTGAGCTTTATGAGGATGACGGTAAAACCTACGCCTATGAAAAAGGTGCTTGGTCACGCACGCCCATAAGCTTTGATAATGCCACTGGTATTGTCACTATTGGCAAGCGTGTTGGAAACTTTGATGGCATGCCCAAAAACCGTACCATCAATGTGCGCTGGATTAGTGACACCCGCGGTGATGCGGCAGACTTCCACGGCAAGGTAGATGCGTCAGTTCAGTACAGCGGTGAGCCAATTACTATTAAACAAAAATAATTTAAGGGCATGTTTAAAAATAATAATTTTTGTTTGAGTGCTAGAAAGTGCCGTCTGGAAAACCGCAATTTACGAGAAGTAAATGAGGGTTTGAGGACGGAACTGACGCCGCAAAAGCAAAAAGTGCATTTTTGGGTGTGCCCTTAATACGATACGCAGACTAACGCGCAAAGGGTTTAATCCTTCGCGCGTTTTGAGTATTTGGGGGAAATATGTTTAAAGATAATCGACGTAATATTTGCAGTGTGATTGTGATCAGCGGCATTGTGCTGGGTGCTGGTTTAGCCCTGGGTGGTTGTCAAGCTACCAGTCATGATCCCAGTACAGAATCCGCGCAAAGGGATATAAACCTTT
This sequence comes from uncultured Cellvibrionaceae bacterium, assembly GCA_964480055.1. Lineage (GTDB taxonomy): Bacteria > Pseudomonadota > Gammaproteobacteria > Pseudomonadales > Cellvibrionaceae > CAYZQH01. Next base: position 969 of record CAYZQH010000295.1, read on the forward strand.
GGCCCAAAACAGCTTCACCTGTGGTGGGGCAAGCTGACGACAGTGCTTTTGTTGAAAATATTCTCAGCAAAATGACAGTAGAAGAAAAGGTCGGGCAAATTCTTCAGGCGGAGATCCAGTCGGTAACGCCAGCTGACATTAAAAAATATCACTTAGGTTCGGTGCTTAATGGCGGCGGCTCTGTGCCTAAGCGGAACAATAGCGCAACGGCCAAAGATTGGGTCGCGTTAGCAGACGAGTTTTACAATGCCAGTATGGATACCAGCGACGGCGGCGTCGCCATCCCGGTTATCTGGGGCACGGATGCTGTACATGGTCACAATAACCTACGTGGCGCCACTATATTTCCTCACAATATGGGTTTAGGGGCCACGCACAACCCGGATTTAATTCGCCGTATTGGCGAGGCAACGGCGAAGGAAGTACGAGCCAGCGGAATCGATTGGGTGTTCGCCCCCACTTTAGCGGCTGCTCAAAATGATCTATGGGGTAGAACCTATGAAAGCTACTCTGAAAATCCAACTGTCATCGCGCAATTCGCTGCAGCCATGGTGAATGGTCTGCAAGGCACAGTTGGCACGCCAGAGTTTTTATCCGACGATCATGTACTGGCTTGCGCGAAACACTTTTTAGCTGATGGTGGAACTTTTAGTGGTGATGATCAAGGCGATGCCCGTATTTCTGAGCAAGAATTAATTAATACGCACAACGCAGGTTACCCCCCTGCAATTGAGGCCGGTGTACAAAGTGTTATGGCCAGTTTCTCTTCTTGGAATGGTGAAAAGCTACATGGTAGCCATTACCTATTAACGCAAGCTCTCAGAGATAAAATGGGGTTTGATGGCTTGGTTGTAGGGGATTGGAATGGGCATGGCCAGTTGCCTGGCTGTACCAACGACGCTTGTGCCAGTGCAATTAACGCTGGTGTGGATTTAATTATGGTGCCCACAGACTGGCGCGCCATGTATAGCAATACCTTGGCGCAAGTAAAAAGTGGCGAGGTGTCAGTGACTCGCCTGAACCAAGCTGTGCGTAGAATATTACGGGTAAAAGTAAGAGGTGGCTTATTTAAAGGCGCCCCAAGTAGCAGAATAAAGCCCGCAGTTGCTAGGAGCGTGGGGAGCGATGAGCACCGCAGCGTAGCGCGCCAAGCGGTAAGAGAAAGCCTGGTGTTACTAAAAAACAACCAGCAAACGTTACCGCTGAACCCAAAGTCACGCATTTTGGTGACGGGCCCTGGCGCCGATAATATCCCAATGCAATCGGGTGGGTGGAGCGTAACGTGGCAAGGTACCGGTACAACAAATAAGAACTTTCCGGGGGCTACGTCAATTTATGTTGGGCTAAGTGATGCCATTCAATCTGCCGGTGGTCACGCAGAGCTCTCTAGCGATGGCAGCTTTAAAAATCAACCGGATGCTGCCATCGTTGTATTTGGGGAAACACCCTATGCCGAAGGGCACGGTGACCTTAATACGTTAGAATTTCAGCCTGCCAACAAAAAAGCGTTGGCGCTTATCCGTCAATTAACCGCTCAAAAAATCCCTGTTGTCTCGGTGTTTATATCGGGTCGCCCAATGTGGGTTAACCCAGAGATAAACGCATCGGATGCTTTTGTGGCAGCTTGGTTACCCGGCTCTGAAGGCAACGGCATAGCCGACGTATTATTGAGTGATGAGAATGGCGGTGTAAAACATGATTTTAAAGGCACGTTGAGCTTTTCTTGGCCGGCAAAGCCTTTTCAAGCTGAGGTGAACGGGCCTAATTATCAAAGTAACCCGCTGTTCAAATTAGGATATGGGTTAACCTATGCTCAAGCTTCTGAACTTTCTACTTTGCCCGAGAACTTAGCCGGTGTTGCCAGCAAAGCAGCTGGAGATATTCACTTTTACCAAGGCCGCACCATTCAACCGTGGAATGTATTTATTAAAAACCACGATAGGGATCAAATCTTAAGTGGCGCGTTTGCTTCATTACCCAGCGGTGACGTTAGCATTCAAACAACAGATAAAGACGTGCAAGAAGATGCTATGCGCTTCACCTGGCGTGACTCTTGGGGCGCTGGGTTAGAGGTTAGAAACGGCCACCCGCTGAATTTAACCCCACATTTAGTCAATGGTGTTTTGAGCTTTGATTTAAACGTTACTGAGTTTTCAAAGGCTGTGCTAAATGTGGAGTTACTGTGTGGAAATGATTGTTTACGCACTGTGCCCATGACGAAATTTGCTAAAGCGCACGTAGGTAAAGGTTGGCAGAGTGTCACCATGGATCTAAGTTGTTTTATGCACAAAGGCGATGATTTTACTGCTGTACTTCAACCGTTTAATTTGAATGCTTCAGGCAGTGGGGAAGTAGAGGTAGCAAACGTGAGCTTTTTACTTAAGGGCAAAGCCAATTATCAATGTCCAGATTACACCAAGCTAAGCACAACACCTGCTCCACAAGACGCCTTCTGGGCTGCGCCTTGGTGGGGGCCAAGACACCATGGTGTATTAGAGCAAATTAAAAGTGGTGATGCCGAGCTGTTAATGATTGGAGACTCCATCACCCAAGGCTGGGAGAAAGAAGGCAGCCCAGTATGGAAGCAGTATTATGGCAACCGTAAAGCCGTTAATATGGGGTTTAGTGGTGATAGAACAGAGCACGTACTGTGGCGCATTGAGCATGGTGAGCTAGAAGGCTTAAACCCCAAGGTAGCGGTGTTATTGATTGGTACTAACAACACCGGGCATCGATTAGAGC
>CAYZQH010000296.1:0-1279 GCA_964480055.1 uncultured Cellvibrionaceae bacterium
ATTACCTCGATCAATTAAGTCGGCAATTTACTGAGCGCTTAAGGCAGTGGGTAAATGATGCGAATACCGCATTGTGTATTGATGAACAGTCCTTAGCGATTTCTTTCAACGCGCCTTGCAGTATGTGGACGCCCGATGTTTTACAGCAATTTACTGAGCAAGTGAATGCAAACCCCTTAAGCGACTGTATAGAGCAAGCCGGTCAAATTTGGTCCTATCAGAACGTACTTGAGAATGCGCTTGCGATATCAACACGTATTCGCTCATCGTTACCTCGCGAAATTAATGAGCATACTCCGCCAGTAGTATTGCTTCTATCAAGAGGCGCGCAGGCCATCATGGCTTGCTTGGGTGTTTTAGCCAGTGGACGTGGGTATCTATTTTTAGACCCCAATGGCCCAAAAAGTAGAAATGATTGGATTTTAGAAAACGTACAACCCGAGATGGTTATCTATGAAGGTGGGCAATTTGAATTTAATGGCCCATGGCAAACGTTTGATGTCGTCGAGTGCCTAATGTCAGTAAATTCTGAATGTACGCGTACAGCGGAATGGGCACACGCGTACAAAGACGTCAGCGGCCGTGAGTTAGCGTACTGTATTTACACCTCTGGCTCTACAGGTACCCCCAAGGGCGTGCAAATTGGCCGCAGTGCACTGTCTGAATTTGTATTCAGTGCAATCCATGAGTATGGCATTGATACCAGTGATCGAATTTTGCAGTTTGCCCCCTTACATTTTGATGCCAGCGTAGAAGAAATATTTTTGGCACTGTGTAGTGGCGCTACGTTGGTCGTTCGAAATGAGCAAATGTTGGAGTCCATGGCGCTATTTAATAGCACCTGTGAAGCATGGCGGATCTCTGTTCTAGATTTACCCACGGCGTTTTGGCATGAGTGGGTATTGCATGGTGAGGCGGCAAATGCCGAAATTGCCAGCACGTTGAAAACCGTTATTATCGGTGGTGAGGCAGCTCAAGCCGAGTGTGTAGAAGCATGGCACTGCTGGTTGTGGCATCAAAACGCCAGTCAACGCTTAACCTTACTCAACACCTATGGCCCCTCAGAGACCACGGTAGTGGCAAGCTTTACGTCATTGCAACCTCAACAACCATTAACTATTGGCCGGCCGTTGGCAGGGCGGGGTATGGCGGTTGTTAACAGCGATGGCTTTATTGTGAACAAAGAGCAGGAAGGAGAGCTCGTGTTGTTCGGTCAGGGTTTAGGGCTAGGTTATGTCGGTGACCCAACATTAACCGCTGAGAAGTTTTCACCCTTGAG
>CAYZQH010000296.1:1379-3688 GCA_964480055.1 uncultured Cellvibrionaceae bacterium
TCTGGAAAGATTGATAGAAAGCAATTGTTGGCATCGTTTACGCTTGACAATAGCAGTAATTCAAACTCGTATTCATCTGGAGCAGCGCAGGGTGAGTACGAAAATTTGTCACTTACTCAAAAGACGATCGCAGGTATTTGGAAGACGGTGTTAAACGTTTCTAGTGTGCGCCTAGAAGATGACTTTTTTTTAATTGGTGGTCAGTCATTACAAACCATTCAAGTTGCAAGTCGTTTAAGTATTGCATTAAACAAAAATATTGATGTTTCAACACTTTTTTCATACCCCACGCTAATGGGGTTGTCTCGGGCACTAGAGTCAGCTCATCTAGAAGATAAGCCCAGTGTACAGCTACAAGCCGAATCTGACGCCCAATCTATAGTGCAAGTGTTACCGACCAACGGTGTAAAGCCATCCCGTCAAATTGATTCGGTCTTACTTACAGGCGCTAGTGGGTTTCTGGGTGCGCAATTACTGGCGACTTTGGTGTCGAAAGGGGTTCAAGTAATTTGTTTGGTGCGTGCTCGTAATATGCAACACGGCTTAGATAAAATTACCAAGGCCCTTAGCGATCAAAAGATTGTAGTTAAAAACTTGTACAAAAAGCTTGTGGTATTGGTTGGAGATGCCGCACAACCTCAATTGGGTTTAAAAGACGCCATTTATGCTAAGTGGGCCAATACAGTACAGGCTGTTATTCACAATGCGGCAAATACAAGTGTTATGCGTGATTACTCTAGCTTACATGGCGCCAATGTTTTAGCCACTGCAAACACTCGAAGGTTTGCTGCGATGGCTAACGCTCAATATCACTTTGTTTCCACCATTGCGGTAAGTGAATCGGATTATCTACCAGAAGATTATGTTCCGTGGCATGACAACTTGCAAGACGGTTATCAACAAACCAAATGGGCAGCGGAGCGTACCTTACAACACGCCGCAGCAGCAGGATGGTCATCAACGATATACCGTTTAGGTCGGATTACGGGCTCATTCGATACGGGGTATGTTAACCCCCAAGATTTAGCTTGGCGTATTGTTGCAGCCAGCTGTGAACTAAAGTCTTACCCCGCGCTTGATCTTGAGGAGCCTTGGGCTTCAGTGAGTGATTTGGCCAAATGTATTGTAACGAATGTACAGAGTATGGAAGTAGACGGGGTGGTTAATTTAGTTCCGGATACCCTTTTTTCGATGGCCACTCTATTTGATTGGTTGAATGAATATGGGTTAAACCTTAAATCTCAATCCATGAAGGATTGGCTGGAGCATTTAAATCAAAGTAGTAATGAATCTTGTCGTGCATTGGCAACGTTTTTTTCACAAAGGCGGTCTGTAACGGGTTTGCCTCCAATTCAAAAAGACAAAGCAAATTTTTTACTCAGTAAAAAATCCATTGCACTGGGGCCTCCTAGTTACGAGCAATTCATTCGGTTTATCCACTATGCGTTATCCCATCAAATAATTCAGGCTCGATCAGAAACGCCAATTTTTGAGGGTGTAACTACGGTATAAAGCCAAGTTTTCCCTTATCGTGCAGCGTTAAGAGCGGGAATTTACGATAAGAACCAATCAACTCAAACTTATAAACAAAGGTAGGCATCGCGTGACCGCCATCGCAGCGCCAGAGAAAACAAAAGTTACTATTACGAAACCGACCACTAAGCGCACACCGCCAAGGCTACTGTATGTGGTAAATACCAAGTTGTTAGGTCCAAACATGAAGCGGGTGTACTTAAGTAGTGCCGCTTTAAAAGGGTTTCCTGTTGATAAAAATGGCGCGCATATAAAAATATTTTTACCCAGAAAGCATCAGCTTACCCCTGTGCTACCCACAATTGGTCCTAACGGTGTTGAGTGGCCGAGCGCTGAAGATCGGCCCATTACTCGAACCTATAGCGTTAGAAAATATTGCCCCATCACAAATATATTGGAGGTGGATTTTGTTCTCCATGGCACACGGTCGCCCGCATCGGGCTGGGCGCATCGCGCAAAAATAGGTGATGCCATTGGCGTAGCTGGCCCCGGCGGGCCGAGCCCACTATTAGCCAAGGCAGATTGGCATATTTTAGTGGGCGATTCGACCGCTTTACCGGCTATTTCGGCCATAGCCGAAACATTACCAAAATCTGCTAAAGGACATGTGGTGATATTGAGTAAGCATCGAACTGATGCCCTAGAAATATGTGCACCTCTCAATATGACAGTACATTGGCTGAATGTGCCTATAAAACATGCTGTGGGTTCAATAGTACCCCTTGTCAATAGTTTTGAGCCTCCGGCGGGCGCTACCGTGTCTGCATTCATAGGTG
>CAYZQH010000297.1:0-3686 GCA_964480055.1 uncultured Cellvibrionaceae bacterium
TTTCCCGCGTATTGGTATTAATGACGGCTCGCTATATTGTGGCGCTCCTTGCGTATGTTGCCGTTGTCGCACCCGTTAGTGCTTGGAGCCCTGCGGGGCACCAATGGGTTGGCCACGGAGCTACAGAGCAATTGCCGGTTAGAGTGCAAAAGTATTATCAAGCCTTGTTAAAAGAGGGCGTGGTGGTGCCACCAAGGTATTATCATGCAACGTTGCCAGAGCGCTTGGGTGCGCTAAGCGCTTGGCCAGAGGGTGAGCTGACAACACCGTTGACCGCACTGTATAAAAAGACTGGCGCGAGCAGTGTGCCTAATGCATTGTTGGCGTATGCAGATCAAACCGTCGGGCAATTGCGTCAATCACCATTGGTGCTGTTGAATAATAATGGCGGGCCACTAAGTGACGGCAAGTGCTTTAGTGTAGGTAATAACGCATTGTCAGTTTTTTGGCCAGCGCTATTAAAGGCCTACAACGAAGCAGGCTCTGGTAGAGAAAAAAACGTGACCTTGGCCTTGGCACTCTATATTGCGGCTGAGGTTTACCAGCCATTGAATTTTATGGCATTGATGGATTCAAGCTGTAAAGTTACCCGTGCACCCGCGGATATTTGTATTTTAAAGGGCGGCACCAACGAAACGTGTAAAGCCAATTTGTACCAAGTGTGGGATAACGGCTTCAGTATATTTAAGCAACCGCCTGGTTGGCCCGCAAAGCAACACCCATTGAATTTTTTAGCCTTTGATGATGCTGTGGGCTTGGCCAAATCTGCAGCGTTTGATGTGTTCCCAGCCAATGGCAATTATCAGACGCCCGAGTATGTGGCGAGCGGAAAAAAAGTCACTCTAAAGGCCGTTGACTATGCCGTTGGGCACTCTGTATTTTTGTTAAAGTATCTTATGGCAAATGATGTAAGTTGGGCTGCGCGGGAAACATCCTCTCTCGGTGAGCGTCAAAAGCCGGGTAATCACTAATGTCAATTCAATTATTAAGCATTATTTTCTGCTAAGGCAAACGTCACGGAAATGGCAGCACCGCCGAGTTTTGGGCAGCGGCCAATCGTTAAGGTTGCGTGATGCCAATTGGAAATTTTATCCACAATTGCCAAGCCCATTCCGTGCCCTTTTTTGCGTCCAAGGGCCCCTCCTTTAATAAAAGGTTTGGCGATGCAAGGTACCTCTTCCTCTGCAATGCCTGGCCCATCGTCCGAAATTACTAAAGTGGCACTTTCCCCCAAGGTACGCGTTTCAATGGCCACCGTACTTGCGGCGTAGTTTAGGGCGTTTTCCACAATATTGTTTATCAGCATTTTTAAGTATTGTGGGTCTGCGAGTATGACGGGGCTTTGTTTATCTAGGTGCAATTGTATGGAATGACTTGGATGCTCGGCAGTTTGAATAACGTCTTTGATGAACCCATTTAGATCGGTCAAGTCTTGTTGTAGCTTTATATTAGCTTCCTCCATGTGCGCATAGTCAAGCAATGTTTGTATTAACGATTCCATTTCGTCTAAGTCTTGGGATATACGATGATAGTATTTTAAAGATTGTGCTTGGTTTTTACTGTCTGCCCAAACATCTACCCCAAAACGTAACCGCGCTAGCGGGGTTTTTAAATCGTGCGAGACTGCACGACTGAGCAGTTTGTTGTCTGCCAGCAAACCTTGAATACGATCTGCCATGTGATTAAAAGTAGATTCAATGGAGTGGATATAGGTGAAGCGGCTGGTTGGAATTCGTGCACTTATATCACCTTTCCCAAAACGGGTTGAGGTTTTCTCCAGTAGTAATAACCGGCGGAACAATGGGTAAAACCATAAAAAAATGACAATGATCATGCCCGCGTAAAAAGCCAATGTTAAAACCAATTCATGGCGTGTGCGCGGGGGAGTAACTGCAGCGCTGGGCAATGTCAAAGTTAAAATATTTTGAGACTGAGGAATGGCCACATACAGGGTGATCTCGGTGTCTTCCTCCAAAGTGATTATTTCGTGGTTATTGAGCTTATTGGACAGTGATGGGGGCAAAAATATATCGCTGGCTTTCACCGATTGAATGTTGGGTAGTTGGTGAGTATCAGCTAAGTGTATTGCAGTTGTATTGAGGGAGGTGATGGCGCTAGGGTTCTTTGATAAATGAGTCGCCAAGATACGCCCCATATTTTTATAGGCTTGCAGCGTGTCATGTTGTGGAGAGGGTTTTTGTACGCTTGAATAATAGCGATTAGCAAGCCAGCCTAAGCCGATCATGCCGCATAAGACCATAACAAGTAACGAAGAGAGCAGTGTTTTCATGGCAAATTTTTACACCCACGTATCGGTGGCAAAAAGGTAGCCTTTCGCTCTAACAGTTTTTATTTTTGATGGTGGGTTAGTGGTGTCGTGTAATTTTTTTCTAAGTCGTGATACGCGGATATCGATAGAGCGGTCAAAGCCATCATAGTCTATTCCGCGTAGTTGACTGATCAACTCTGTGCGGCTCACCACGGTGCCTGCCTTACTGGCAAGAAGCCAAAGCACATCAAATTCATTGGCGGTAACCGCTAGGGATTGATCATTTAAAGTCACACTTTTAGAGCTATGATCAATATGCAGCTGGCCAAAGGTTAAAGTGGTCGACTGCGAAAAACTGGCATCTCTGCGCAATAGAGATTTAATTCTGGCCAATAAAACTCTAGGTTTTACGGGCTTTGCGATATAATCGTCTGCACCAAGCTCTAACCCAAGTACTTCATCGGCCTCTTCGTTGCAGGCCGTCATCATCAGTATGGGGCTTGAATAAAATTCGCGCACGGCTTTACAAACCTCAAACCCATTTTTTACAGGTAGCATCACATCTAAAATAACCAGATCGGGCCGTTGCTGATGGATGTTACTAATGGCGGTATCACCTTGGCTGGCAACGCTGACGTTAAAACCGTGTTCAATCAAGTAATCGCTCACCCATTGTGCCAGTGAGGTGTCGTCTTCTACCAATAAAATGTGTTCGGTGATGTTTGCATTCAAAATAACCTCCAGCCTCCGTGGCTTTTTTTACGGTGTTTATAGACAGTAGCAAGTTTAATTTTTACGTGTCCTACGGCTAATTTTTTTGTATTGTCATAAATGTTGAGTGTTTCACTTTGGTTGGATTCAAAGCTCCAGTGGTATTGAGTGAGGTTTGAACCCTTCCAGCAGGTAAGCGGCTCTATTGTTGTCTTGTGCGTTAAACAATATTCCCCTGGGGGTAAAGCCGACCAAGTAAGGGTGATTTTCTGATAACAGGTTTGGCCTTTATGTAATGCTACGCATTTACTGGGTTTGGCTTTAAAATTAATACTGTTTTCGATGGGGTCGGCCGCGCAAAGGTTGAAGTTGACCCCCCAAATAATAAACGTTCCAAGGGTTATACGTAGGGTGTGTTGTAACAGCATATAAAACACTGTACAAAGACTGCTATGTATTGTCATTGAAGGTTAATCCCTTATTCTCATTAAAACACATAGCTAATAGATGCTTGAGAATGAATAAAGTAGTCCTTGTTGTTAAGTAGTGGGCTATCTCGTTCGGCACCGGTGAGAGATTTGACCAGTAAAGATGAGTCAAACACCCAATGCTCGCTTAAGGGGTACGTTGCACCCAGTTTGATTGAAGCCAAAGCACCTGCGTCGGCTTCAAAGGCTTCAAAGCGTGCGGTAGCCTCTTCTTCAGA
>CAYZQH010000298.1:0-3651 GCA_964480055.1 uncultured Cellvibrionaceae bacterium
TGTGGTTAGCCAAACGATTGTGGTGGAGTACGAAGGGCAGCAGTATGAGATGTGGCATGGTGTTAAACGAAAAGAAGAAGAAAACGCAGAGTCTAAGGGTAAACCCTTGGTTGTAACCTGCAAACTTGAACTAGAAAAGCAACTTTATAAATCTGTTGATGGAAGCCCGGTATTTAGCCTTTGCACATGGGACGCAGAAGCAGACAAACCTTACGACGGACCGTTTTTCGACGAAGAATAATAACTCAACCAACTAGGTACGGAGACCTACAAAATGGCTAGAAGGATACTACCCCCAAGCTTGGCATCAAAACTTGCTAAAGATGTGTATGCATTGTCTGACTACGACAACCTAGAAAAAGCATACGAAAAACTCAATGCAGACTACCAAAATTCTTTTGTTTTCAATCATAAAAATTTGATCACAGGTAAAACTGGCGGGCCAAGCGTAATCAAATGTCGCACGGCCTTTGGTTTTTGCCTCATAGGGAAAAACAATCTAAACGACTCCGCTATTATCCTATTCCGAGGCACTCAATACCTAGCCGACTGGCTAACCAATTTTAACGTTGGCATTTCCCGCTCCGCGTACCAGCAACCTGTGCATGACGGCTTTAGTAAAGCGTTTAAATCCATGAAGCCTCAGATTAATGATTTTGTCACCGGCTTACGTGCGGCGGGTATTAACAATATTCATTGCATTGGCCACAGTTTAGGTGGTGCTCTGGCCACTTTATGTGGTGAATGGCTAAAGGCACACCACGGGTTTAACCCGCAAATCTATTCGTTTGGTAGCCCCAGAGTCGGTTTAAAAGGGTTTGCTCATAAGACAACGTCCGCCGTGGGGGCCAACAATATTTTTAGGGCTTACCACAAAACTGATATTGTGCCTTGCATCCCTATTTGGCCCTATATTCATACGCCCGATGACGGCACCCAATATTATTTACCTTCGCCCGGGTTGTTACCTGGCCCGGAGTACCACTCTATGGACCACTACGTAAATTCAGTGAGCAATAAGTCTTGGAAGGCCTTGTCAGGTATTAAACCGGAAAAACACAGTGACGCCAGCATTAAGCAGTGGCTGAAAGACGACCGCTCTACAAGCATATCAGGCAATATTATTGGTTGTTTACAACGCGCCATGATTTGGGTGCTTAAAAAATGCTTACGCGGCGCGGAATGGATTATATCGAGCGTAATGGGCACACAGGCAACAATTACGGATCAATTGGCTTTTATTCTTAAAAAAGGGATAGACCTATCCAAAGACATATCTGGTTGGGTATTGCGGTTAATGCGTAAAATACTGCGCTTTCTTGGCGGGTCATTTAAGTTTGAAGCCACAGAAATGACAGTACATTTTATTCGCACTACACTGATCAAGCTGCACCAAAAGCTCAACATCATGGCGCAAACCGCGTTAAGTAATGCCCTGGTAAAAGGAAGGGCTGTCTGATGCGCTTACTAAAGCGCATCGCCTTTTGTCCTACCTCTTATTTGCACTAATCCAGTTACATTAATCTGAAGAGAGCATCACTGTCACACGGCTATTCTTCTGCGCCACCTCATTCCACTGCCCGGCACTGGTCGCACTGGTTTGCGGTGGGTAACCTTGAGCGGGCGATGTGTAGTTTTGCGTAGACAGCTCTACTTGAATACTACCACTGATTAATGCCGGCGCAGAATTCAAGAAATTCAAAAAGCTAATAGATACTTGCTCGCTCACCGGGACTTCTGAAACTCTATCGTCTAAAAATATACAGTCGCTAATGTTACTTTCCGCCGGAGGCAAAAGGTAATTTCCGCCGGGGCCTTCTACCACACAATAATTGCCTAGATGAGTATCTAAATAGATGGTTCCAGAGAAGTTCGCCGCCTCCAGCAAAACAATCAACTCACCTAACATATGTGCACGCTCAGTATTTAACGGCGTTTCACCAAAAGTGATTTGACTATTCACACTGACAGCCCAGCTTAACGCATCCAATAAGACTTGTTGATCTGAATAGACCTGCGCATTTTGACGTTGCTCAGTTTCTTTGCCAACCTTGTCAAAAAGCCGAGTAATTAATGTTTCTTGCTCACGCACACGATCAGTTAACCCCGCAAGCTGCTCGTGCGACATCGCCTGATACTTATTGTTGATGTATAAATGGTACCCCGCAAACGCCACAACTATAAGGATAAGCCCCATCAACAATGTTAATGGGCTACGCTGCTCTACTTGAACAGGCTCTTCTACTGGGGGGGTGGGCTCTGTTGCCGGTAACACCTTAGGCTTGGATTTTTCTTGCAGCTCTTTGGTGAGGCGGCGTAGGACAAACTTGCTGCTGTCCTCTATTTCTTGGCGAACCTTGGTGATATGTAATTCAAATAACCGGCTCACCTGGCGCTGCACTTGATCTAGTGCGCTGGGCTCGGTAATTGCGGGTTTGGCGGTTGGTGTTTTTGCAGAATCTGTTTGAGCAACCACCTGGCCCGGTTTTGCTACCGTGCCTGCCGCTTCAGGCTTGTCTCCACTGCTCTTAGTTCGAATACCTAAGCTGGATAAAACCTTCTCTAGGTTCTCTTTTTTGATGACTTCCTTCGCAATAATATCTATTGCGCCAAGGGCCCGAGCTTGCCCAACATACACATCGCCTTGCTCTGAGGTGTACATGATAACGGGGATCAATGCGGTATCGGGGTTAGACTTGATGATTTTTAGAGCATCTAAACCATCCATGCCTTCCATGTGATGGTCTAAAAATATCACTGAAGGTTGACGGTAACTCAGATAACCAAACGCTTCTTCAGCGGATAGAACGGTATCCACCAGCAAATCAAACTGCTCGAGCATTTTGCGCAAGCGCACCTGTGCGGTGCGAGAGTCATCAACAATTAATACACGACGTTGGGACATGCCTTGCCCTTATACTTTTTTGTGTTAACAGACTACGCCTCTAACCTCTGCGGCCCTTTTTGTTATATCACAGATTATTTAAGGGTAGCCAAATTTTGTAGCCATAATGTGGCCTTAAGCTAGATATTAGACCTAAAGCGCCGCAATTGAGAACTAGATGCCACCGCGCCAGCGGCTTTACAGCACTTGCGGCATTACTACACACAGTATTCAACCAAAAAAAGGCGACCAGGGTCGCCCAAAGAGTGCTGATGAAGCATCTGCTATCAAGGAGAGGGGTTAATGGCTGTGCATAGCAACGCCGACGGCTGGGTTGGCTGCCAAACCAATTTCGCGAGCATGCTCTTCAAAGCCTTTATTGCGCCAGAAAAAGGCGCCAGGCATGGTGGTAGGCACCACCAATACATAGAACAGTGCGCGGCCTATTAGTGCGGTGAATACCACGGAGAATGCCACAAGCGCCCAGCCTGCGGCCATAGCCAACCCAACACCCCACAGGCTAATTGCCATAATGAACAACCCGTTAGCCGCAATCAAAGTATTACGTAACACGTAAGTTTTGCCAAAGGTCGTGCTTTGAATATAGTGCGATACAGAACCTTCGTTGTTGGCCAGGTTCATATCTTTGGCATGGAAGAACAACCCCACACCCTCAATGGCCAAACCGACAACCAGGGGGATAGCCAACGCGCCCAGCACGGCAACGTAATCGCCACCGGTTAGCATCAAATACGGCACATTAAAGG
>CAYZQH010000299.1:0-3625 GCA_964480055.1 uncultured Cellvibrionaceae bacterium
TTGCTCGAGCAATGGCTCGTTGAAATTGTTTTAATCCGTTGGGCTTTACTATTCATAAAAAACGGCGACGAACAATAACCCCCAGCCCACCATAAATAGTAACCCGCCCACTGGGGTAATGGGCCCTAACCATCGTGGCCCACCTAAGGCCAAACCATATAAGCTTGCACAAAATAAAATCAAGCCCAAACAAAAAGCAAAGCCACTGTAATTTAGCAGGGCGCTGGCATTGCTGCGCATATATAGAGCCACCCCAAAAAGTGCAAAGGCATGATAAAAATGGTATTGCACCGCTGTTTGCCATGTGGCCAGCGCGGCTTCTGACAAAGTGTCTTTTAGCGCGTGCGCACCAAAGGCGCCCAAGGCCACTGCCAAAAATCCATAAGTAGCGGCAATTAACAAGAAAAATTTTTGCATTTAATTAATTCCCAAATCGTCCCACATGGCATCTACTTTTTGTTTTACGGCGTTATCCATGTCTATGGCTTTGCCCCACTCGCGTTCGGTTTCGCCAGGCCATTTGTGGGTGGCGTCCATACCCATTTTAGAGCCCAGGCCAGATACAGGAGAGGCAAAATCTAAATAATCTATGGGAGTATTGTCTATTAATGTTGTGTCTCGCGCTGGGTCCATGCGGGTGGTGATGGCCCAAATGACATCTTCCCAGCTGCGGGCGTTGATATCGTCATCGGTGACAATGACAAACTTGGTATACATAAATTGCCGCAAAAAAGACCATACGCCAAACATAATGCGCTTAGCATGCCCTGGGTACTGTTTTTTCATGGTGACTACCGCCAAGCGGTAAGAGCAACCTTCAGGGGGTAAATAAAAATCCACTATTTCTGGAAATTGCTTTTTTAAAATAGGAACAAACACTTCGTTTAATGCAACGCCTAAGATGGCAGGTTCGTCTGGTGGTCGGCCGGTATAAGTGCTGTGGTAAATGGGATTTTTGCGGTGGGTAATGGCGGTGACGGTCATTACCGGGAACTGCTCCACCTCATTGTAATACCCCGTATGATCACCAAAGGGGCCTTCGTCGGCAAAGTGATTTGGGTGGATCTCCCCTTCTAAAATATATTCGGCGCCGGCCGGTACCTGCAGTTGGTTGGTGAGGCTTTGGACCACTTCGGTTTTGCTGCCGCGTAGTAAACCGGCAAAGGCATATTCACTTAAGGTATCCGGTACGGGCGTAACGGCCCCCAAAATGGTGGCTGGGTCTGCGCCGAGCGCTACGCTCACAGGGTATGGTTTACCTGGGTTTTGTTGCTGCCATTCTTTAAAGTCTAACGCGCCGCCGCGGTGGGCTAACCAGCGCATAATAAGCTGGTTTTTGCCAATGACCTGCATGCGGTAAATACCTAAATTTTGACGTTTTTTATTCGGCCCTTGGGTAATGACTAACGGCCAAGTAATGAGTGGGCCTGCGTCTTCGGGCCAACAGGTTTGTACGGGCAATTGGCTAAGGTCTACGTCGCTCTCTTGCAATACCACGGCCTGGCAGGGGGCCTTATTCAGTACCTTGGGCGCCATGTTTAACACTTGTTTAAACAGGGGTAGTTTTTCCCAGGCGTCTTTCATGCCTTGCGGCGGCTCGGGCTCTTTTAAAAATGCGAGTAATTCACCCAATTCACGCAATGCGCTGACAGACTCTCTCCCCATGCCAAGCGCCACTCGCTTGGGGGTGCCAAATAGGTTGGCAAGAACGGGAGTATTAAACCCTACTGGGTTTTCAAACAACAGCGCCGGTCCGCCCGCACGAAGCGTTCGATCACAAATTTCGGTCATTTCTAAATGAGGAGATACCGGGTGGGTAATGCGTTTTAATTCACCCTGCTGTTCAAGTAGCACTATAAAATCGCGGAGGTCTTTCACGGGGTCAGTTTATATGGGTAGGGTTGCGCAATACCTTGTAAATTTTTGTTCAAAAACAGGGTAAATTCGTCTGTGGGGTTCCATACAGAAACCCTTTCGTGACGGTTTTGAGCACAAGCGTACAAGGTATTTTATGGTTTGTTGAGTGGGGTTTTAGCTATTTGTTTTTCATAGATAGAAAGAACTCATCGTTGCATTTAAACCCTTTTAGCCTATCTGCTAAAAACTCTGTGGCGGCAACATCTTCCATATCGTTTAACAGTTTACGTAAAATCCAAACGCGCGGAAGCTCTGCTTCGCTCATGAGTAAATCTTCACGGCGGGTGCCAGAGCGGCGCACGTTAATGGCCGGGTAAACGCGTTTTTCTGCCATTTTTCGGTCCAGGTGCAGCTCTAAGTTACCTGTGCCTTTAAACTCCTCGTAAATAACTTCATCCATTTTAGAGCCGGTATCAATCAATGCAGTTGCCACAATGGATAAACTGCCGCCTTCTTCAATATTACGGGCCGCACCAAAAAAACGTTTGGGGCGTTCTAGCGCGTGTGCATCAACACCACCGGTTAATACCTTGCCTGATGACGGAATCACAGTGTTGTAGGCACGAGCTAGGCGAGTAATTGAGTCTAAAAGAATGACTACATCCTTTTTGTGCTCCACCAAACGCTTAGCGCGCTCTATTACCATGTCTGCTACTTGTACGTGGCGTGAGGGTGGTTCATCAAAGGTAGAGGCAACCACTTCTCCGCGTACCGAGCGCTGCATTTCGGTGACTTCTTCTGGGCGCTCGTCAATGAGTAATACGATAAGATGAATTTCTGGGTTATTGCGCGTGATCGCTTGCGCAATGTTTTGCATCATAATGGTTTTACCGGCTTTGGGTGGCGCCACAATGAGACCGCGTTGGCCTTTACCGATGGGGGAAATTAAGTCAATGATGCGACCGGTTAAATCTTCCGTTGAGCCGTTACCGGCTTCTAACACAATACGCTCCTGCGGGAACAACGGCGTTAAGTTCTCAAAAAGAATTTTGTTGCGGGAGTTCTCAGGCTTGTCAAAGTTAATTTCGTTAACCTTGAGTAGGGCAAAGTAGCGCTCGCCTTCTTTGGGTGGGCGAATTTTGCCGGCGATGGTATCCCCTGTGCGCAAGTTAAAGCGACGTATTTGGCTGGGTGAAACATAGATATCATCTGGACCAGCCAAGTAAGATGAGTCGGCAGAGCGCAAAAATCCAAATCCATCCTGTAGGATCTCTAACACACCGTCGCCGTATATATCTTCGCCACTTTTGGCGTGCCGCTTCAGTAGGTTGAAGATAACATCTTGCTTGCGCGAGCGTGCCAAATTGTCCATGCCTGCGGCGGAGGCCATGTCAATCAATTCTTCAATAGGTTTGGTTTTTAAATCGGTAAGGTTCATGTGTGTTAGGTAGCTGCAGTTAGGTTGAGAGAGTGGCTAAGCCACGTGATAGGGTTAGATTTGTTATTGTGTTTTGATATTGAATGGGTTCAACGTCAGTAATTGCTAATGCCTGCTAGATTAGTCATAGGAAAAAAACAGGGGAATAGCAAATGATCTAGAGGTTTTGGCGCAAAAACACATCAAAACCGTTCGCACATCAAAAAGCAGAAAACCAAGGGGTGATTGACGGCAGGGGGAAGGCGAACAGCTCGGCCAATGAGCTTGTTCGCAAGTATAGCGGCAAATAAACCCGTGTGCAAAGCACATAACGGTTTTTGTTTGAGTAAA
>CAYZQH010000300.1:0-3620 GCA_964480055.1 uncultured Cellvibrionaceae bacterium
GGCGGTTATATTGGGAATCAATCCGCACCGAGCACTGCATGACAAAAAGTTTCAAACGCAAATGTAGTTTGCCATGAGCGCTACCTCTCATTATTTTATGTCTTACAAGGTATTACACAAACCCACCCGATTGAAGGGCCCACAGTTGAGCATAAAGCCCACCTTTATTTAATAGCTCTTGGTGCGTCCCTTGCTCAACTATTTTGCCCTCATCCAGTACGATCAACCTATCCATGGCGGCGATGGTAGAAAGGCGGTGGGCAATGGCGATCACGGTTTTACTTTCCATCAGTTGATACAGGCTTTCTTGAATGGCGGTTTCTACTTCAGAATCCAATGCAGAGGTGGCTTCGTCTAAAATTAAAATAGGGGCGTTTTTTAATAATACACGGGCAATGGCAATCCGTTGGCGCTGCCCGCCAGAGAGTTTCACACCGCGCTCGCCCACGTGCGCATCTAGCCCCTTGCGGCCTTTAGCGTCTTCTAAGGTGTGAATAAAATTCCAGGCTTTGGCTTGCTTTGCCGCGTTTTGTAACTCTGCTTCAGTGGCTTCTGGACGGCCGTATAAAATATTGTCGCGCACTGAGCGGTGCAGTAACGAGGTGTCTTGCGTGACCATGCCAATTTGGCTGCGTAAACTTTCTTGTTGTACGCCCGAAATATTCTGCCCATCTATGGTAATTGTGCCAGCTTCAACATCATAAAAGCGCAATAGTAAATTCACCAACGTGGATTTACCCGCGCCCGAGCGCCCCACAAACCCAATTTTTTCACCCGCTTTAATGGTTAAATTAAAATTATCCACTACGCCAGAGTCTTTGCCGTAATGAAAACTCATGCTGTCAAACACTATGGCGCCGTGCTGCACGGTAAGTTTGGGCGCGCTGGGTTTGTCGGTTACCGTTTGCGGCACAGACAAACTATTGATGCCATCTTGCACTGTGCCAATATTCTCAAACAGGCTAGACACCTCCCACATGATCCATTGACTCATGCCGTATAAACGCATCACTACTGCGGCAGCGGCAGCAATGGCACCGGTGCTAATGGTGCTTAGCGTCCACAAATACACCGCCAAGGCGCATACGCTAAAAATAAGTAAGGCGTTTAGTACCCACACGCTGGTGTGAAATTGCGTGGCTAAACGCATTTGAGGGTGCACAGTACCTAAAAAATTTTGCATGCTAGAGCGTGCGTATTCAGCCTCACGCTGTGAATGAGAGAATAATTTAACTGTGGTGATATTGGTGTAGGTATCTACAATGCGGCCAGTCATTTCCGAGCGTGCGTCGGCTTGTTTGGTGGCAATGGTTTTTAGGCGTGGAATAAAATACGTCAGCAGCGCTATGTAGCTTGCAAGCCAGACCAAAAACGGAATGGCCAAACGCCAATCCATTTTCCCAGACATAACTATGATGCCCACAAAAAATACGCCGGCAAATAAAAAGGCATCCAGCAGCTTTAGTACTGTCTCGCGTACGGCCAGCGCCGTTTGCATTAATTTAGTTGCAATACGCCCGGCAAATTCATCTTGATAATATTCTAAGCTTTGCCCCAGTAGGTACCTGTGCCCTTGCCAGCGAATGGCCATAGGGAAGTTACCTATCAGTGTTTGATGAAATAATAACGAATGAAAGGCAATGCTGAGCGGTAAGCCCAGCAAGGTAACCACGCTAATAACAATCAACTGAGGTTTGGCTTCAGTAAACAGTGTTTGCGGCGTGTGGGTACTCAATAGATCCACCAAGTCCCCTAAAAACTGAAACAGCAATACCTCTATCACGGCAATAATCGCGGTAAAAAGGGCCATGGTAATTAGGTACGGCTCACTCCCACGCATATAATGGCGGCAAAATGCCCATATGGTGGTGGGGGGCTGAGTTACTGGGGGGGTGCGAAAGGGCTTTAGTAACCCTTCGAAAAAAGCAAACATAGTATGGCTTAAGTAAAAGCCGGGATTATGCCAGCTTTTAAGCGTGGCGGCTGTAGTTTATCGAGGGTCAGAGGATTTTTATAAGCCCTGCGGTATGATCTTTGGTGTTGGGTTGCTTCAAGTTTGTTGTTGACTTTTACCGGTTCGGGGGTGGTAAAGTTTACTGGAAAAAAGAGGTGCTTGTGTCCGATATAAGAAGTAATGATTGTCAGAATGAGCGTAATAAAATAGCCATAATTACCGGAGGTAGCCGCGGGATTGGTGCAGCTACTGCGCGCCTATTTGCCAAGCATGGGTATAAAGTGGCCATTAATTTTTTGATCAATGAGGCACGGGCGCAGCAAGTAATAACGGAGATAAACCAGGCTGGCGGTCAAGCCATTACCGTAAAAGGCGATGTGAGTAATGAAGGCGATGTGGTGAATTTATTTAAAACCGTTACCGACCATTGGGGGCCTCCTACTGCGCTCATCAATAATGCGGGCATATTAAAGCCTCATACGTCGGTAGAGTTAATGAGTGCCGAGCGTATTAATGCCACATTGGCCACCAATGTCACGGGCAGTTTTTTATGCTCAAAATATGCGGTTCAGGCTATGGCTAAAAAATACGGTGGCGCGGGTGGTAGTATTGTGAATGTATCTTCTGTGGCAGCCAGCTTAGGGTCGCCCCATGAGTACGTGGATTATGCGGCCTCTAAAGCGGCGGTAGATACCCTAACGATTGGCCTTGCCAAAGAAGTGGCCGACCAAGGCATTCGCGTCAATGCGGTACGCCCCGGTATTATTTATACCGAGCTGCACGCATCGGGTGGTGAGCCAGATCGTGTAGATCGCTTAAAAAATAAAGTGCCTATGCAGCGCGGTGGGCAAGCAGACGAAGTGGCAAAGGCCATTTATTGGCTGGCCTCTGATCAAGCCAGTTACTGTACGGGCACTTTTATTGATGTAAGCGGTGGGCGTTAATTATTAAGGAGTGATTATGGGCAGCAAATTTGAAGCGCTCAATGAGTTTCATTTGAAGTTTATAAGCGACCAAAAGCTATTTTTTGTAGCAACGGCAACAGGCTCTAGCCGCGTGAATATGTCCCCAAAGGGGATGGATTCATTACGGGTGTTGGATAACAACCGAGTAATTTGGTTAAGCATGACTGGCAGTGGTAATGAAACGGCTGCGCACGTGCAAACACACCCACGTATGACGTTAATGTTTTGTGCGTTTGAAGGTGCACCGTTGATTTTACGCTTATATGGAACGGCTAAGGTTATTCACAAAGGCGAGGCAGGATGGGCAAGTTTGTATGAGCAGTTCCCGCCTAACCCGGGTGCGCGCCAAATTTTTGATATGCAGGTGGATTTAGTACAAAACTCTTGCGGCAAGAGCGTGCCCTTTTATGATTATGTACAAGAGCGTGAAGCGCTCACAGATTGGGCAAGAGAGTTGGGTGATGAAAAACTAAAGGCGTATTGGAAGAAAAAAAATACAACCAGTTTAGACGGCCAAAGTACTGGCATGGCGGACAGTTTGGGTGAGCCCAATAGTTAAGCGTGCGTAGCCGAGTATGACCCAGGGCTGTTAAGTAATATCTTTAGGCAGCTTAGACGCTATATTGTGCTTCCCTGTGCTGGTATTAATAAATGTCCCCACCGCGCCTACCAACAGTACCCCACCAAGCGCCAATAGTAGG
>CAYZQH010000301.1:0-3569 GCA_964480055.1 uncultured Cellvibrionaceae bacterium
GCGTAACTGCAGGGAAAGTATTAGCGCAGTAAGGTGAATCATGTTGCACCGAACCTTGTTCCTTTTCGCACTGCTTCTGAGCGATATTTGCCTTGCTCGGGACGGTGTTTTTTTTGATCTTTCACACCGACTTAATTACGCCACGTTTGTGGAGTGGGACAAAGGAATAGTCATTAATAAAGAGTCTGGCGAGCTGCCCGGCTATAGCTTTTCTTTGGGTTACCAAAAACCCAACACGTTCTACTTTGAATACATTCACGCAGCCAGCGAGAACACTCTGGATTATTCGGGGTTTACGCAATTTGGCAATCATATTAATGCACTAACTGACTACGTTTTAGAAAGTGACCAGTATATTTTTGGCAAGACTATAGAAACAACCGTGGTCTATTTGGGTTATGAAGTAAACACGCGCGACCGCCTTATCTATGCGTCAAGCTCTAATACATCTTCCTTAACTGAATCTCTAAAACAAAAACAAGGCTTTATTGGTTTTAAACAAACGGTAGTTGACTCTGGCCGCTGGCTAGTAGATTTTCGATTCAACGCTAAAATGGCCTTTAGCTCCTATATGCACGTTGACTTTGACAATGCCTACGATAACTCTAATATTCACATGGGCTTAGATTACACATTAACCACTAACTTATATGTGGCTAAAACCCTACCGCATGATTGGTTACTGGGAATAAATTTAATCTACGAATATACGGAAATAGAGCAAAGCGAGCCAGTAGAGCTTTCTCGCGGGGGGGATGAGATTGGTGCTCAGTTTTATCACCCTTACACTGAACTCGAAACCTACTCATTAGGGTTTTCAATAAGTAAGTTTTTTTAATGATTAAAGATAAATAACTTAAGAGCAATCAGCCTGGCTTATTGCTCGTACCCCATGTGGTTTAATATTCCATCTAACTCGTCAAGGCTACTGTATTTTAGAACCAACTTCCCTGCGCCTTTAGCACTGTGTTGAATATTGACCGGCACGCCTATTTTTTCTGACAAGCTATCTTGTAACTTTACAATATCGGCGCTTGGTGCGTCTTCACCCTTGGGCTCTCCGTTTTTGTCCGTTTGAAACTTTCTAACCAAGGCCTCTGTTTGGCGAACAGACAAACCCTTAGCAACCACCTGATTGGCTAAATATTTTTGATCTTCAGGCGCCAGTGTTAGCAAACAACGCGCATGGCCCATTTCAATATCGCAATGCTCTAACAACGTGCGAACCTCAGTACATAAGTTTAGTAACCTTAAGGTGTTGGACACTGCTGTACGAGATTTACCAACGGCCTCTGCCACTTCCTGATGGGTTAATTCAAACTCATCTTGCAGGCGCTTGAGCGCGATGGCTTCTTCAACGGGGTTTAAGTCTTCACGTTGAATGTTTTCTATCAGCGCCATGGCAATGGCAGCTTCGTCGGGCACTTCGCGAATAACTGCTGGGATTTTATCTAGCCCAGCCAGTTGGCTTGCACGCCATCGGCGCTCGCCTGCAATAATTTCATACTGCGTATCGCTAATGGGGCGCACCACAATGGGCTGCATAACCCCTTGGCTTTTTATGGATTCGGCCAATTCTTGCAGGGCTTCTTGTTGCATGTCGCGGCGCGGTTGATACTTTCCGCGCTGTAAAAACTCGACCGGCAGCTCTGTTAACATACCGTCTTTAGACGCGGGTTTAGCGTCCGCTTGTTGCCCTTCAGCAACTGGCTTGGTATTAGCACTCAATAATGCATCTAACCCACGCCCAAGGCCTTTACGTTTTATTTTTGTCATAGTGCCCTACTTAAAAATGGGTTACGCCATTTGAGATGATGATCGTTCCGTTTCATTTCGACGGATAATTTCTCCCGCAAGCGCCAAATACGCCAAAGCACCTTTGGATTGTTTGTCATAGATAATCACTGGCAGGCCAAAACTTGGGGCCTCGGCCAAGCGAACGTTGCGAGGAATACAGGTGCGGTAAACCGTATCCCCAAAATGTTTTGTTAATTGAGTGGACACCTCTGCGGTTAAACTCATACGCGGATCGTACATGGTTCGCAATATGCCTTCCACTTTCAAATTTGGGTTCACCGCTTGGGTAATGGTATCGACAGTATCCATCAATGCAGACAGGCCCTCTAAGGCATAATATTCGCACTGCATTGGAATAATCACGCCTTTACAAGCCACCAAGGCATTCACAGTTAACATGTTCAATGAAGGTGGGCAATCAATCAGAATATAGTCAAATTGATCTTTAACTTTGCTTAAAGCGTCAGCCAGGCGATGCTCTTTGTTCTCTTCGTCCAATAACTGAACTTCTGCCGCGGTTAAATCCGCGTTTGCACCCAAAATACTGATGCCAGATTCTTCAATATTTACAATCGCCTGCTCAGGGGAGGATAAATTCATCAACACGTCATAGACGCTAAACGCCAACTCGGATTTTTGCACGCCGCAGCCCATGGTGGCATTACCTTGTGGGTCCACATCGACTAATAGCACCTTTTTTTTGGTTGCCGCCAAACTGGCCGCCAAATTCACCGAGGTAGTGGTTTTACCCACACCACCTTTTTGATTGGTAATTGCGTAAATATGTGCCACGCGAAACCTTTTTGTTGGGTCTTTATAATTAAAGGTGTGGCTGCAAAGCGATCAAACAACGCTCTGCTTCCACCCCCGGTACTTCTAACGTCAATGACTGAGTGACCTTATAGACTTTTGCCACTTGGCTCAACTCGTCGCCGGGTATTTGGCCTTTCATTGCCCAAAATACACCCTCAGGCTTTATTAAGTGTGATGTGCATGCGGTCATATCTTCTAGGCTTGCAAATGCACGGCTGATCACAGCATCGGCTTTTTGTTGAAACTGCACTTGCTGGGCACGCGCATGAATAACCTCGACATTACTTAGGCCTAACGCTTGTACACATTGTTGTAAAAAGCGGGTTTTTTTGCCGGCGCTATCAAGCAGCACCAGCTCCCAATCTGGCCGACAAATGGCCATAACCATACCGGGTAAACCGCCACCGGTCCCCACATCCAGCCAGTGTGTTGCACCGGTATAGCGTGGATTTAGGTGTGGCAATATGGCAAGGCTATCTAACAAATGTAAACGCACCATATCTAAGGGGTTACGTATAGCCGACAAATTGTAGGCCTTATTCCACTTGGCCAACATTTGAACGTATTCCATCAGCGTGTTTGTGGTGTTTGCAAAGTGCTCTAAACCTAAACTGGTTAACCCCCGCGTTAACACCTCGCGTTCGTTGATCCAATCGTCGTTTTTGTAGGCATTATTCATTAACCGCGGCCACTTTTTTTAGTAGGCCACGTTTTTTTAGCGTCACTAACAACAGCGATACCGCCGCCGGTGTCACGCCCGGTACTCGTGATGCACGCGCTAAGGTTGTGGGGCGTGCATCAATCAGCTTTTGTTTCACCTCGTTTGATAAACCTTCTACCACCGTGTAATCAAAACTTTCGGGAATTAGCGTATTTTCACTGGCTTTCATGCGGTCTATATCGTCTTGTTGCCTGGCGATATAACCTGAATATTTTGCATGAATCTCTACTTGCTCAGC
>CAYZQH010000302.1:0-3564 GCA_964480055.1 uncultured Cellvibrionaceae bacterium
TCGTGGTACTCTGTGTAATTGCCTTCAAAAAACACCACGTCACTGTCGCCTTCGTAGGCCATGATATGAGTGGCCACGCGATCCAAAAACCAGCGGTCATGAGAAATAATAAGCGCACTACCGGGGAATGCGGTGATGGCTTCTTCTAGTGCACGCAAAGTCTCCACATCTAAGTCGTTGGAGGGTTCATCCAGTAAAAGTACGTTGGCACCTTGTTTTAATGTATTGGCCAAATGCAAGCGGCCGCGCTCACCACCGGACAGCTCTCCAACGCGTTTTTGTTGGTCTGTGCCTTTAAAATTAAATCGACCCACGTAGGAGCGTGAGCTGACCTCATAATTGCCAATTTTAAGGTTGTCTTGCCCGCCTGATACAGCCTCCCACACCGATAGATTATCTTCTAAGTTTTCGCGCCCTTGCTCTACATAGGCCACGTTTACGGTGTCGCCAATGACAATATCGCCTGCATCAGGTTTTTCTGTGCCTGCAATCATGCGAAAGAGGGTGGATTTACCCGCTCCGTTGCCGCCCACTATCCCAACAATGGCGCCTTTGGGAATAGCAAAGCTTAAATTCTCAACTAAGCAGTTATCCCCAAAGCCTTTGCGTACGTTGTGAAACTCAATAACCTTGTCACCCAAGCGCTCTCCGGGTGGAATGTAAATTTCATTGGTTTCGTTGCGCTGCTGAAACTCTTGAGATTGCATCTCTTCAAAACGTGCCAAGCGTGCTTTATTTTTGGCGTGGCGGCCCTTGGGGTTTTGGCGTACCCATTCTAGCTCTGCTTTAATGGCTTTTTGTTGGGCGACTTCTGTGCGCTCTTCTTGTGCCAAGCGCTGCTCTTTGGTTTCTAACCAGGTGGAGTAGTTACCCTCATAAGGGATACCATGGCCCCGGTCGAGTTCTAAAATCCAGCCAGCGGCGTTATCTAAAAAGTAACGATCATGGGTGATGGCTACCACAGTGCCTG
The DNA here is from genome assembly GCA_964480055.1 of uncultured Cellvibrionaceae bacterium. Lineage (GTDB taxonomy): Bacteria > Pseudomonadota > Gammaproteobacteria > Pseudomonadales > Cellvibrionaceae > CAYZQH01. The sequence goes on from CAYZQH010000302.1 coordinate 971, forward strand.
CGAAGTTTACTAAGAATTGCTCTAGCCAAAACACGGATTCTGCATCCAAGTGGTTGGTGGGTTCATCTAGCAATAACATGTCGGGGCGAGAGAGCAATAACCTACAGAGGGCAACCCGGCGTTTTTCACCGCCAGAAAGCTTGGATACATCAGCATCCCACGCTGGCAGGCGTAAGGCGTCGGCGGCAACTTCTAGGGTGTGGTCTAGGTTGTGTGCATCCCAAGCTTGTATGGTGTTTTCGAATTTTTCTTGCTCTTTAGCCAGCGCGTCAAAATCTGCGTCTGGCTCGGAATAGGCCGCATAGATGGCCTCTAGGCCAGCCAAGGCGTCTACAGCTTCTTGCACACCTTCTTCCACATTGCCGCGCACATCTTTATCTGGGTTGAGCTGCGGTTCTTGCGGTAAGTAGCCCACTTTTATATCTGGCATTGGGCGCGCTTCGCCTTGGTACTCTTGATCTACGCCAGCCATGATGCGCAATAACGTAGATTTACCCGCGCCGTTGAGGCCAAGAACACCGATTTTTGCGCCAGGAAAGAAGGACAGTGATATGTCTTTTAGGATTTCACGCTTAGGCGGGACAACTTTGCCTACGCGGTTCATTGTGTAAACGTATTGCGCCATGGAAGAGGGCCCTCAGTCAAAGACGATGCGTTAGATAGTGGAAGGGGTATATGCCGCGCAGGGTACCAGCTAGACCAGAGAATTCAATGATTTGTCCAAATGAGGTAGTTCGCCATGAAAAGCATGCTAGGAGAAGGCAGGTCCACCCCAACGAAGGTGGGGCACATATGAACGTGCTTAGCAAATTCGATGGTCGTCGTTGCCCGCCCGCGCCTTTTTATATAACCTCGCTCCTTTTGGCCGGGTTCTACGAGCGAATTTTATGATGTTTGTTAAAAGTAACTACCTAATATTGCTCATGGCCTTTGTGTCTGGGTTTGCCATCATGAGTGTAGAGATGCTCGGGGGGCGAATACTGGCCCCGTATTTTGGCAGCAGTGTTTACGTCTGGGGCAGCTTGATCTTTACATTTATGGTTGGATTATCCATTGGCTACGGCGTGGGCGGGAAGCTCTCTGTTCGGTACCATGGCTTAAAAGTACTGGCCGTGTTGTTTGCCGTGTCTGCAGTTTTAGTAGCAATTTTACAATTTACGGCAGATGGTGTTTTAAATTGGATGTTTGATCATACCAATGACCCACGCAGTGGGTCTCTATTGGCGTCCCTAATGCTTTACCTGCTGCCCACGGCCATTTTAGGTATGGTATCGCCCATTGCCATACGCAGTATCTCCAGTGAGATAAACGAGGTGGGTAATTATGCGGGAATGCTTTATTTGGTTTCCACCTTGGGCTCGGCTTTGGGTACCTTGATCACCTCATTTTGGTGGGTGGCCATCTATGAAGTAAGCACCATTATGTATTTCAATGTGGGGATGCTAACGGTAGCAGCGCTTGTTGGCGTGCTCACAACGGTTTTGAGGAAGTAAAATGCGTATAACACCATTAAGGGCACCTCTAAAAATGCACTTTTTATTCGATTGCTGCGTCAGTTCCGTCCGCAAATCCTCATTTACTGCACGTAAACTGCGGTTCTGTGGGCGGTACTTTCTTGCACTCAAACAAAAATTACTATTTTCAGAAGTACCCTTAAGTTTGTTCGGCCTGTTTATGATATTCGCCTGCCCTGTTATGGCAGAGTCGTATGGGGAGCAAGTACTGCATGAATACAAATCTTTATACCGCAATGTGACGGTAATAGAGAACAGCCGCACGCGGTGCGTACGCTTAAAAAATAAGCGTAACCCCTATAATTCTCAAAGTTGCTATCTTAAAGCGGCGCCCTCAGAATTATTGTTTTTCTATTCAAAGGCAATGATGTCTGTATTGGCAACCCAGCCAGACGGGCAAAAGATACTCAGTGTTGGCTTGGGTGGTGGAACCATGCCTACCGCTATTCATTCTTATTTTAAAAATATGGATGTGACGACCGTGGAGATTGACCCAAAAATGCTGGAGGCCGCCCGCGATTACATGGGCTTTACAGCGGGCGAGCGTAATCAGGTGGTTATTCAAGATGCGCGGTTTTTCATCAAAAAACAGGTGGCGAAAGGTGCGCAATATGATGTGGTGCTATTGGATGCGTTTAATGGGGAGTATATTCCAGAGCATTTGACAACGCAGGAGTTTTTACAGGAAGTAAAATCGATAATGAAGCCAGGGGGCGTACTGCTATCGAACACATTTTCCTTTAAAGATTTTTATCATTCTGAGTCTGTTACTTACGATTCTGTTTTCAAAGGTTTTTGCTCCATGCGCTCCTCAACCGTAAGAACGATTGTGGCGTACAAAGATAAAGCGTGTGACCCTAACGTATTGAAGGCTACTGTGATGTCTAAGTTGACTTCTTTAACAGCTTACATATCAAACCCAAGCCACATGTTAAATGTTATATCAAATGATAAGAATTGGGATGAAACAGCGCGAATTTTCACCGACCAATTTTCTCCTGCCAATCTCATGAATGTTCGCTAATACCAAACCTACTTTGGGCGTCATTTGTAAGCGTTGGTGTGTTGGGGCGATCTCTA
>CAYZQH010000303.1:0-3561 GCA_964480055.1 uncultured Cellvibrionaceae bacterium
GTTTTTGAGCCTATAGAGCATTTTTCTGGCGGTGAAAAAGCACGCTTGGCGCTGGCCATTTTAGCGTGGCAAAAACCGAATTTATTACTGCTGGATGAACCTACTAACCACCTGGATCTAGAGGTTCGACACGCACTGACCGTTGCACTACAAGCTTTTGAAGGTGCAGTGGTCATGATCTCGCATGACCGCCATTTAATTAAAAATACGGTGGATCAATTTTGGTTGGTAGATCACGGCAAGGTGCAAACGTTTGATGGCGATTTAGAGGATTACTATCAGTATTTACAAAACGGTGGGCAAACTCAAACCTCCTCTTCTAAAGGGACGGGTAAGCCCAGCGCTTCTGCTAAGGTAGATAAGAAAGCTGAAAGGCAGGCCGCGGCGGCCAAACGTGACGCCTTAAAGCCCATAGCGCAAAAGATTAAAAAAATAGACAAATCGCTAGAGAAAGTTCATGCTCAGCTGGCCAAACTCAACGAACAGTTGGCCGATTCTAACTTGTATGAAGGCGAGCCTGACAAGTTAACTGAGCTACTCAAACAGCAAGGCGAGGCTAAAGTTGAAGAGTCCGAGCTTGAAGAAACATGGTTGGGTTTAAACGAAGAGCTTGAACAATTAAAAAATGAATAACATGATAAAAGGTGGCGTGAGCATGCAGCAACAGTCTGGCTTTAAAGTTATGTCCTTGGCAGTTTGGGCTCTTTCTTTCGTTATGCCTTTATCAGCCTGTGCGGGCCTACAACCCGAGATGAATACTACAGATAATCCTGGGGAAGTGGTTCGGCCATCAAAAGTCACATTCAGTGGCGAGTTTACGCAAGGCGGCATGATAGTCGGGCAAGTTGATCAGGCGTCTTCTATAGAATCAATTACGGTTATGGGTAAGGAGGTTTTGCTTACAAAAGACGGGCGTTTTGTTTTTGGCCTTGGGCGTAACGCCGCAGCAACAGTGAGCGTTGTGATTAAACAGCATGCACAAAGCCCTGTTGAGGTCAGTACAAGTGTTACTCAACGAAAATACAACATTCAAAAAATAGAAGGCGTGGCCAAAAAGCATGTCACTCCGCCTAAAGAGGTGACCAGCCGTATTGCCGCAGAGGCGGCCAAGGTGCGAAAGGCTCGCCGAATAAATGATGACCGCTTAGACTTTTTGTCGGACTTTATCTGGCCGCTTACGGGGCCTATTACCGGGGTATACGGCAGTCAGCGGTTTTATAATGGCGTGCCCAGGTCCCCTCATTATGGGATTGATATTGCTGCGCCCACCGGTACAAATGTAATTGCCCCTGCCAGCGGAGTGGTTACTTTGGCAGAGCCAGATTTATACTATTCTGGTGGTACGCTTATATTGGATCATGGGCATGGGGTATCATCTACCTTTATCCACTTGCATAAAGTGCTTGTGGATGTGGGCGCGCGTATTGACCAGGGGCAAGTCATTGCTCAAGTCGGTGCTTCTGGCCGTGCAACGGGCCCGCATTTAGATTGGCGAATGAACTGGTTTGATCAGCGCATAGACCCAGGTGTATTAATGGCAAATACCCCTATGCCCAAACCTCACGCACCTGAATAAAGACGAAAGCAATAGGTTAGCTATGTTAGATAAAAAATTATTAAGCATACTGGTATGCCCGGTGAGTAAAGCCCCCTTGATTTATGATGAAGGCAATCAAGAGTTGGTATGTGTAACCAGTGGCCTGGCATATCCAATACGGGATGATATCCCCGTAATGCTTGAGTCTGAGGCGCGTCAGATCACCCTAGAAGAAAAAGAAAAGTTTCAAGCCTAATTGTGAGCGAATATTCAGAAGTGAAAGCCAAGCCTGGGTGCTATAGCCGCCCCTAGGTCGGTTAATGGTTGTTTTTAAGGCGCTCAAATTTGGCTTCTGTTCGTGATTTTTATGCGGCTCTTTGATTTTGACGGAGGTTTTATGCCTGAACCCACTATATTTACTAAAATTATCAATGGAGAGATTCCATCAGAGTTTATTTATCAAGATGATGTGTGTGTTTGTATTAAGGATATTCAACCCCAAGCGCCCACCCACGTGTTGATCATCCCCAAAAAGCCACTGCCGAAGGTTGCTGATGCCACAGAGCAAGACCAAGCCATGCTCGGGCACCTGATGGTCAAAGCAGGGGAGATAGCAAGGCTTCTGGGCGTAGACGAGGCGTTTCGCTTGGTGATAAATAACGGTGAAGGTGCTGGGCAAACAGTGTTCCATTTGCATATCCATTTATTGGCCAGCAAGACTTTTAGCGAAGGCTCATTAGGGATGAAATAACGGATAATTTAGCCCTAAAAGCCTGTAATTGCGTGGATCATCGCTAATTTGCGCCACGTGAGTGCAACATCCTTTCAGGCCGCTTATACTTAGCGGCTTTGTAAATTCGGCCCAAAATTCAGGCTGGCCGTGCAGACCCCATTCCTTAAGGTTCCACTTTATGAAAAGCGCAGAAATACGCGATGCATTTTTATCGTACTTTCAGAGTCAGGGTCATACCATTGTACCCAGCAGCTCTTTGGTACCAGGTAATGACCCGACGTTATTGTTTACCAATGCCGGCATGGTGCAATTTAAAGACGTATTTTTGGGTGGCGATAAACGCAATTATTCACGCGCTACCAGTTCGCAACGTTGTGTCAGAGCCGGTGGCAAGCACAATGACCTAGAGAACGTAGGCTATACCGCACGCCACCATACATTTTTTGAAATGTTAGGCAATTTCAGTTTTGGCGACTACTTTAAGCGCGATGCCATCGCTTTTGCTTGGGGGTTTTTAACGCAGGTTTTGAAACTGCCCCAAGAGCGCCTTTGGGTGACGGTTCATATCAGTGATGACGAAGCGGCGGACATTTGGTTAAAAGAAATGGGCGTGAGCGCAGAGCGCTTCTCGCGTTTGGATGAAGATAATTTTTGGCAAATGGGCGATACCGGCCCTTGCGGCCCAAGCTCTGAGATATTTTATGATCATGGTGCAGATGTACCCGGGGGGCCGCCTGGCAGTGAAAGTGACGATTTAGACCGCTACATTGAAATTTGGAATTTGGTGTTCATGCAGTACGAACGCCAGCCAGGTGGTGAGCTTGTGCCATTGCCCAAACCCTCCGTTGATACAGGTATGGGCTTAGAGCGCATTGCTGCGGTTATGCAAAATGTTCATAGCAACTACGAGATAGACTTGTTTCAAGCACTCCTAAAAGCCGCGGCCCAAGCCACAGGGTGTGAGGATTTAGGCAACAAATCTCTGCGCGTGATTGCAGATCATATTCGCTCTTGTTCATTTTTGGTGTCTGATGGGGTTTTACCCTCCAATGAGGGGCGTGGTTACGTGTTACGTAGAATCATTCGCCGCGCTATTCGTCACGGCCACAAACTCGGGCAAGAGCAAGCATTTTTTAGCACATTGGTAGATGCGTTGGCGGACCAAATGGGCGCCGCGTATCCCGAGCTAATAAACAAAAAGCCTCAAATCAAAAAGGTGTTGTTAGCCGAAGAAGAGCAATTTGCTAAAACCCTAGATAAGGGTATGGCCGTGCTTGAAGACAAGTTGGCC
>CAYZQH010000304.1:0-3545 GCA_964480055.1 uncultured Cellvibrionaceae bacterium
CAGAGTCTCTGCGCTCGGTCAGCAGCGTGGCTTGCGCTGGGGCCAAAAACTGGAAAGACCTCACAACCCCGTCGCCACCAACACTTTCACCTTTGCCACCAGACCCTCTGCGCAAAGCATATTGTGTTACACGTACGGGGTAATGTTGCTCTAAGCTTTCTACGGGCGTGTTCAAAGTATTGGTCATATGTGTTTGGCGGCCGCTAAGGCCGTTGCCGTTAGGGCCAGCCCCACCACCACCGCCCAGAGTTTCGTAGTAGTTCCAAGCCGCCCTCCCTTTGGAGGCTTTTGCACCCATGGCAATATTGTTCATGGTACCTTGGCTTGCTGCGGGTATTTTATGAGGCAACGCTTGCGCCAGCGCCCCCAGCACAACATCCACAATACGACTAGAGGTTTCTACATTCCCGGCAGCCACCGCAGCTGGGCGCACTGCATTGACCAAGCTTCCCTCTGGAGCCCTGATGGTTATTGGCTCAAAGGTACCTGCACACGCTGGGGCATATGACGGCAACAAACAACGTAATGCGTAGTACACACCTGCTGCCGTGACAGACAAGGGGCAATTGATATTGCCCGTCACTTGATCTGCCGTGCCTGCAAAGTCTGCCTCTATGACGCCATCCAATACGGTGAGTTTTACCGCAATAGGGACTTTTCCATCACGGATGCCGTCGCCATCCATCACATCGTTAAAAACGTATTCTCCATTTGGAATACTCGCCCAGGCCTTTAAGGCCAATTTTTTAGAGTAGTCATTTAAAGCCGTTAGGTGTTGAGTAAAACTCTGCTGACCGTATACAGTCACTAACGCTTGCGCCCGCTTTACACCCAGCTGACAGGCACTGACTTGCGCGCGATAATCTCCAACCGATTGTGTATCTTGCCCATTGCCACTTAAGCGATCTAACACCGACTCGTGCCAGGCGCCATCACGAATCAGCAGAGTAGGAGGAATGATCACACCCTCCTCTTCTAAATGAGTTGCAATAGGCATGGACCCGGGCGCACTGGCACCGATATTGGCGTGGTGCGCTCGATTAGCCGCAAAGGCGACGCAAGTATTGTGAACAAACACGGGCGCAATGACGGTCACATCCGGTAAATGAGTGCCTCCTAGGTACGGGTCATTCACAATCAGTACATCTCCGGCTTGCCATTGACACGTTTGCACAATGCCTGCCATGGCAAACGCCATGCTGCCAAGATGAACGGGGATATGCGCCGCTTGCGCACAGAGTTGGCCCTTTGCGGTAAACAGTGCACAGGAGTAATCCAGCCTATCTTTAATATTGGGGGAAAAGGCCGAGCGCTGAAGGGATGCGCCCATTTCTTCACAAACCGCAGATAAACGGCTGGAAAACACACTCAATTCGATGCTGGACATAATAGCCTATTGTGCACTCGCTCTTAGGAACCCGACCAGTAGTGAACCTGCGTAGGAGTTGGGTCATTATAGTTAAATAGCACCGAGCGAAGCAGGTAGTCAATCATCCGCTTCTACCGCTCACAAACCAATCGCGCTTATTCATAAAGCAGCGCAATAACACCGGCGCTAAGGTTTTAAGCTGCGCTCTGTGTAACGACTGATCCTCGTCCATTAATTTGGCGTAGACCAAGGCGGCAACCGTTTGGTTGACGCTGGTTTTAATCGGCACACCCGCCCGTGAGGGTAGCGCCTCTATACTGTGCACCAGGCCTGGTTTTTGGATCATCAAATAGCCCAAAAACCATTCATTAGGCCAGTGCTCATCAAACGCTAAAAAACCATCCCACAATTCGGTAAGTGCAATGCCAGCCTTGGGTAAATTAACATCCGCATAGTCAGGGAAGCGCTCGGCAATAAGCCCCCACATTAAATACCCTTTACTTGGGTCCTGGCTGTAAAAATACGCGGTGGCCAATAGCGCCATTAGCTCCGCGGTGGTATACAAATGATTACAACTCTCCGCGTGTGTTTGTACTGCGGCCCAATCGGGGATTTGACTCAACGCATAGGTACTGTGCAAGGGCCATTGGTGGCACTCAGTTTGAGGCAATGCCTCAGCTAAGCGCCGCCATGGGCCGGCTAAGTAATCACGCGCATAATGATTTAACGCGTCTTTTGCTAACGGGGCCACCTCACCCATCAAGCCCTGAAGCTCTTCTTCAACTTCCTCGGCGTTTAAGTAAACATGGGCCTCACAGTGCTCTGCGTAATTGATTAGGTCTTGGTACGCGCCTAACTTTTCATTACCTGGGTTAAGTTGTGTTAATTTCTGCAAAGAGGCCCTGGCTTGCGTGACGCTCTTAGCGGCCAAATCCAATTGCACTTGGTTTTCACATACCACTGCGGCGTTATCCATAAACAGGTCAAGCTGAGGCATATCTTCTGGGCGCTTCCACATCTGCCCTAAACCTTGATTTAACCGGGCGCCACGCGCTAACTTCAACGGTGCCATATCTTTATGCCATGCATAATAGGTTTGCTCTTGCTCCGCCAGCTTTAAATCCCGGGCTAAAACCGATACTCGTTGCACCAGCTCCTCCAGCGCTTGAGTATCAAGCCCAATAACCTCCGTTAAATACTCCACCTCACCACGGCGCCACTGCTCATATGCCCCATATGGCAAATGGTTGGCACCCAACAGCCACTCCACGCAACTAAACTGACCGGCCTCACCAAGAATGGCATCCATTTGGTTAATAGATATCGTCTCTTGCATGCTGTGTTATACCTGTATATTCGGGCGCCGATTGTAGCACTGTTTTACTTTACGGCTTTTGCCATAGCGCTTTACCCACAGTACTATACTCAACCCACTACTACACTCACGCTTCTTACTCACTAACGTGTAAGGCTTCACCATGAAACTGCTTAAATATAAATCAACCGCGATACTACTTTGCTTACTGCTCAATACTTTGTGGTCTTTTAAAACTTATGCAACACCCACCTCAACCACACCATCCCCAAGGCTTACCGAATACGAATGGATGACTACTGCTACATGGTACCGTCACCACGCAGATGATATTGAAGCGGCAAAAAAAGACGACACCGAATTGGTATTTATTGGTGATTCAATTACAGAAAGCTGGGGCTGGAACGAAAAATACCAAGCGGTGTTTCAAAAAATATTTGGTCAATACAAAAGCGTGAATTTGGCCATTGGCGGAGATATGACGCAAAACCTTTTGTGGCGTTTAGACCATGGTGCTGCAGGGAGTTTAAACCCCAAAGTCGTCGTATTAATGATTGGTGTCAATAATTTAAACCTAGGCAAACATACCCCCGAACAAACTGCCTTGGGCGTAGGAACCGTAATAGAACGTTTACAAACCGCCTTCCCCAATGCGCATATTATTAACCACGCCATTTTACCTTACGAGGAAAAGGCCAATCACCCCAACCGTATACGAGCAAAAACCACCAACGCCATACTGAAGCAATTTGCCGAAGGCTCGGCAAAAGTTCACTACGTTAATTTTGGTAAACATCTACTCAACAAAAAGGGCAATATCTCAAAAGCCATTATGGATGACTTTTTACACCCTACGCCAAA
>CAYZQH010000305.1:0-1715 GCA_964480055.1 uncultured Cellvibrionaceae bacterium
GCCGTTACGCGGGCACGAAAAAGCGTTGGCCGTCGTCAAGGCGCAGCATGGTCAGGCCTCCCCCCCAGACGCACCCGGTATCTAACGCATGGAACTGATCCTTGCCTGTGTGGCCCTCCAATGCGGCCCAGTGGCCAAATAAGTATTGAGTATTGGCCGGTTCACTGGCAGGACGAGGGTATTCAAACCAAGGGTGAGTCCCTGATGGGGTAGACCCTAGCCCTTCTTTGGCTTCTAGGTTGAGCTCCCCCGATGGGCCAATAAAGCGCATTCGAGTTAAGTAGTTGGTGATTACCCGTAAGCGTGTGCTGCCCTCAAGGTAAGGTTGCCAAGCCCGAGGCGTGTTGCCATACATGGTGGCTAAGAAGTGCTCATGGTTGGCGCCTTTAAGCGCGTGGGATACTTCTGCACTCAACGCAAGCGCCTGCTGAGTTGTCCATACATGAGGGATACCCGCATGGCTCATCACCCAAGGCCCTTGGCAAACAACGAGAGGCAGCTGCCTAAGCCAGTGAATCAAAGACTCGCAATCGGGTGCTGCAAGCACATCGTTAAGCGTATCTTTGTTTTTAAGCGGTTTAATTTGGGCGTGTACGGCAAGCAGGTGCAAGTCATGGTTACCCAATACCACTTGAGTGCGTGCGCCTAGCGCTTTGATATAGCGCAGTACTTCAAGGTTTTTGGGGCCACGGTTGACCAAATCGCCAGCCACCCACAAGACGTCATGTTTTGGGGAAAAGCGTGCATGTTTCAACAGCCGCATAAACGGCTCGAAACAGCCTTGAATATCGCCAATGGCGTAGGTGGCCATAGGGGTTAATGGAGTTTTTCTGGAGTGACTAAGCCAAACACCGGAATGGGTGCGTCAAAGGTTTCACACGCGGGGGCCTTTTCATCCTCTACGCTGTTTAGGCTGCGCATCTGGTAAGACCCGGTCATGGTGCCAGTGTCCGTCGCAATAACCACGCCACTGGTATAGGTATAGCTTTCACCGGGTTTTAGCACCGGTTGCTGACCAACTACACCCACGCCCTTAACTTCTTGCACTTCATCATTAGCGTCTGTAATTACCCAATGGCGACCAATAAGCTGTGTCGGGCTCTTGCTTTGATTGGTTAGGGTGATGGTGTAAGCAAACACATAGCGCTGTTCATCCGGGGCGGATTGCCCCTCAATATAGCGCGTGCTAACCCCAACATCCATGGCGTGAGTATTGTGGCTGGCGGATTCTAGTACAGGGGCGTCTAGGGTACTGCTGTCGGTCATTGTTGGCGCTCTAGTTGATCTATCTTGTTGCTCAGATTAACAAAATCTTCTACAGAAAGCGCCTCTGGACGTAAATTTAAGTCTACGTCTAAGGCGTTGACATGTTCGGTGCTTAGTAGTGGCTTTAAGCCGTTACGTAAGGTTTTACGACGCATTTGAAAGACGGTTTTTACCACCGTATTGAGCAAAGGCTCGTTGGTGGCGGGGAATTTTGGTTCAGCGCATGGCAGTAGCCGCACAATGGCTGAATCCACCTTTGGGGCTGGTCTAAAAGCGTTGGGTGGCACTTCAAATAAGGGCATCACTGTGCAGTGGTATTGGCACATAATACTCAGCCGTCCGTACGCTTTTTGGCCAGGCGTTGCACCCATACGCTCTACTACTTCCTTTTGCAGCATAAAGTGCATATCTTGAATTTTGGCTTTGTAACTGAGTAAGTGAAATATCAG
>CAYZQH010000305.1:1815-3530 GCA_964480055.1 uncultured Cellvibrionaceae bacterium
GTCGGTGGGTTTGGGGGCAATGGCGCTCACAATTTTATGGATGATATTGTCGTCCACTAAAAAGTTTTGTCCAAAGCGTTTGCGGGCTTGATGTTTTGCGGTGTCACTCATACAAAGTACAGGGTATCTCTTTTGGCTGTTCAATGGTGCTGATTGTAAATTATGCTAACAAAGATTTACGCAATCTTACTTAGACGACTGCGAAGTTTGCTCGGTAGCACGAAGGCGCTAGGGTTGGGCGAGTTAAGTCTTTGTGGACGCTTCGGCCATGATGATTGCCTGCTTGATGGCCGTGTGTAAGCTGCCGGTATTTGCGCTTCCTGTGCCGGCTAAATCTAATGCTGTACCGTGGTCTACCGAGGTGCGAATAAAAGGCAGCCCCAACGTAATATTCACTGCATTGCCAAAACCTTTGTATTTGAGCACCGGCAGGCCTTGGTCATGGTACATGGCCAGTACTGCATCGGCCTTTTCTAAATGGTGTGGTGTAAATAATGTATCGGCAGGTAAGGGGCCTAAAAGGTTAAGCCCTTGGGCCTTTAGTTGGGCTAATACCGGCTCGATAATGTCGATTTCTTCTCGCCCTAAGTGGCCGCCTTCCCCTGCATGAGGATTTAAACCGCACACCAAAATGGTTGGATTGGTTAGCCCAAATTGATGCACTAAATCGCGGTGTAATATTTGTATGACTTGAGTCAGGCTTTGCTGCGTTATTGCGGCGCTAACGTCTTTTAAAGGTAGGTGTGTAGTGGCTAATGCCACGCGTAACCCCTCGGTGGCTAGCATCATAACCACACGCTCACGCCCCGCACATTCGGCAAAAAATTCGGTATGGCCGCTAAACGCTATGCCTGCATCGTTAATAACGCCCTTGTGTACCGGCGCTGTGACTAAGGCATGGGCTTGTTGGGTTAGGCACGCGTTTGCGGCCATCTCCAAGGTTTTTAAAACGTAGGGTGCATTGGCGGTATTTAACTGGCCAAACTCAACCGGGGCCATCAACGGTGTGGGCAATACATTAATGACACTGTTACCCGAGGGGGTACTGTCTGACCCAAGTGTCAGCGGTAAATCAAGTGCATTGGCGGCTTGATGCAATAGGGCGGGGTCACAAACGGCAACAAGCTGTACCGGCCTTTGGGTCAGCGAATTAAACTTTTTGGGTAAATCTTGCTGTGCAATTTGTACCAATAATTCTGGGCCAATTCCCGCGGGCTCTCCTGCTGTTAGTACAAGGCGCAGCATCAAATTTTTAATTCTATAAAGGCGTCATCGCGTAACTCGCGTAACCAAATTTGTAGCTCGTCTTCAAAGCGGCGGCTGGTTAATACTCTGGCGGCTTTGTCTCTTAGAACCGCTTCAGTAATGTCTTCATCTTTACGGTCTGTCACTTGCAGTATGTGCCAGCCAAACTGGCTTCTAAAGGGTTGGCTTATTTGTCCAACATCGGTGGCAGCCATGGTTTTTTCAAACGCCGGTACAAACATACCCGGCCCAGCCCAGCCCAAATCGCCGCCAGATAACATGCTGCCAATATCTTCAGAATGCTCTTTGGCCATTTCGGCAAAGTCGGCACCGTCTAAAATTTGTTGGCGTAGGGTTTTGAGTTTTGCCTGTGCTTCCTCGTTGGTCAAAATGGCAGAGGGTTTTAATAAAATGTGGCGGGCTTTGGTTTGTGTTTGTAATTTTTGATCGTTGCCCTTTTTTGCATACAC
>CAYZQH010000306.1:0-3529 GCA_964480055.1 uncultured Cellvibrionaceae bacterium
TGCAAGCGGTGATTATCGGAGAGCGTATGAGTAGGGCGGCGCTAAAGGGGTGGGATTCTAGTGCAGTTAAAAAAGTCAGTGATGAGATGGCTAAATATACGTATTTACCCACTGAGCAGTGCTTGGTGACGGCTCAAGAAACTGCAGAAAAGGCGGCCGAGGTGGCGCTTCAGTATGGAGCTCCGCAAATTTGCCCGTTGATTCCGGGCAAGAGTCATTTGGCTGAGAACGTGGCACCAAACGCCAGCGGCGGTAAAATCTTAAAAGGTGACGCACAACTACAGCTCAATATATTGCGCGAGTTAAGTTCGGCGGCCTCAGAGCAAATTGACGTTAATACGCTTTTTCAAATGGTCATTGAGGGCATGCATCGTGGCATTGGTATTGAGCGAGTAGCCATTGCGTTTATCAGTCACTATAGGGTCACTGCCAAATATGTTTTAGGAGAGGGTACAGATGTATGGCGGTCAAAATTCGACTTTGATATGGGGCCATACAGTGACAACATTTTTGTACACGCTTTGGAAGAAGGGGGCGCACTCTGGTTGGATCAAAATTTTATTACTGAGCACCAACATTGTTACCCAACAGAAATTGTAAAGGTGTTGGGTGATCAACCGTCATTTGTTTGTGTTCTAAGGGTGGGTGAAAGAACGCCGGCTTTGTTTTATGCAGATAGGGCCGACTTTGGAGGGAAGTTCACGCAAGATCAGTTTGAGGCATTTAGACATTTTTCCACGCAGGCCCAGATGGCTCTGAACCAAAAGTCACAGGGAAACAACAGCGGGTAGCTCTACTTAAGGGGGCGGTATCGGGCTTTAGCTGCGCTCTGGTGAGCAGAGCTTCTGCACATGAAAAGGTTCCTCAGGTTGCCTTAGTTTATGTTCCTTACATCAACATACAGCGTTAGTTTATCCCCCGGTTGTAGGTATTTTTTAGTATTGACGTTATTCCAATGAACAATATCAGTCACTCGAATATCAAATTTGTCGGCAATTCTGGCTAAAGAGTCACCCTTTCTAACCTTATAAGCGAGTTTACGTCTTGTTTGCTCACGGGTGGATTTTGAGCCCTTGGGTTTATTCCAAGCAACCAGCTTATTTCCGGGTCTGATGGGTGCTTTATGTGCTATACCATTCCATTTGGCAAGGCTTTGGGATGATACCCCCAGACTTTTGCCAATACTCCATAGTGAGTCGCCCGGTTTAACCACGTACTCTATGCGGCTGCCTTTACCGCGGTTTTGTTTAGTAGCAAGCCGTTGTGAGGCACTTAATACGTAGTGTTGGTTTTCTTTAGAGGCGCGAGGAATCAGTAGGACTTTGCCGGCGCGAATACCGTGCCCGTTTAGGCCATTAATACTCTGAAGAAGTGCCGTAGTGGTGTTATGTTTTTTGGCAATTTTAGAGAGCGCGTCACCGTTTTTAATGGTGTAGCGCTCCCATGCAACTCGCTGTTCTGCGGGCAGTGTGGCCAGCGCCTCTTTAAATTGGGGTGCAGTTGCTATTGGCACGAGGATGTTGTGTGGCCCATTGGGTGCGCTTGCCCAGCGGTTGAACCCTGGGTTAAGGCGATAAAACGCGTCCATGTCAATGCCTGCCATATCTGCCGCTTGGGCGAGATCAATTTGTGAGCCCACATCCACCGATTCAAAGTAAGGGGTGTTGGGCGTAGGCAGTAAAGCGACTTTATATACTTCAGGGCTGAGCATAATTTGCTTTAATGCCAGTAACCGCGGCACGTAAGTTTCGGTCTCCTTGGGTAAATCTAAGTTCCAGTAATCTAGCGGTAAGCCACGTTTTTTATTTTTGCGGATGGCGCGCCTTACATTGCCAGCGCCGCTGTTATAAGCGGCCAGCGCCAGTAGCCAATCCCCTTCAAACTGAGCGTGTAAACTCTCCAGGTAAGTGAGTGCGGCATTGGTAGAGGCAACGATGTCACGGCGGCCGTCGTACCACCAGTTTTGCTTTAAGCCCAGCATTTTTCCTGTGCCGGGAACAATTTGCCACATGCCCGACGCTTTACTGTGGGAGTATGCAAAAGGGTCGAATGCACTTTCAACAATAGGTAGCAGTGCAAATTCCAGTGGCATGCCTCGTTGTGATAAGGACTCCACCACATGGTACAAGTAGGGTGAGGCACGCTTTGACACGCGTTTAAAGTAGCTTGGGTGGCGAGCGTACCAGTTAACTTCTATTTGGATTCTTTTGTTTAAATCTTCATTGATGGCAAAGCCGTCTCTCATTCTTGCCCAAACAGAAACGTCATATGGCAGCTCGTAATGGCTGTGCTCATCCGTGCGTAAACAGTCTTCTCCTATGTCATGAGACGCGTGAAAAAGGTTGAGTGGAGTGTCTGCGTTACTAAAGCTGATTGGTAAGAGCGTTTCTTTTGCTGTAGTTGAGCAAGCGCTAAAAATGACAGTGAAGCACAAAAGAGGGATGATTCTGAGCATGTGATCGTCTAAATTTTATCTCTGGTGGCACGCAGTGTACTTAATTTGGCGCAAAACCAAAAACACCCGGTGGGTTTTTTGTGCTTTGGTAAGTATTAAAAAAGGTAAGTATTAAAAAACATCTTTCCACTTGCGTAGTACGGCAAACACCTGTAGTGGGCTGTCAAGAGGCTTGCCCGCCCACTGCGCGGCCGCTTGGATTACAGCCGGTTGTGCGCATCTTAAAAAGGGGTTGACGCGTTTCTCGTGTTGTAACGTTGTGGGGAGCGTGGGCTGACCTTGTTTTTGTAAACCACGACATTTGTCTTGATATTGCACCATATCACTATTTTGTGGCTCTACAGCTAATGCAAAGCGTAAGTTGTCTAAAGTGTATTCGTGCGAGGCGAATATGCGCGTTGTATCGGGTAACGTGCAGAGTTTTTTTATACTTGCAAACAGTCGCTCGATGGAGCCGTCAAATATACGGCCGCACCCGGCACTGAATAGCGTGTCCCCTGAAAACACTGCGTTCAGCTGAGGCACATGAAACCCGATATGTTCAATCGTGTGACCGGACAAGTCCAATACTTGAATGGGCAACCCTACGAGGAAAAAGCAGTCATTGCCTTTTTGCAGGTGGGTAACCTGGTTGGCAGCCCAGTGTGCAGGGCCATAAACCGGGAGCGGAGCACCTTGTGCTTGCAGCGAGTAGTCTTGCAAGGCTTGGATGCCACTGATGTGATCCCAGTGCTTGTGGGTAACAAGAATACCCTCTAGCCGTTGCTGGGTGGATTGTAGGTGGTGTATTACTGGTGTTGCATGGCCCGGGTCAACCACCGCGCAGGTATTGCCTTTGGATATGACCCATATGTAATTGTTGTTATATATGGGTATTGGATAAACGGATATCATAAGGCTTGAGACGCTGTAGAACGTGGGCAATAATGAAGGTAAACGTAGACCCTCTGTTGGGGTTTCACACGATCATATCAAATCACGGGTGTTAGATGGCTTTATCACATAAACCCATCGCTTATTGGCGTAGAAAGCGTTCGGTCCCAAACTTACAAGATTCTATGCCCGTACTTCAGG
>CAYZQH010000307.1:0-3498 GCA_964480055.1 uncultured Cellvibrionaceae bacterium
CTGCTGCGCATGGTGTCCATGAAATCTCGCATGTTGAGTTGCGCTTTAATAGAGTCTTTAGAGAATTTCTTTCCGCGCGGTGTGATGGCGTGTGCGTTCTTTTCTAGCACTTCAGCGGCCAGAGGGATGTCACTGGTAATGACCAAATCCCCAGGTTCTGCGCGCAAGACAATTTCATCATCTGCTACATCAAAGCCCTGGGATACTTGAAGCAGCTTTATAAGCGGGGATTTGGGTAGGTCTAAATATTGGTTCGCTACAAAAGTTACCAGCGTTTGTGTACGCTCGGCCGCTTTATAGAGGATGGTTTTTGCTGCTACTGGGCAAGCATCGGCGTCTACCCAAATGTTCATAGGCGTGAAGCTCAGTCATTAATTAAGTGAATGTTAGGGCGCTTTAATGTTCGCGAAGTTCGCGAACCCACAACCGGGTGCCGCCAGTCACTGCGGCAATTGGCGCAATAAAGATTATTACCGGGGTCATAGTGGCAAGCATCACCGCACAGCCAAAACCTAAAGAAGAATACAGTGGCTTGCGCACCTTCTTACGGAGCCGTCTAAATGGGGTTTGGTGGTTGTCGGCTGCGTAGTCGGCATATTGAATGGCCATGCACCAGGCGGTCCAAATAAGCCCAACCAATGGTGCCAATGGGCTTAAAACGACCACGGTACCCAGTAAAATAATGAGTAAAAAAACCAGTAGCCCGCGCCCTGCAAAATACAGCAGTTTTTGAACCTCTCGCCCAAAGGTGCGAGGGATCATTTGCGCCAGAGGCTCGTCTGTTGGGCGAACGCCTGTGAGCAGCGCCTCGGTTTTTTGCGCCAGCAGGCCATAAAAAGGTGCTGCAATGGTAGTGGTAGTCACGTGAAAGGAGAGGATGTAGGTCGCAGCAAAACAGGTAAGGGCAAGCACCCACAGAGCTTTTTTTAATATTTTTTCTAAAAACTCTAACAACGGCGGGAACTGCCAATCCCAGCCGGTAACCAAGCTTACGTAATGATAGAACACTGCAAACAAGGCTATGCCAATGACAATGTTGACGAGAATTGGAATAATAATAAATTTTCTTAGCTCCGGGTGGGCCAATAGGCGCATTCCTTCGATATAGTCGGAGAAACCTGAAGCAAAACTGTTGGGGCGCAATTGATTTGCTGCGCTAATGGGGGGTTGGGTATCCACGCTTTATTGAGCGCCTGATTTTTCCAGGGCCTCAATGTATGGCGTGGCGTGGCGGTGGGTGCGAACGTCTTGTAAAAACGTTTTACCTTGAGTGTTGGTGGTATTGAGATCTAGCCCTGCTTCTACAAAAAACTCAACGAATGTGGCAAAGTTCTCTGGCACCATACCACGATAAGCCTTTTCTAGTGCGCAGTAATCTTTGCTCAAATTGCCGTAGGGTAAAATGTCTAAAAAGGTCTTAATACGCTCGTCATCAAAACGCTCGCCCAGTACTTTAACTTTGTCTTTTTTTAAACTCATGGTGTAACTCTATCATTGGGCCTAATGATCAAAGTCGATTAGGCGGGTAAGAAGCTTAGTGAAAAAAGTGAGTGCGCATACCTTTGAGGCAGGATGCCGACGTCGAGCCTACACGGATGTACTTGTAGTGTGTCTCAAAGGTACGCGCACTTGCTTTTGTCTATAATATTTTGGTTATTACGATAATTTCTCTTTTAAAATTTTATTCAGCTCTTGCGGGTTTGCCTGGCCTTGCGTGGCCTTCATGGCTTGCCCTACAAAAAAGCCCAGCATTTTGGGGCGCTTGTCTTCAGGAGCGCTTCGGTAGTTTTCAACCTGCTTGGCATTATTGGCGATAATCTCATCTACGATTTTAGCCAATGCCCCAGTATCTGACACTTGTTTTAAGCCTTTGGCTTCAATAATTTCGTCGGCGCTGCCTTCTTGGTTCCATAAGCCCTCAAACACAGTTTTGGCCATTTTGCTGGATATGGTGCCGTCTTGTAGGCGAATAATGAGGCCAGAAAGCTGCTGAGCAGTAATGGGGCTTTGTTTAATGGAAAGCTCTGCTTTATTCAGCGCGCCTGCCAAGTCGCCAATAACCCAGTTGGCGGCAAGCTTGGCCGCTTTACTGGCGTTGGTTACGGCCTCAAAAAACTCGGATGTGGCAGGTTCGGCACTAAGAATGCCGGCATCATAAGCCGAGAGCCCCAGCTCACTCACATAGCGTGCGCATTTGGCGTCGGGTAACTCAGGCATGTTGTCGGCAAGGTCTTGAATATATTCGTCGGTTAACACAACCGGCAGAAGGTCGGGGCAGGGAAAGTAACGGTAGTCGTTACTGTCTTCTTTGGAGCGCATGGTACGCGCTTCTTTGGTATCGCCGTTATAGAGTCGGGTTTCTTGAGTAATACTGCCGCCTTGCTCTAAAACTGAGATTTGGCGCTCTACCTCTAGCTCGATGGCGTCTTCCATAAACTTAAAGGAGTTTAAATTTTTTGTCTCGGTGCGTGTGCCGAGTTTCTCTTCGCCTTTGGGGCGCACAGAAATATTCACATCAAAACGCATGGAGCCCTGGGACATTTCGCCGTCGCAAATTTCCAGCGCGGTGACAATACTGTGCAGTTTCTTGGCAAAGGCAACGGCTTGCTCGGCGTTGCGCATATCAGGCTCGGTGACCACTTCTATCAACGGGGTTCCAGCGCGGTTTAAGTCAATGCCCGACATGCCATGAAAGTCTTCATGTAAGGATTTACCTGCGTCCTCTTCTAGGTGGGCATGATGTATACGCACGGCTTTTGTAGTGCCGTCATCCAATGTCAGTTCGACCAGTCCAGCACCTACGATGGGTTCGGCCAATTGTGTGGTTTGGTAGCCCTTGGGCAGGTCTGGGTAAAAATAGTTTTTACGCTCGAACACAGAATGCCTGGCAACTTCAGCGTTAATGGCCAAACCGAACATGGCCGCCATTTTGTATGCCTGTGCATTAACCACGGGCAGGGTACCTGGCATGGCAAAATCAATGGCGCACGCTTGGGTGTTTGGCTCGGCGCCAAAGGCGGTGCTAGCACCGGAAAATAACTTAGTGGTAGTGGCCAGTTGAACATGAACTTCAAGGCCGATGACTGTTTCCCATTCCATCTGTAATGCCTCTTAGTCGATATTGGCTGGCGCCAACGTATGAAAGTGAGTGGTTTGCTGGTATTGGTGAGCCGCATTGAGCATTTTGCCTTCGGCAAAGTAGTTGCCAATCAGCTGAAGGCCAACAGGTTTGCCCTCTGCCAAGCCGCAGGGGATAGACATACCGGGCAAGCCTGCCAAGTTAGTGGCAATGGTATAGATGTCTTCTAAGTACATGGCCACTGGGTCTTTGCCTTTGGCGCCAAACTCAAATGCCGGGGATGGTGATGTTGGGCCTACGATTAAATCCACCTCTTTAAAGGCGGTCATAAAATCTTGCTGAATCAACCGGCGGGCTTTTTGGGCCTTGGCGTAATAGGCATCGTAGTACCCGGCAGAAAGTGCATAGCAGCCCACCAT
>CAYZQH010000308.1:0-3496 GCA_964480055.1 uncultured Cellvibrionaceae bacterium
AGCTTTTGATCTTTTTGTAAGTCATCGGCAATGGCAATGCCACAAAATTCACGTTCACCCTTGGCGTAGCTGCGCCACATGGAACCTGTTATGTATTGGCGGCAGATGGCTTCAATCATCACCGGACGTGCTTTTTGAACAATCCAAACCAGAGGGTGCGGAACCTCTAGAATATGGCTGTCTGCTAAGCCTTTTTCACGAAACAACCGAAACCAGTGGTTAGAGATGGCGTTGAGTGCTGCGCCTTTGCCTGGTACGCCCTGCAAACCACCTTCGCCGCGCCAAATACATTCAAATGCGGATATACGGTCGCTAATCACCATAATGGCCAGTGGCGCATCTTGTGCAACATCGTACCCTCGCTCTTGAATCAGCCGTTTGCTGTCTGCCTGGGTTAGCCAATAGACCGACCGTACCTTGCCGCTGTGGATGGGTTGGTCTGTGCGGATAGGGAGGTCGTTATTTGTTGCGAGGACTTGGTTGGCTAAGCTCATTGTTCGTCTAAAAACCTTAAATATGTTGTGTGTAAATTGTGCTGCCTTGGCGCAAACTATACCAAAAGTTGGGCCTTCCATGGCTTTGAAATTTTGGTTTTTATGATCGTTAAATTATTAGTTTGTCTTTCAGGTGGTTACTTTGCTTCTCGGTAAATGCCTACTTTGGTACCAAAGGTAACAAAACTGCTTGGCGCGTCATGTGGTACGGGGTATAATGCGCCGCGCGCACAAGGTCGTTTGGCCAGTGGCGGACCTGTGGCGTTGGCGTATTAGCCTGTAGTTTTCTGAAGTGGCCTGCATAGGGTCGAATTACTTGTTGTCAGTTATGGTTTAAAGGAGTTGTAAGTGAATAGCTTACGTTGGGTTTTGTTTCAGCACCGTATTCTCACTCGTGGGAAAATTGGCGGCCATCTGAGGGCTAGTAGTGCCCGTGCCGGCGGTGTTTGGTTTTAGTCGCACCGCCTTTTTTTGCCCTTTCGTTTTCACTCAATAAGTTCTTATCTCAAAGTGCCATTCATGGCGTTGCGCGGTGCTGTGGTATCAAAGAGTGGTTTTTTTATCCTCGCCGAATCAATTACTTGTGTATTTGATTTTGGCTGCATCGCCATATACCGCGCCAGCACCACTCAAAAACGTGCGTTTCTAGGTGGGTCTGGTTAGATCTTATTGAGCACTGTCTTTGCAGGGGGTATGCTCTGCACTCCTAATTCGCTGCGCTGTAAAGTGTAGATTCCTTTATTTGCACAGGTTATTTCCGTGATTACTTGTTCGGGGTGAAGGTTGCAGTCTGTAGCTTCTGCCTTGAAATGGTTGTGAGGGTGTTATGAACACGTTGGTATTAAGCGCCCTAGCGTTGGCTATAGTGTGCGTGCTTGGTGGATGTAAAAAGACGCCGCCTGTAAAGCCGGAAGTTACGCACGATGAGGTGAGGCCGGCAGATTATGCCATGACCTTTGGTGACAATCGCGGTGCGGTGGCGAGTGTGAATCCGTTGGCAACGCAGGCCGGAATCAATGCGCTCGCACAGGGTGGAAACGCCATTGATGCGGCCATTGCTGCGGCTGTGACCTTGGGGGTTGTTGATAGTCATAACTCAGGTATTGGTGGCGGTTGTTTCGCTTTGATTCGTCTAGCGGATGGCCGTGTATTGGCCTTAGACGGGCGAGAAATGGCGCCACTGGCGGCAACGCGCAACATGTTTGTGCGTGACGGAAAGGTTCAGCCAGAGCTCAGTAAAACTGGCGCGTTGGCGGTGGGCATTCCGGGGTCAGTTGCGCTCTATGAGCAGTTGCAAAAGCGGGCCGGTAAGCTCTCTTTTAAAGAGGTGCTTTTGCCTGCGGCACAGCTTGCTCAAACTGGATTTGCGATAGATAAAACCTTGGCGTTAAGGCTCGAGCGCACTGCACCTGCGCTGCGAAAGTTTCCTGCATCGGCGGCCATTTATTTAAATGGTGATGGTTCTGTAAAGTCTGTGGGCGACTCTTTAGTGCAACATGATTTGGCACAAACTTACCGAGCGCTGGCTGAGAATGGCGCGCGCTGGTTTTATCAAGGCGCGTTTGCAAAGGCCACAGAGCAATGGATGAAAAGTAATGGCGGTTTAGTTACTGCAAAAGATTTTGATCATTACCGCGTGCTAGAGCGGCAGGCCGTAAGGTCGCAGTTTATGGGGTACACAGTGCTTGGGTTTCCCCCGCCAAGCTCCGGCGGTGCGCACGTGGCTCAAATATTAAATATGGCGCAGGCGCTAAATTTAAAGAGCCACTCTGAGGAAGACGCCACGCATTTGCTCGCAGAGATTATGCGGCGAGCCTTTGCCGACCGTGCTCATTGGATGGGGGATGCGGATTTTGTTCCGGTGCCCAAAGGCATTATTACGCAACACTATGCTGATCAGTTGGCCGCAGGCATTGCCCTTGGCGCAGCTTCCGATGTGGTTGAGCATGGCGACCCCTTTGTTTCAACCGAGGCTTTATTTGGCAAGCATACAACGCACATTGCTGCCGCAGATGCCGAAGGCAATTGGGTGGCAATCACCACGACTTTAAATACCAGCTTTGGCAGCAAGGTGGTTGTGCCAGGTACTGGTGTGCTATTGAACAATCAGATGGATGATTTTGTTGCTAAGCCTGGGGTGCCCAATGCATTTGGATTGATTGGAAAGGAGGCTAACGGTATTGAGCCGGGTAAACGTCCGTTATCAAGCATGAGCCCTACCATTATTCTTGATGCTAAAAACCAGCCGGTGATGACGTTAGGCGCAGCGGGTGGCCCGACAATTATTTCTCAGGTGGCTCAGGTTGTGATCAGGAAGCTGATGTTTGGCGACTCTCTACGTCAGGCAATGACTTACCCCCGCATTCATCATCAGTGGGCGCCCAACAAGGTGTTTATCGAGTCTGGTTTTGATGGCGGGGTGCCAGAGGCGCTAGAGCGAAAAGGGCATACCTTACAACGGGCAGGATCTTTTGGTGGGACCCAAGCCATCTATTGGGATGGTACACATTTTAACCCGGTAACAGAGCCGCGCGTGATTGCTCGTAACGCGGGTGGTTAGAGCGCTGCTGTTTTGAGTGCTACTGATGGTTTTTTTGTTCGGAAAAAGACTGTTCTATTTTTTTTGGGCAGCGGCATTTTTTAATGTCGTCAAAGAACCGCTGGGCTTCACGGTAATGCAGTTTTAGATACATGAGCCATTGTTTCAAGCGGTTGCCGCAATACTTTAGTGGGTAATAATCAAGCGTTTCGTTATGAAACTTATGAAGTAACTGAAGCGTCTGTTCCCAGGTGTAAGGTGTGTATGGTTGCTGGCTTTGTTGTGCTTTTATGGCCAGAGCCAAATCTGGGCGGGCTAATAGGCCCCTGCCAATCATTACATCCTTGCAGCCAGATTGTGCTGCGCATTTAGTGTAATCTTGTGGCGTCCAGATTTCTCCGTTGGCAATCACAGGAATGTTCAAGGCCGATTGAATGTGGCCGATGCAATCCCAGTAAGCCGG
>CAYZQH010000309.1:0-3495 GCA_964480055.1 uncultured Cellvibrionaceae bacterium
GCGCACGTTAATAGAGGCGCTGCTATTTGCAGTCAGTTGCGCCACCAGTACGCCGTGAGGGTAACTGGCAAAGTATTGGCGTTTATAATCCACAGCACCGGAGCGATAGTCCACCTGGGCAACCGCATCTTGTATGTTCAAGGTTCTACGGTAATGCGCTGGAGCTAACTGCGGCTCTAATTGCTCAATGACCACATCGCCAAAGCTTTGGTAGTGGCCATAGCCGATAGTTTTACGCCCTAGCTTTGCGGCCGCTTCTTCTGGAGTAATCTCTCCATTTTTTAATATTTTGCTTTGTACACGCTGTAGCGCCTTTACGCTATTTTTTGCGGGCCAACCAAAATCATAACCCTCCGTAGACTCAGGGCCGCCTTCCCACAAAGTTTTTTCGTTAAATTGGATAACGTCGGTGTTCACGCCACCGCTGATCACGGCCCCCATGGCGCCATTACCAATGGGCAACCCTTCGCGCTCCCAGTCTGCAGCGGGTGCATCAAATCTCAACTCATATTCAGTATTTGCAGCACATGCGGCGCTAAAAATAGTACAAACAAAAAAAAGCGCCTGAATAAAACGCATCATCAACGTGGCTCGTAGTAATAAGTGCATGAGAAGAAGTCGCGCACAGTAACTGTGCGCGAAGCTATGACAGCCAATTAGCCTTTCATATTCTCTAACTCAACACCTTTTGTTTCATAAACATACTTGAGCACAAAGAACACTGAGATTAATGCACACACAGTGTAGAACCCGTAGGCACCCGCCAAGCCAATGGATGTCAACATAATTGGGAAGGTCATGGTGATACCAAAGTTAGACGTCCATTGAAAGAAGCCAGCCACCGCAAGCCCCGAGCCACGAATCTGATTGGGGAACATTTCGCCTAACATCACCCACATAATGGGGCCCCAAGAGAGATTAAAAAATACCACGTATAAATTGGCAGCAACCAAAGCCAACATACCCATAGAGTCCGATAAGCTAATGCTGCCTTGCGCATCTTTGGTCGCTGTAGCAAATGCTGCCGCGGCTAGGCCAAGTGTAATGGTCATACCAACTGAACCGATCCATAACAAAGGTTTGCGGCCTATTTTATCGACCAAGACCAATGCGAGAATTACTGCACCTATACTAACCGCGCCAGAGACGACGTTAATTAAAAGCGCGTCGTTCTCGGTGAAACCAACAGATTGCCAAAGTACCGCACCGTAATAAAACACTACATTGATGCCTACCAACTGCTGAAATGTGGCCAGGCCAATGCCTATCCAAACAATAGGGCGAACCGACCCAGTGGCTTTGTCAATTAAATCTGTAAGGCGTGGTTTGTGATGATCTTCTGCTAATGAACTATCAATTTGTTGTAGTTTGGCTCTACCAACGGACGCGCCATATAACTTAGTTAAAACGGCTTCTGCAGAAACTTTATTCCCCTTCACCACTAAGAAACGAGGGCTCTCTGGGATAAAAAATAAAGCCAATAAAAATATTGTGGCAGGAATTAACTCTATCCAGAACATCCATCGCCAAGTCTCTGCACCTAGCCAAAGTTCGTTTAAAGCCGAGCCAGAAATTCCGGCCAATGCATAGTTACTTAAAAAAGCCGCCGTTAACCCAGAAATAATTGCCACCTGTTGAATGGTAGCTAGCTTGCCTCTTGCGCTGGCAGGTGCCACTTCACTGATGTACGCTGGCGCCATAACACTGGCAGCACCCACAGCCAAGCCTCCTAAAATGCGGTATATAATGAAAGCAAATGAGCTTTCTGCTGCGCCTGACCCCCAAGCTGAAACAATAAAAAAAACAGCAGCCAACATCATCATGGTGCGGCGGCCATACCAGTCAGCCAAGCGGCCCGCAGCCGCAGCGCCGGCGGCACACCCTAGCAACATAGATGCGACATTAAACCCGGTGCCCATAGAATCCGAGTTAAACGCTACTTTTAACCCATCAACCGTGCCGTTAATAACCCCGCTATCAAAACCGAATAAAAAACCACCAATGGTGGCCACGCAACTGATTAGAATCACAAACCCAAAGTTTGTGGATTCGGCAGTCTCCTCAGTAGCCGATACGGCAGTACTCATGGTCATAAGATCACCTTCATTATTATTGTTTTGGCGCTAAGCTCTATGGCAATACGCCTTTTTTATGCGCCCAAATTGATAGTGCGGGCCCCCAAGTGGTTGCTATTAAACACGATTTACACGGCTAAAAATACCAATACAGCGGTAATTATGTGCTTATAAAGCCCGTTGTTAGAAACCGGTTACATTTCCGTGATTCTGTGCACACATCCGACGCGTGTATATAACCCTCCTTAAAAAATGGCCTTCCGCTCTAAACTTGGCGTAAAAAGCAACGCCCGAATATAGATTATCTTTTAAACTCAATAAGTTAGGGTAAAAACCTTGAAGCTACACTCACATTTCATGAAAGTACCAGATGCGTTATGATAACGCTACCTCAATGGCCTTCCACGCCCTAACTTCAAAATGATAGCGCTAGCAAAGGCTCAACCCTGCTTACACAATAGGAATCTGCATGCTATTTCTTGGTATTGACGTTGGTAGCTCCTCGGTAAAGCTGAGTATCCTTAACGCACAAACCGGGCATTGCGTTGCTTCCTGTCAGCACCCCGAAACTGAGCTGGACATTGCTGCGCCCTCCCCGGGTTTTGCCGAACAGGACCCTGCGCTGTGGTGGGAGTGCGTGGAACTGGGGTTAAAAAAACTGAGCGACCAGATTAACTTGCGCGAAATACAAGCCATAGGCATTGCCTATCAAATGCATGGTTTGGTACTGGTTGACCACAACAACGCCGTGTTACGCCCAGCCATAATATGGTGCGACAGCCGAGCCGTACCCTATGGCCAAGCTGCCTTTGACGCACTGGGTGAAGAGTATTGCTTTAAACACTTGTTAAACTCCCCAGGTAACTTTACCGCAGCAAAACTGCGTTGGGTACAAGAAAACGAACCCGATATTTATCGCCAAATCAAACACCTACTGCTGCCTGGCGATTACCTCGCCATGCGCTTAAGTGGGGAGGTTACCACAACAGCAACAGGCTTATCTGAAGGCACCCTTTGGGACTACACAGCCAAGGCACCGGCAACAGAGCTATTGGCGCACTGGGACATAGACCCAACTTTAATCCCGCCTCATCAACCCATTATTGGCACACAATGTAAGCTGAGTGACCAAGCAGCCCAAGCCCTTGGCCTTACCCCCGGCACCCCTATTACGTACCGTGCCGGAGACCAACCAAACAATGCCTTTAGCCTCAATGCTCTAGAGCCTGGCGAAGTCGCCGCCACCGCAGGGACCTCTGGCGTCATTTACGCAGTCACGGATAAAAACATTGCAGACACCCAGGGGCGAGTCAATACGTTTTTGCACGTATCCAACACAGATAACACCCCACGTAACGGTGTACTTGCATGCGTTAACGGAACTGGCCGCGCCTACAGCTGGTTACGGCAAACTTTAAGC
>CAYZQH010000310.1:0-3468 GCA_964480055.1 uncultured Cellvibrionaceae bacterium
GCCTCTTCGCGCGTCAGTAACCCCATTAGGTAGACCACGCGGTTTTCTACAACGACTTTCACACGCTCGGATTCAATTTTTTGCATGAGTATTTTAGAGCGCACTTTAGAGGCTATCCAATTGTCGTTCGTGCGAGAAAAAAACGTTGAATTGCTTTGTATTTTTAATTCATTGTGCACTTGCCGCACTTTATTGTTATCGCGAGTTGTTTCGCCGGCGAGGTTTTTCAGCGTGTTGGTGGGGACTTCACCGGTCAGTAAGACAACGCCGTTAAAACAAAATACGTTGATATGCGCATTCCCTAAGCCTGGGCCAGTTTTACGCAAGTTGGTAGCAATCGCAACTTCGAGTTTTTCATCACCCATGAATGTACTGAATGTACGTAAACCTGGGTCTTGGGGAGTGGGTTTATCTTTGGTGCTGGTGCAACCCAATAAGCCTGAGAAAAAAACGGCAATTAGGCAGAGTCGAATTACTAACATAAGGCGTTCCAACTATTCAATGTCAACGGTTTAATCTATTCCAAACAGTTTGTGGTCAATAAGGTCGCACAAGCAGTAGAGAAGCAGCAAGTGTACCTCGTGAATGCGACTTCTAGAGTTGATTCGTGCGCACAGTTCAATGTCTTCTGTGCTCATGAGGCTAGATACGTCCCCGCCGTCACGACCGGTGAAACCGATCACCTTCAAGCCGCGCTCGCGCGCTGCAGAAATTGCCTGAACCAAATTGGCGGCGTTTCCACTAGAGCTAATAACAATCAATACATCACCCTCTTGCCCCAGGGCTCTGACGGGTTTTGCGTAGACGTCGTTATGGTTGGCGTCCGAGACAATTGCTGTATAGCTGGCCATATTGCTACCTAACCAAATGGCTGGCAAGCTCGGGCGCTCTTTTTCAAAGCGGTCAATGAGGTTAGAGGCAAAAATTTGAGATAAAGCCGCAGATGGCCCATTGCCGCATACCAGTATTTTTTTTTCGTTTAATAATGCTTCAACCAGTTGGTCGGCCGCTTGCTCTGCAAGGGGGGCAAGCTCTTCGCCCACCTGCATTTTGGCTTCGATGCTCCGTTGAAATAGGCTGTAGACGCGTTGAGACATAGTGTTTACTACACTTTAATAGCTCATGCTTTCAAATGCATGAGGCACCCACTCAATAGGCTGGGCTTGTTGATCGGTAATACCTACCACGTCAAACCGTATGGCTGCGTGGCCACTTATTTTACGCTTGAGTAAATAGTGGCTGGCTGCGAGTTGTATTTTACGCTGCTTTGCTTTTGTTACGGTTTCTAACGGGGAGCCGTATCTGTTGGACTTTCTTCGGCGTACTTCTACAAATACCCACATATCCTTATGCATCATAACCAAGTCTATTTCTCCCATCGGGCAATGATAGTTTTTTTCTACCAGCGTTAAGCCTTGCTCTTGCAGGTAGGTGCATGCGGTCGCTTCGCCGGCTTGCCCCACTGTTAGCTTGTCAGTGCTTAACTTTGGTTTTACAGCGGTGGTGTATAGCCGCTTAATTTGTGTTTTTAATTTGTTGCGCACGTCCATGTGAAAACTCCGCCCAGACTTGTTTGCGAGTTATTTGACCTGAAATATTCAATTCCAACGTACCCGTTTGCCCGTAAAACCGCGCGCCATGCACGGCTTGAAGTTGCTTGAGCCTAGGGTATAAATAAAAGGCGTCTAACCCAAGCGCGTAAAGTGCTTGGTGTTTTGGGTTGGCATCAGGGCGGTTGAGTAGGTTGGCTTTTTCTTCCAGGCCCTGATTAAAATACCAAGGTAGGGTAGAAAAGGTAATGCCGTTCATGTCTTTGTCGAGTTTGGTATTATTGGTGCCGTTGTACACCTGGCTGGTTGCGTACACCGGTATGTTGCTGGCGTAGTAAAACGCTAAGGTGGGTTTGATTTGGCGTGCTTGTTCAGCCTGTGCGGCGATATAAATAGCGTCCACATCTTGTCGGCGCCGTGGCTCAAATTCAATGCTCCCCACGATAGAGCGAATATGTTTAGCCCGCTTGTTGCTTTGGTCCACATGAAGCGCTTTTTGTATAACTTTCGAATAATCATTATTACCCTCAAACCTAAACGTGGTAGTTGGCTCAGCCCCTAATGCCTGCCACTGCCCATCAAAAGCCTTAGTGCAGCGATCACCCCACAGGTTATTAGGGGCGATGATCAGCGCGCTTCTGTGGCCGTCGCGCCATAGTTTATCGGCGGCACTTATAGCTTCGTCTTCTACACCTAAGCCAAACTGATACATGTTGCCAATGTATCCCAAGGGAGAGTCCACGTTGTTAAGGGTAAGGGTGGGTACGGGCAGTTGCAGGCGGTTAGTCAGCGCCAGTATGTTGTTTTTGGCCAGTGGACCAATGACCAATTCGGCGCCGTCATCTATCGCTTGGTCGTATACTGCAGCCACGTCAGGGGTGTAGGAATTGTAAAAGCGCAGGACAGGGGCTAGAGGGTCTAATTGACGATAGTGATAGTACGCAGCCAGAAGCCCGTCGCGAATGGCAAGTCCAGCATTTTTGTAGCGTCCAGATACAGGGAGCAATACCGCAACGCTTTTGGGTTGGTTTTCAACCAGCTCACGCAGCAGTTGTAAATCTGCGGGTAATTCCAGGCTGGCTGGATGCTCGGGCCACTGCTGTTGCCACTGGTCTAGTTGATCGAGTTGCCCCCGCATATTGTTTTGGTTGTCTTTACTGATGGCCGCCAAGCTATACCAGCCCTTGTGCGCACGGGTTGATGCCAAGGCGGCCTCTTGAGTGAGGTTATTGAGCGGCAGCTCCATGAGGGTTTGCCAAAGTGCAGCGAGGTTGGCTTGAGCTTGTAGTTTGTCGCTGGTCAATGACGCAGATAAAATGACGCGCTCATTGATCGCTTCGGTGTAGTCCCCCAAAGCAAAGAGTAAATCGGCGCGCAGTAATCTCAGTTGGTCGGTCAGTTCCTGGGGGTAGAAGTGAATGTTGTCCATGACTTTGTTGGCACTAACGTAGCTAAGCGCTGCGGGCGTATTGCCTGCAGCCGATTCTAAGCGCCCATGGATGAGTGCCCAACGCCCATGGACCGGGCTGTATAACGGGGTCTGCTCAAGTGTGTTTACAGGGAATACCTCAAGGATACTGCGTGCCCAATCGTGCGCGCCACCTAAGGTTAAGGCTTCCAAAGCGGTTAAGGTTAGGTCGAGTTGTTGTTCGGGCGGAGCTTCGTTCGCTTGATGCAATAAGTCTTGAATATATTGAGTGGAGAGGGCGTCTTTTCCTGACAGCGATGGGTCCTCATTGGGTTTGAGGGCCTGCTTTTGACAGGATTGTAGCGCCCATGCAATGATAAAAACCAGCACGACTCGAGTTACACTCGCCAGGCTTAAGT
The DNA here is from genome assembly GCA_964480055.1 of uncultured Cellvibrionaceae bacterium. Lineage (GTDB taxonomy): Bacteria > Pseudomonadota > Gammaproteobacteria > Pseudomonadales > Cellvibrionaceae > CAYZQH01. The sequence continues at coordinate 3,378 of CAYZQH010000310.1, forward strand.
TGGCTTGCATTCATTCGCTCCCATATTATTTAGAGGCTTAATTGGACCAGACACTCAACCCGTCAGCGGGCATACTTTATGTGGTTGCCAC
>CAYZQH010000311.1:0-3463 GCA_964480055.1 uncultured Cellvibrionaceae bacterium
TGAAAGTGGAAAGCAAGGACTTAGGTCACTAATTTGCTGTTTCAGTGATAAGGCTTCCAATACGAGGATAAAAGGTTGCACATTTGCAAAAGCCTATAGCTGTGAGGCAGTTGTTGCCCTTGAGCATACGCAAAGCCACGTCATTGTTTAGTGGGCGGCTAGCCAAGCTTTACTTGCACTTAAACAAAGTCGCTATTGCCAGAGGTGCCCTTAAAGGCCATTGGCAATCTTTGTTTGTTTTGCAAGGCAGTGCCGCGTCACACCTGTTATTTCTGGGCTTCTGTTGTCTTTGTAAACGTTTGGTACCAGTTGTTAATTTGTTCTGCGTTTGTCTCTTTACCATCTGCAATTATTATTTGGTATTGAAACGTCTGGGATTTATTTTTAGGCAGTACAAAATTTAGTTTTTTGTCGCCGTAGGCCGAGCTGCCTAAATTATTGACGGCATATAAACCATAATCACGAGCCATCCAATGAGGGGGGTGATTAACGTTTGTTGGAGCGTCAAATATTAATACGGAAACGGGCGTGTCTTTTAATGTGGCCTTAAGCTGCATCCAGGCTGCTCGTTTACCCCAAACCGCGGGGTAACCTTTTACGCCTTCGCTATTGGCGTATTCACCTTTCCCGCCTTCGATTCTAAGCTCGTCACTGACGCGAATTGCAAATAGCGCTTCTTTTGAATCTTCGAAGTGTACGTCTTCATCCAGCGCGGTCAAGGTAGTGGTATGCGTAATTACACGCTTATTTTCAGCGCCTTCAAATTGGTAAAAGGTTTTTTCTTTGAGGAGTATTTTGCCTTTATCGTCAACCCAGTTTTTGGATACGCTAATAGAGCCTATATCTCCAGATTCAAGATTCAAAAAGCCTTCGTGTGTGATCTTGCCATAGCGCACGCCAGCTTTGGGCGGTGTGCGCCCGGCGTTCCAAAAATCGATGCCGTTGACATCGCCATGGTTAAACCAAACGCCATGGTGATGTGTGTGGTCTGTACTTTCGCCTTCACGCGTGTCCAGTGGGTATCCTCGTGTGAGTATTTGGCCACTGGGGCTAATGATCGGGAATAAAATGGATTTATTCAATTGAGGGTGACTATACATATACGAGGTAAAATATTGCCCATCGATATGCACATCGACCTTTCCGTCGCTTTCTTGATGGGTGATATCTACGTAGGGCGCTCCTACATCTGTGGGCTCGCTGGGTTTATTGTCGGTGGGGTCTTCGTTTTCAGCGGGTGTTTCTGGTTTATCTTCACTGGGGGGGGCTATCGGGGTTTCTTTGTTAGGCTCCACATCAGATGACCCACATCCAAGGGCAAAAACACTTGCGCAAATAACGGCAATTAATAGTAACTTTTGTATGAGCGGGCTGCTTATAAAGGGCATAGTTATGGCCGTTCTCGTATTGGCGTCAGCGGGGCTTCTCAATTGAGGCTTATGCAAGCACTGCCCCACCAATGGGTTGATTGATAAACGCATTCATCATACATGGTCTTAGGAAGTGCGGGGGGAGCGGAGGCCGGGAATGGTTTTTGAGTCACAAAAAGGTGACGTATTCCGGGGGGTTGCCATGCGCTGGTTCAACTTCTTTTGTGGCCCCTGAGCATTGTAACTGCGCAGTTGCAGCAAACTTTGCATGGCGTTTGGCGGGCTGTATGGCCGACAGACAAAAAATTTGTGTGCGAAAAAGGCCAAAAAGCTCGTTTGGATTGGCCTTGTTAATCACAGCTTTGGTCTGCCTGCACGGCTGTTATTGCAATGGTATAAACAATGTCCTCCACCAATGCACCGCGGCTTAAATCATTCACTGGTTTATTTAACCCTTGCAACACGGGGCCCACGCTTAATACATGGGCACTGCGCTGTACGGCTTTGTAGGTTGTATTCCCCGTATTTAAATCTGGAAATATAAAGACATTGGCGTTACCGGCAATGGGGCTTTGCGGGGCCTTGTTGGCAGCTACGCTGGCAATGGCAGCGGCGTCGTATTGTAGCGGGCCATCAATAAGCAGATCCGGTCGTTGGGCTTTGGCCAAACGTGTGGCTTCTCGGACTTTATCTACGTCGGCGCCGGTGCCAGAGCTGCCGGTTGAATAACTGATCATTGCTATGCGCGGCTCTATGCCAAAGACTTTTGCGGTAATCCCAGATTGAATGGCAATGTCTGCCAATTGCTCTGCGTTTGGGTTTGGGTTAACCGCGCAATCACCGTATACCAAGACGTGTTCGGGCAATAACATAAAAAATACTGATGACACCAAGCGCGCTGACGCCTTAGATTTAATCAGTTGTAAAGCTGGGCGGATGGTATTGGCCGTTGTATGGATTGTACCGCTGACTAGGCCATCCACTTCGCCTAACGCTAGCATCATGGTGCCAACGTATACGGCATCATCTAACGCGGCGTGGGCCAATTCACTCGTCATACCTTTGGCTTTTCTAAGCTCCACCATAGGCGCCACATAATTTTGGCGTACGGTATTTGGGTCGATGATTTCTACCCCTGGTGGCAAGGTCAGGCCAAGGGTTGCGGCCACTTTACTGATGACGTTTGGGCAGCCTAAAAGGATACATTTAGCCATCTGTTTTTGTGCCGCTATGCACGCCGCTTGAATGGTGCGCGGTTCTTCGCCTTCGGGCAATACAATTTTTTTATTGGCGAGCTTGGCCAAGTTCCCCAATTGATGACGAAATGCCGGTGGCGATAAGCGTGGTTCATCTACTTGTTTGGCTCTTGTGAGCAGCCAAGGTAGATCTAGCGCGTGCGCCACGGCATCCATCACTTGGCTCATACGGTTAGCGTCGTCGGAGGGCACTTCTGTGCTCATTTCCGCCAGTTGCTTGGCAGTGCCAAAAGTATCATCTTGGAGGCTGAGTATGGGTAGGCCGGTGTCCATCGCGCCGGCGCAAAGTTGCATAACTCGAGGATCAGGTATTAAGCCGCCGGTAAGAACCAGCCCTGCTAAAGGTACCCCATTTAGCACCGCCATGGATGCGGCCAATAAAATGTCTTCTCTGTCGCCTGGGGTGATGATAAGCGCCCCGACTTTTAGGCTTTGTAACATGTTGGGAACGGTGCGAGCAGTCACCACTAATGATAAAACGCGACGGTCTAGCTCGGCCGCTGAAGATAGAACATTGGCGTTCAGGTACCGAACAACATCCTCGACTCTTGGCGCAACAAATAAAGGGTTCCAGGCGACCGCGCCCAAACAACTAAAACCTGGAGTTGTAAATACTGGTAGTTGTTGGGTCAAATTGTTAGCGGTGAAGCTTATGGTGGGGGACTGCTTGGCCGCCTCCTTGCTGTGGGCAATATGCTCTAAGTCGGGCGCCCCAAGCTTGTTTAAAATACAGCCCAGTACTTTGGGGTTTTTGGTACCGCCAAAACGGTTGGCCGTAGCCAAAATGCGCTCATTGAGCTCTGTTTCTGAAAAATGATTTTTAGCGGCGACTAAAAT
>CAYZQH010000312.1:0-3463 GCA_964480055.1 uncultured Cellvibrionaceae bacterium
ATCTTAAATCAAGCATTACTCGCGCTCAAAAAGGAAGCGGGGCTGGATTTGGCTTCAGGTAAAACCTCCACCATCACGCACCCTAAAGACAACCATGCCGATTTCACAATAGAAACACTCAATCACACCCTTAATATTGAGGTTAAGCGTAACTTAAGGCCAGCGCACATTGGCTCAATCATTCAGCAGATTAAATCATTTAGGCCTATTGGCGTACTGGTTGCCGATTACATCAATCCGAATATTGCCAAAACGTTAAAAGATCAGGGTATTCAATATCTGGACGCTTGCGGCAACAGCTACCTGAACCTGCCCCCATTATTTGTCCATATAAGTGGCCAAAAGCCAGAAACAGACATCAAGCGTGAGATCAATACGGCTTTTGAGACAACAGGCCTTAAGCTAATCTATGGACTACTGTGTAATACAGGTTTAGTAAACGCCAGTTACCGGGACATGTCACAACAAACCGGCGTAGCTTTAGGAGCTATCGGGCCAATACTGACTGGCTTGCAAGAAGCTGACTATTTGATCAACCCAGGGAAAGCCAATAAACGAAGACTGATAAAACGCCGTAAATTGCTAGATCGGTGGGTAGAAGCCTACCCCGAAAAACTAAAACCCAAATTATTAGTAGGTGAGTTTACCAGTGCGAATAATGCATGGTGGAATACCTTAGACCTTACTCAGTTCGGCGCTTACTGGGGCGGGGAAGTTGGCGCTGCCAAATACACGCGCTACCTAAAACCGCAACTAGCCACGGTTTATTTGCCAGAGGCTTCAGGCAATAAACTGTTTGCCGCAGCAAAGCTCAAAAAGGTTAGCGCTCAGAGTGAAACGGACATAATTCATATTTATCGGCCGTTCTGGTCAGACACGTTGCAAATTAACGGCCCAAACCTACACCCAGATACGGTTCACCCGATTCTGATCTATGCCGATTTAATCGCCTCACAAGACAGCCGCAACCTGGAAACCGCGAACAAACTATATGACGAAACCATTGCTGGACTTATCAGGGAAGATTGATCCCGCCCTAATCGAGGTATGTGGCGTAGTAGCCAACTGCAACGAAAATTTACAAATACCTTATTTGGTAATCGGTGCATTTGCACGTGATTTGGTGATGCACCATGGCTATGGCGCACCCGTTCAACGGGCCACCACCGATATAGACTTTGCTTTGCAGGTTCCATCATGGGCTGCCTTTGTTGCACTAAAAACAGAACTGGTAAATAACGGTTTTACTGAAACCAGATCAGAGCATCGATTAACTGCCCCCAATAATTACCCCGTTGATATCGTTCCATTCGGGGGCGTAGCAAATCAAAATGCCAACATCCAATGGCCACCTTCTGGGGACGTTATTATGAATGTGCTAGGGTTTCAGGAGGCATTGGATCACGCTGATCAAGTTATGCTAAATAATAAACACGGCCTGCAAATACCTGTCGCATCCCCTGTTGGCATGATGCTATTAAAATTGATCGCATGGTCAGATCGAGCCTTAGACGTACGAAAAAAGGATGCCAAAGATATCGCCTACCTGCTCACCACCTATGAAACGATTCCGGCCATATCCAATCAACTATACAATGACCAAGATCTAATGACAGTCTACGGCTGGGACATAACTTTAGCAGCGGCTCATATGCTGGGTATGGAAACTAAACATATAGCCTCTTCCAACACAGCCAAAGCCATTTCCGAACTATTTAACAACCAAAGCCCCGAACTGCAAATCGAACATCTAGTCAAAGAAATGAGCGGGGGGAGTACACATCAAAATACGCGCAACGATAATCTAATCGATGCTTATAAGGCGGGGTTTGAAAATTAGTTTTTTAACTTGAAATAGACCGAAAACAACATAATCAAGGCCGCCGGGAAAATGAAATTATTTACTTTGTACTATGTGTTGATCGAACTTAATGAATCCAAGGCTTTGCTGAAGGGTCACTTTAATTTATTTCACATATTAGTTCCTATTGCTTTCATCTCGTGTGTGGCGGGAGGGGGTTACGCATATCCTAATGAGTTTTCTCACATAACCTTACTCATTATAGGTTCGCTTATTCTGTTTTTTTGGTCATGTGCCTTGCTCAAGCACATGATGACTCGAATTGTTATGGATTTCCCACTACAGGTGTATTGGTTTGAAGGGCTAGGTTCAAGCGGCGATAAAAGAAAGCCTCTAGAGGGACAGCTTAGGATTAAGGAGGAAACGATCGATTCTGGGTTTAATACAGAATATCCAGTATTAAACAGCGACGGGGATCAGGTTGAGTACCTCATTGTTAGATTTGACAGGGACGAGTTTTATGTGAACGCCCGCCGTGTTCATTTGATTCGAGCGCTAGCTGAGAAATTGATCTCCTCATCGAATGGAAAGGTGACGATGCATTGAATAATTCACTTGCGAGCGAACCTAGAGAAAAACGGGCCACCTCTATTTGACCAGCCCTGTCGACTTGCTTTGAATCTATTACCCAAATTTAGTCAGCAGCCACTTTAGCCGGTTATCCGCCTTCTGGGACGGCGCCTTACATTTCTTTATGTGTTACAGGTTTGGTTGTCTCAGCTATCCAACTATTGGCTACTAGAGTTTACGTAAACCCGTTTATAATGACCGACTAGGTTATATGCTCTGCCCCCACTGTAGGCGCATTACAGAGCTTCAACATCCGTAAAAACAAGGTCATCGCTATGAGTACAAACAACGCCGCGTTTACGCGATATGAAAATAATAAGAATGTGTGGTTATCCCAAAATGATGCGCACACGGTTGATATTACTGACCGGGGCCTTACCCCAACAGTGCTAGATACTGAAGCCGCTGTGGGCCAGGCCATGTTGAACGAGTTGTATGCAACCGCGGCATCAAAAACCGGGGATATTAATATTGCCCTGCTTGGCGGCCGAGGCGCGCAAGAGTTACACCGCTTACTGGGTGAGTTGGCCAAAACCTCTGAGCAAGACGCGTTACTGACCAGGTTAAATGTATTTACGCAAGATGCGCTGGCGCCCATGAGCATGAGCAATTGCTTTAGCTTTGTTCGGGATTTTGAGCGTATTTTAGGCAATGATTTTTTTAAAAAGATTAAAAGCTTTACCCCAATGCAAACGGACGCGGCAGATTTAGAAGCGGGACTAATACAGTACTTAAACAAGCTGGAGTCTTTAGGGGGGTTAGATATATTTTTTATTGGCCATGGCCCAGAAGATAACCAAGCGTCACACCTTGCCTATATTAAGCCCTTCTCTGGGGCGGGCAGCGCTCATGTTGCCGGTATTATTCCTATATCTAACAGTATATTAGAGCACCACATTAGCAAATTTAGAGCCGGTGGTAGTATTGTGAATGACATTGATGAAGCCGAATGTAGAGCGGCAAAGTACATTTTGACTTTAGGGCCTGCAGCCATACTGCAGGCTAAAAAGGTTGTTCAATCTGTAGTGGATG
>CAYZQH010000313.1:0-3451 GCA_964480055.1 uncultured Cellvibrionaceae bacterium
AGACGGCAGGATAAGTGTTATTGATAGAGGCCGATTAGGTACTTATTTGTAGCGGCCGCTTGCAGGTATTAAGGTCCCCGGCCTGTTGTGGTCAAGAAGAGGGGCCACAGTTTAGTTGGAATTCCAGTACTACATTTTCGCTGTGTTTGGAGTTTGTCCACCGCTAATTGAACGTGGCGTGAGGTGTGTGGTTCATATTTATTGTTTTGGTTTATTCTTCGAATGGGTCAAACCAAAATTCCTTTTTTAAGCCAAGAATTCTAAATAGCCCTTCGGCAGTGTCGCCTTTAATGGTGTTAAAATTCTTCTCAATGCGAGCAAAGCCAACAATACCGTGGATGTATTGCGAGCAAAGCCGCGCAATACGAGATTCGTCGCTAGCATTCTCTAAAAAACCCTGACTATTGAGCGTGTGCACTAAAGCTGCGTTGTAAGTAACGGCTTTGGTCAACATAGAGCGCTGCTTGTTAGTCATGCTCTCGTCTTCTGTTTCCACATGAGCGGTAGCGCAGGAGTACGGACAGCCGCGCACTAGGCCCTCTTGTTCATCAAATTTGCGTTCGTAAACGAAGCGAATATATTGCTTGAGTTGCTCAATGGGAGGCGTCATCGGTGACATGATTTCGTCTAAAGCCGATTTGGCGGATTGCCAGGAATGCTCGCTAGCTTCGCAAAACAAAGCGGCTTTGGATTCAAAGTAGTGATAGAAGCTGCCTTTGGTCACGCCAGCTTGCTTACATATTTCATTAACGCCTACAGCGTTGTAGTTGCTGCGCCATATGAGATCCAGCGCTGTTTCCAGCAATCGCGTACGAGTTTCTTGATTGGACATAGTAACTTTATCTGCTCCGTTTAGGTACCAACCGGTATGTATAGTCTTGAGTTTGTAACCGATGTATGCGTCTTCCCGCCCTATAAAAATACTCACTGTTTTAAAAGTTATCAACCATATTCATAGATTATTACGCTCTATCCGTGATTTTCCCCCCAATTTACTTCGATTATGCGGTTCATAACCCCCGTTAAGAGACTATTACGGCCAATGATCGCCTGAATCACTAAGAGGTGTTGACTCCATACCAACCGGTATGTATATTTTACGTCGCTTGCTACTCGGTAAGTGTTGCCGTCTTCTCTTTTTACATAAACTCCAAAGGGGTTGGTTATGTTGTTTGGTCTTGTGCGTTTGGCCCGTGCTCGCGGTTTTTTTATGGTTACGGCCTTATTGGGATTGTTCGCCTCTTGGGCGTCAAGCGCTTATGCGCAAATGCCCCCTCCGAAGGTGGAGTTCCTGGAAATGGCATCCAGCTCAATTCGACAGTGGGTTAGCTATTCAGGCCGTATTAGCCCGGTGGAAAGTGTTGTTGTGAAACCGCTCGTTGGCGGGCGTATAGATCAGGTTCTATTTAATGATGGCGAGCTTGTAGAGCGCGGACAGGCATTGTTTGTTATTGATCCGCGCCCCTATGAAGCTGCCGTCAAGCAGGCCGAGGCCTTGTTAGAGACGGCCAAAGCAAAGGTGCGACTGGCTACTCAAGAGCTTAAAAGGTCGCAAGAGTTACTGGTGGGTAGTTTGATTTCTCAGAGTATTTATGACGAATCACTCACCGCTAAGGACGTTGCCGTTGCCGCAGTGCTGCAGGCAGAAAGCCAATTGCTCAGTGCTAATTTGAACCTAGAGTACGCGCACATTGTAGCGCCCATCAGTGGCCGGGTAGGGCGCGCCGAATTAACCGTGGGGAACATTGTTGCTGCCGGTATCAGCGCACCAACACTCACCACCATCGTCGCACAAAGCCAGGTGTACGCAGAATTTAGGGTGGATGAGCAGAGCTATTTAGATTTGCTTCAAAATTCACCCAGCCCTGCAAAGATGCCTGTGCTATTAACTTTAGCCAATGCTGTGGCGCATTCTCACAAAGGCTATTTACACGCTTTTGATAATCACATTGATTCTGCGAGCGGCACTGTCCGCGCACGCGCGCTATTTAATAATGAAGATGGTTCGTTAATACCTGGGATGTACGCCAGCATTGAGGTGGGCTCCGCCCTCAAACAATCGGCCTATTTGATACCCGAGCGCGCCATTGGCACCGACCAAGATAGGAAGTTTGTGTACATTATTGATGATCAAAACCATGTGCAATATCGCCAAGTGGACCTAGGGCAACAATTTCAAGGGCAGCGCGTGGTGCACTCGGGGTTAGCCAATGGAGATCGAGTAGCCGTCAATGGCCTTTCCCGTATTCGCCCGCAAGCTTTGGTAGAGCCCGTACCTGCTGTTACACAAAAATCTATCGCTATTTCTAAATTCTGATCCGAAAAGGACCGATCACCGCTATGAATATTTCACGATTTTTTGTGGATCGCCCCATTTTTGCCGGAGTGATCTCCATCCTTATTTTTATTTCGGGTTTATTGGCAATGTTTCAATTGCCCATTTCAGAATACCCAGAAGTGGCGCCTCCGTCCGTGGTGGTAACCACTTCTTACCCTGGCGCAAACCCAAAGGTCATTGTCGAAACAGTGGCGCGGCCGCTAGAGGAGCAACTCGCCGGTGTTGAAAATATGCTGTACATGTTTTCACAGGCCACTACCGACGGGCGAATGACGCTAACGGTCACATTTAAAATTGGCACTGATCCGGATTTAGCACAACAGATGGTTCAAAATCGTGTGTCCCAAGCACTGCCAAGGTTACCCGAGGTCTCACGTCAAATGGGCGTAGTGGTGGCAAAAAGCTCGCCAAATTTGACCATGGTTGTGCACCTGACCTCACCTGACCAGCGCTACGACGACCTATATTTGCGCAATTACGCGGTGCTGAATGTTAAAGATGAGCTGGCAAAAGTACCCGGTGTGGGCACAGTCCGTTTATTTGGCTCGGGAGACTACGCCATGCGGATATGGTTAAACCCGGACAAAATTGCGCAATTTGGTTTGACCTCTGGCGACGTGGTTGGTGCTATTCGAGAGCAGAATGTACAGGTAGCGGCTGGACTTATTGGTGGTGCCCCCACCACCAGTGCAATTGAAGTGCAATTACCAATCAATGCAAAAGGCCGGTTAGAAACGCCAGAGGAGTTTGGCGATATCATCATTAAAGCCGGTGCCAACGGTGAAATTACGAGGCTGCGTGATGTGGCTAGAATCGAATTGGGCGCTTCGGATTTTGCCCTTAACGCCATGCTCGACAACCAACCAGCGGTGGCGATTCCTATCTTTCAGTCACCAGGCGCCAATGCCATTCAAATTTCCGATGGTGTGCGCAGCACGATGGCGCGTTTGGCGCCGCGATTCCCCGATGGTATGGGTTACGAGGTGGTCTATGACCCCACGGTATTCGTTAAAGGCTCTATCAAAGCCGTTATAAAAACCCTATTAGAAGCCCTGCTACTGGTGGTGTTAGTGGTTGTGGTGTTTTTACAAACCTGGCGCGCATCCATAATCC
>CAYZQH010000314.1:0-3440 GCA_964480055.1 uncultured Cellvibrionaceae bacterium
CATTTATGAATTTGGTGGCACGCCCCGGTGGCGGCTACATCAGTGACAAATTTGGCCGGCGAAAATCCTTAACTATTTTTATAGCGGGTTTGTCGTTGGGCTATTTTATTCTTTCTCAGGTTACCGGCTCTTGGCCTATTTATTTGGCGGTGGCATCTGTGATGATGTGTTCGTTCTTTGTGCAAGCTGGTGAAGGCGCTGTATTTGCTATAGTGCCCTTAATTAAGCGCCGTATGACCGGGCAAATTGCAGGAATGGCAGGCGCGTATGGCAACGTTGGCGCAGTCACCTTTTTAACCATATACAGTTTTGTAGACGCCAGTACATTCTTTATGGTGATAGGCAGCGCGGCCTTAATCATCTTAGCGGTTGTTCAATTTTTAGAAGAGCCAGAAGGCCACATGACCGAAGTGCTAGATGACGGTACGGTGCAAAAAATTGAATTAACCTAAACAGGTACAAAAAAAGCCCGTTGGACCGGTCTTTACGGTTGAATGGGCTTTTTTACATCTACATTTTTATACTCCCGTAGCCTCTACGGAAGTATTTTTGCAAATTATTTGGCAAAATGGGATTTTTACGATGCCAAGGGCCCCTAGTGGAACACCTTAAATCACAGTTATCTGTGCAACTCGCGCAATATAGCGACGCAGGTATAAAACCAGAAAACCAAGATACTGTTGGCGCACGCATACCCGAAGGCTCTGCCCTGGCCAATAAAGGCATTGCCATTGCCTTAGCAGACGGTGTAAGCAGCAGCAAGGCTGCACGCCAAGCAAGCCAGTCTGCCATAAGCGGATTTTTAACAGACTATTACGCCACCCCAGACACTTGGAGTGCAGAGCGCTCGGCAAAACAGGTAATCCAATCTTTAAACCGTTATTTATGGGCCCAAAGCCAGAACAGTGCTTTGCAAGAGGGGCATTTAACGACGTTTTCTGCATTAATACTTAAGGGCGAAACAGCATTTATCTTTCACGTGGGAGACAGCAGAATCTACCGCCTACGTCAGGGCACGCTAGAGCAGCTCACCCGTGACCATGCCCAACGCATTGATCGCGATACCACGTATTTAACCCGCGCGCTTGGGGCCGATCCAGCGCTGGATATTGACACCAACACCTATGCGCTAGAAGCCGGTGATGTGTTTTTATTATCTACCGATGGTATTCACGACCCACTGCCGCATGCCACCTTACAATCACTGACCAATAACTTCCTGCCAGATCTAGACGCACTGGTTAAAAAACTTGCAAGCAGCGCGCTAAAACACAATAGCCAAGATAACTTAAGCGTCCAGGTATGTAGTGTTCGGTCAAAGGGCACGCCTTCTCAAAGCGATGCCGTCACTGCCCTTTCAAAGCTGCCGTTCCCGCCGTTTTTAGAGGTGGGCCAAAAACTCGATGGTTTAACGGTAAAAAAAGTGATGCACGAGTCAGAAAGAAGCCAAGTTTATTTGGTGGAAGCTGCCAACGGCACGCCACTCGTCATGAAAACCCCGTCAATAAACTATGACGACGACCCGGTTTACATAGAGCGCTTCGTTATGGAAAGCTGGATAGGCCAGCGTATTCAAAATGCCCATGTGGTACGAGTGGTAGACCCACCCAATACACGGTCGTATTTATACTACCTAACCGAATATATCCCCGGCCCCACGCTTAAAACCCTAATTTTACAGCGAGCCCCTTTTGATATTGCCGACGTGCTAGAGGTTACCGAGCAAATTATAAAAGGCATACGAGGGTTTCATCGCAAAGATACATTGCACCAAGATTTAAAACCCGACAATTTAGTGGTGGGTCAACGGGGGCTTAAAATTATTGATTTTGGCGCCTGCTGGGTTGCGGGTGTTGAAGAAATTGGCGCGCCCTTTCAGCGGGATATTATTTTAGGCACGCTGGATTACTCTGCGCCGGAGTACCGCTACGGCGGCTCCAAAAATCAACGGTCTGATCAATTCAGTGTTGCGGTAATGGTCTATGAAATGCTTACAGGGAAAAAGCCCTACGGTGAAAACTATGCCAAGGCCATGACCTTAAAGCAGTTTCAAAAACTCAAGTACATACCCGCTACCCGGTTCAACCCTTTAGTGCCACTTTGGATGGATAAGGCCATCGAAAAAGCGCTAAATATTCAGCCTAACGTACGCTATTCGGCTTTGTCTGAATTTTACAACGACATAAAGCGCCCCAACCCCATTTGGACCACGCCAAGAGAAGCGCCATTTATAGAAAAAAACCCTACGTTATTTTGGCAAATAGTTGCGGCCGCAGGCTGGCTTACTGCACTAGCCAGCTGGGTAAAGTGGTAGATAAACTACCCTTCACTGTACTGCTGATCTACCCACTGCTGGTAAGACCCATCCATAACCGCCTTCCACCACTGGTCATTCTCCAAATACCAATTTACCGTTTTACGAATGCCTGTTTCAAAGGATTCTGCGGGTGTATAGCCCAACGTCTGTTGGCTTTTATAGGCATCTATGGCGTAGCGACGGTCGTGACCTGGCCTGTCCGTCACGTAGGTAATTAACGATTGAGCCTCGCCTGCAATTACCGCGGTTGCCGTTGGGTATTTTTGCGCCCAAGCCGGGGTTTCAATAAAAGCCTGCTCTAACAGCTCACAAATTAATTTCACAATATTAATATTGGCCCATTCATTGTGGCCGCCAATATTGTAATTTTCACCCACTACACCCTGGTTTAATACCAAATCAATCCCGCGTGCATGATCCTCTACATACAACCAATCACGAATTTGCATTCCATCTCCGTACACTGGCAGAGCTTTATTGTGTAAGAGGTTGGTAATAACCAAAGGAATTAATTTTTCAGGGAAGTGAAAAGGCCCGTAATTATTAGAGCAATTACTGGTGGTAACATTTAACCCGTAGGTATGATGGTAGGCGCGCACTAAATGATCTGACGCAGCCTTGCTGGCAGAATATGGCGAGTTTGGTGCGTAGGCAGTGTCTTCTGTAAAGGCCGGGTCTGAGGGCGCTAAGGTGCCATATACCTCGTCGGTAGATACGTGATGAAACCGATGTGGCTTAACACCTCCATCAGCATCTAACCACACGGTTTTAGCCGCTTTTAATAAGCTATAAGTGCCCAAAATATTGGTTTCAATAAACTCGTCTGGCCCAGTAATGGACCTGTCCACATGAGACTCTGCGGCAAAATGCACAAGCACATCCACCGAGCGGTCTTTGAGTAAAGATTCTACCAATGGAGTATCACAAATATTGCCGTGAACAAATGTTAGATTTGGATTGTTGTACCCACTTTCTAGGTTTGCTTTATTCCCTGCATAGGTTAACGCATCCAGTGCGATCACTTTGTCATTGGGGTATTTTTGTAGCCAGTACAATACAAAGTTGGCACCAATAAAACCTGCGCCACCGGTCACTAATAGGGTTTGACTCATTGTGTTTTTAA
>CAYZQH010000315.1:0-3427 GCA_964480055.1 uncultured Cellvibrionaceae bacterium
AGTTTCTGAGCCAATACCTAGTATTATTTTGTAGTAAGAGCGCGCCTGATTAACTTAGGCGCGCCATTGATACTGATATTATTCACATCCATATTCTTGACGCAAAAAGTATTATATTCCTTTAGTTAGTAGCAAGCGTACGCGTGCTTTCATCCAAGTCATAGCGATCAAGGCGCATTACTTTTGCCCAAGCGTTGACGAAGTCGTTGACAAACCTTTCGTTCGAGTCGTTATATGCGTAGGCCTCTGCAACTGAGCGCAGCTCTGAGTTTGACCCAAAGATGAGGTCGACCGATGTGGCAGAATAAAGTGCTTGGCCATTGGCTCTATTGCTACCTTTATAGATCCCTTCAGCATTGCCTTTTTGCCAGCTAATAGACATATCTAGCAGGTTTACAAAAAAGTCGTTTGTGAGTGCGCCTGGTGTTTGTGTGAAAACTCCGTGGCGCGTGTTGTTGGTATTGGTGCCGAGTACTCGCATGCCGCCAACAAGCACAGTCATTTCTGGTACGCTAAGATCAAGCTGGTCTGCTTTATCGATTAACATTTCAACTGGCGAGCGATAGCTACCGGTTGCGTTAAAGTAGTTTCTAAACGCATCGGCTTTGGGTTCGAGAAAGGAAAATGAATTAACATCTGTCTGCGCTTGAGTAGCATCCATACGACCGGGTGTGAATGGTACCGTGACATCAAACCCGGCTTTTTCTGCTGCAAGCTCAACACCCACGGCACCACCTAACACGATGGTATCGGCAAGTGAAATTTTTCGGCCGCCGCGCAATGCCTTGTTAAAGTCTGCTTGAATTTGCTCTAATTTAGCGAGTACTTTGTTCAGTTTTTGCGGATCATTTACGGCCCAGTCTTTTTGAGGTGCAAGGCGCACGCGCGCACCATTTGCGCCGCCGCGTCGATCACTGGCTCGGTAACTGGCAGCTGAGGCCCATGCAGTGCTGACAAGTTCAGGTACGCTCAAACCCGATTCTATGATTTGTTTTTTCAGTTTGTTGATTTGTCGGCTGCCAACGAGCTTGTGGTTTGCTGCTGGAATAGGGTCTTGCCAGATTAACACTTCTTCTGGTATTTCTGTGCCTAGGTAGCGAATGCGCGGGCCCATATCACGGTGCGTAAGTTTGAACCAAGCTTTTGCAAAGGCTAAACGATACGCTTCTGGGTCTGCTAGAAAACGCTCAGATATCGCTTTGTAGGTGGGGTCGAATTTTAGCGCCAAATCTGCCGTTGTCATTACCGGCGAATGAAACTTCCCTTTGATGTGAGCGTCTGGTACGGATTTATGCAGGGACTCTTGCGTTGGCATCCATTGAATAGCACCTGCTGGGCTTCGTGTTTGTTCCCACTCAAAATTTAACAAGTTTTGTAAATAAAGCGAGGTCCATTGCGTTGGTGCTTGTGTCCATGCGCCTTCTAGGCCGCTGGTAATGGTGTTTTCAGAATGACCCTTGCCGCATTTATTGATCCACCCCAAGCCCTGGGCTTCAACGGCTTCGCCTCCGGGTTCTTTACCAACACAATCAGCGGGTTTGGCGGCGCCGTGCATTTTACCAAAAGTGTGCCCCCCGGCGATAAGCGCGACAGTTTCTTCGTCGTTCATTGCCATACGTTTAAAGGCCACACGAATGTTGTGGGCAGAACCCACTGGGTCAGGTTTGCCGCGCGGGCCCTCAGGGTTCACGTAGATCAAACCCATGTGCGTCGCGCCCAGTGGACGTTGTAGTTGGCCATTTTTTTCATGGCGGTCACTTGC
Source organism: uncultured Cellvibrionaceae bacterium (assembly GCA_964480055.1). Classification (GTDB taxonomy): domain Bacteria; phylum Pseudomonadota; class Gammaproteobacteria; order Pseudomonadales; family Cellvibrionaceae; genus CAYZQH01. The sequence goes on from CAYZQH010000315.1 coordinate 1,763, forward strand.
AAGCATCGCCACTTCTGGCCCCCAGTACACAAGATCAGGCTCCCAATCATCAGTGCGACCGCCGGCAAAACCAAAGGTTTTGAAGCCCATATTTTCGAGCGCCACGTTGCCCGCCAGAATCATCATATCGCCCCAGGAAAGCGCAGCGCCGTATTTTTGTTTGATAGGCCACAGCAGTCGACGAGCTTTGTCCAGGTTGCCGTTATCGGGCCAACTATTGAGTGGGTCAAAACGCATGTGGGCGCCATCACCGCCACCACGACCGTCGAGTGTGCGGTAAGTACCAGCGCTGTGCCACGACATACGGATAAAAAATGGGCCGTAGTTACCATAGTCTGCCGGCCACCAGTCTTGCGAATTTGTTAGCAAGTTATTTATGTCTGATTTGACGGATGAAAGATCAAGCGTTTTGAATGCTTTGGCATAATCAAAATCGTCACCTAAGGGGTTTGAGCGTTGATCGTGATCGCGTAGCGGTGACAAATCCAACTGCTCAGGCCACCAGAAGTTATTGGGTTTTGCCATGCCAGATTTGGTAGCCCCACTGCCGAGTGCGCCTTTGGGTTTACTGATTGAAGGGTCAGCAAATAGGCCCTGATTTGCCAACAACAAAGTCATTCCTGCAACGGTTTTTGTTAGGTAGCGCAAATATCGTTTCTTCATGGTGAATTTCCACTTTGGATTTAAGGTAGATACGGTAGTTTGGACAAGCAAAAAGCGGCTGGCCGTCGATATAGCGCATAACTATTGAGTGATCGGAATTTTTATAGGTAATTGCTATTGTCGTGATCATATTAATCGTATTGGTGTGCCGATAATGAATTGTCTTTATGGTGGTGATTGAAAAAAATAAATATCGGTTTTTTAGATTGCTGTTTTATTACTGAAGCGAGCGAATCAAAGGGTTTATTCATGATTCTGAATAAATGCCTCAGTATCTTTTAATTGAAGGGTATAATCTTCGCCTTGACTGTAGGCAGCTATGGGTTTGGTATTTGAGCTTCCTATAAAACGTTATACATAAAAATTATGTGCTGGAGTTTTAAGATTCGGCAAGATTATTAAGGATGATTTATGTACTGTGGAGAAAGGGTGTGGTGGCACCCCCTTTTCAGGCGCTTATACCAAAGCGCAAAACTTGTTCTATCTCAGTACAATACTTTGAGCTTATCACTGGCTGTGTTTGATGGTTCTAAAATTGTGGTGTTTGATAGCGCTGTGCGTATCCAACCTACATAAAAAATGAGTTGAGGGGAGATTTATTTCTTAAGCGATTGAACATAAAATTTTATAACAGGGCACGTGTGAAGTGACACATGAGTTGTCTCATGCCGATGGCAGGTTTAATCAATTATTCGGCGACTAATTATTACGGTTTGGTCAATGATGAATTAACGACTGTGAAGCTGCCTTGGGTTGGGTGTAATGGCCATTCCTCGGTCGCCAATGGAGCACTATGTTCTGTAAACAAATCGTTAAGGCAGGGGTGTAGAGGTACAGGCTGGGGCATCCAAGTTACTACAAAAATGGTAACAGGCTCTAAACACCTCCCTGCAATTGCCCCTGTTTTGTTCAAATGCTTTACTAGCCACTGCATGCATGTCGGTACACCAATAGTCACCGGCTAAGTGTTGTGTTACTTCTAATGCAGTCTTTTTATTGGTG
>CAYZQH010000316.1:0-3417 GCA_964480055.1 uncultured Cellvibrionaceae bacterium
AGAACCTTCTTGTGTTGTTTGCGCTGGCGTTTGGTGTGATTTACGCCATGCCTAACCTATACGCACCGGATCCAGCCATTCAAATCTCCGGCAACTCCCGGGGGGCTGCGGTTGATGAAGCTCTTATGGGAGTGGCTACCAGCGCCTTAAAACAGGCCAATATTGAATACTTTGGTGAACAGGTCGCCGAGCAGGGTGGCCTTATTCGTTTGACTGCCCAAGGCGATCAACTGTCTGCCCAGCGTGTGATTGACAGCGCCATTAAGCAGCAATACCGCGCTAAAAATATGCGGTATGTAGTAGCCCTAAACCAAGCCTCTACTACCCCGCAATGGTTGTTGGATTTGGGTGCTACGCCCATGAACTTAGGGCTGGACCTTGCTGGCGGCGTGCATTTTTTATTAGAGGTAGATACGCCAAAGGCAGTGAAAAACCGCTTAGAAGACATGGAGCAAACCATAAAAAAAGGCATTCGTGAGCAGCGTTTATTTAACGTGACCGTAAAGTTCGAAGACATGGTGTTTACCGTTACGTCAAAAACCCAAGAGCACCAGGATGCCATTGTTACGTTGTTGAAAGACAAATTACCGCAATTAACGCGTGATACGGGTACGCGTGATGATGGGTCTTTCTTTGTTAGTGCGCAAATGACAGAGCAGGCCATTAAAGAAATTGAAGAGCATGCGGTATCTCAAAATTTAACCACCATCAGAAACCGAGTGAATGAGTTGGGGGTGAGCGAACCCTTAGTACAAAAGCAGGGGCGCAACCGTATTGTGGTAGAGCTGCCTGGTGTGCAAGACACTGCTCGTGCTAAAGGTATTTTGGGTAAAACAGCCAACTTGGAGTTTAGGTTGCAAGCAGATGCTAGCACCTTGCCCTCTCAAAAAGAGCGCTTTGACTTTTATAACCCCGAAGAGCAAGCCGGTCGTGGCTCTCAATACTTGGAGCGCAGGCGGGTCATTACCGGTGAGCATGTGGTGAACGCGGTTGCCGGTTTTGATCAGGATACCAACGGCCCCAAAATTGATATTACGCTAAACAGTGAAGGTGGTAATTTGATGCACCACACCACGCGTGATGCGGTAGGGCGAAATTTAGGTGTGCTTTATATAGATACTTACACCGTCACAAAAACCGTTATCCGCGACGGTAAACAGGTTGAAGTAGAAGAAGACAAAGAAGATAAAAAAATCATTAGTTTGGCCACTATACGTGGCGTGTTTGGCCCGCGATTTCAAACCACCGGGTTGGATAGCTCTAAAGAGGCGTCGGATGTAGCACTGTTATTACGCGCTGGGTCGTTAGCGGCGCCCATGTCTTTTGTGGAGGAGCGTACCATTGGCCCTTCGTTGGGGGCAGAAAACATCGATCTGGGTGTAACCTCCGTAAAGCTTGGGTTGATACTCGTCATTATTTTTATGTTTCTGTACTACAAGGTGTTTGGTTTGGCGGCTAACTTGGCCCTGAGCCTAAACTTGGTTTTGCTGGTGGCCCTAATGTCTATGCTGGGTGCTACCTTAACGTTACCGGGCATTGCCGGTATTGTTCTGACCGTTGGTATGGCGGTTGATGCCAATGTTTTGATTTTTTCACGTATTAAAGAAGAGTTTGGTAATGGGCTGCCCCCGCAAAGCGCCATTAAGAGTGGCTTTGAGCGCGCATTTACTACCATTATTGATGCCAATATCACCACGCTCATTGTTGCATTTATTCTATTTGCAGTAGGCACCGGTCCAGTGAAAGGGTTTGCGGTAACTTTATCATTAGGCATTTTAACGTCCATGTTTACGGCTATATTGGGGACACGCTCGGTAGTGAACCTCATTTATGGTGGCCGTAAAGTGGAAAAACTCTGGATATAAGGGGCAGGCAATGAGTACTCTAAAAGTGATTGATTTTATGGGTAAGCGCCACATTGCGGCTGCGGTATCCATTATTTTATTGGTGATTTCTATCGGTTCATTGGCTGTTAAAGGTTTGAACCTGGGCCTAGATTTTACCGGTGGTACATTGGTGGAGCTGCACTACAGCGAAGCGCCAGCCCTGGAGGACGTGCGTCAAACCTTAGAGCAAAATGGTTACCCGAATGCAGTGGTAGTGAACTTTGGCTCTGATACGGAATTAATGGTACGGCTACAAACGGATAACTCTTCATTGGGGGATGATAAAGAAGTCAATATTGGCGAGCAAATTGCCGAAATTGTATCAAGCAACAGCCAAGCTGAGGTTACCCTAAAGCGCAGTGAGGTTATTGGCGCTCAAATTGGGGATGAATTGGCAAACGATGGAACTTTAGGGTTGTTAATGGCTCTGGGGGTAGTGTTTTTATATGTGGCGTTACGCTTTCAGTTTAAGTTTAGTTTAGGCGCAGTTGCAGCTTTGGCTCATGATGTGTTGATTGTACTTGGAGTGTTTTCTGTTTTTCAAATTGACTTTGATTTGACCGTGCTGGCAGCGGTGTTGGCAGTTATTGGTTATTCGCTGAACGATACTATTGTTGTGGCAGACCGCATTAGAGAGAACTTCCGAATTGTTCGTGAAGATACGGTAGTGGAAATTATAAATGTTTCTCTCTCGCAAACTCTGGGGCGTACCTTAATGACGTCTGGTACGACATTGTTGGTGTTATTCGCGCTGTTTTTTGTAGGCGGCGAGCTTATCCATAGTTTTTCTTTGGCGTTATTGGTGGGTGTAGGTGTGGGAACCTATTCCTCTATTTATGTTGCTGCAACCATTTTGTTGTGGGCAAATATCACCAAAGAAGACCTAATGCCGCCAGAAAAAGAAGGGGAAGACTTAGAAGACGTACCCTAGAGCACCAATATTATTGTGTTGCTAGTTAGTTAAAGCTAACACCCATAAAAAAGGGCCGTAATGGGCCCTTTTTTGTTGAGCAATATAAAGAGACTTAAAGAGTGTTAAGCCTTATTGTTGTGTGTTTTCTGGTCTGCTGATACGTCAAGGCTTTTAACGCGCTCGAGCATTTCGTCAATAGACACCGTATCATCTAAGCGATGCGCATCCTCCGGAAGGTTGCTATCCCCTAGAGTGGCAAACAAGTTTTCAATTTCACTGGATAGGTTTTTGCTGAAATCTCTGAACGTCATAAATCGTACTCTCTGTTAGTCGCAACGGCACGTGTTGGAATGTAGCCTGGTGAGTGTTTTTGCCGCGTCTTACGTATTAGTATAGCCAGGCGCCCTGGGGCATAGGTTGTAATGCAAAATTAGTCTAGTTTGCTAATAATTCATTCCATTCCAAGGTGCCTTAACGGTATGATTTAAGTGCGTTGCACAGCAAAAATAATAGTAAATCAATTGTTTAGAAGGGGTTTTGACAGAACACCTTGCCCCGTCAAATTAATGTTGGAGCCCAATGAAGATTCTTAAATCGGTCTTTACCCCCGATCAAGCC
>CAYZQH010000317.1:0-3397 GCA_964480055.1 uncultured Cellvibrionaceae bacterium
TTGGTGGGTGGTGGATGCCGGTGAACTACGGCTCGCAGATGGAAGAGCACAACCTGGTGCGCAAGCACGCGGGCATATTTGATGTGTCCCACATGACCATTGTGGATGTCACTGGGGAGGGCGCAAAAGCCTACCTTCAACGATTGTTGGCCAATGATGTAGACAAGCTCAAAAGTGAGGGCAAAGCGTTATACACCGGTATGCTCAATGAGCACGGCGGTGTAATTGATGACCTCATTGTTTATCTCACCCATTTTGGTTACCGCCTAGTGGTTAACTGTGCAACACGAGAGAAAGACTTAGCGTGGATGGCCAAGCAAGCCAAGGGCTATGACGTTGCCCTTACCGAGCAGCCGGGCCTAGCCATGGTGGCCTTGCAGGGCCCTAAGGCGCGTGAACTTGCTACGTCTGTTTTAGACGCGCAGGCCGAAGCCGTGATGGCGCTTTCTGTGTTTAGCGGCACCTTTTTGAAGGCTCCGTTTGCGGACTGGTTTATTGCGCGCACCGGCTATACCGGTGAAGACGGTTTTGAGGTGATGCTACCTGCGAATCAAGCACAAGCCGCATGGCAAAGGTGGGTGGATGCAGGCGTGGCCCCTTGTGGTTTAGGCGCCCGTGATACTTTGCGCCTAGAGGCTGGTATGAACTTGTACGGCCATGAAATGGATGACAGCGTGTCTGCATTAGAAGCCAATATGGGCTGGACCATTGCATGGGGAGCGCGCGATTTTATTGGTAAGAGCGCTCTGGAGACCCAAAAAGCTGCTGGCACACAAGCAAAGCTTGTAGGCTTGGTTATGAATGATAAGGGGGTATTACGCGAGGGCTACCCCGTACTTACGCCCCATGGCGAGGGTGTGATTACCAGCGGTAGCTTTTCTCCAACCTTAGGGCACTCCATTGCTTTGGCGCGGGTGCCCAGCCAGGTGCAAGTGGGTGATCCGTTAAAAGTGCAAATCCGCAAGCGCGCAGTGGCCGTTCAGGCAACCAAAACTTGTTTTGTAAGGAATGGGCAGGCAATTTAGGCGCTCAGCTTGTGCTGCCCAAGTGTTAGAATGCGCCCGGCAGAACTGGCATATCAGCCAAGTTAAATCTAAGGCTAGGTAGGCCTAAAGTGAGTCAGTGTTAAAAGTAGTGTTATAGGAGCCCGCAATGAGCGAGTTAAGATCCGAGCTTAAATATTTACCCAGCCATGAGTGGGCCCGTGTAGAAGCCGACGGTACCGTTACCGTAGGTATTACCGATCATGCCCAAGAGGCCTTGGGTGATGTCGTTTTTGTAGAAGTGCCAGAGGTTGGCGCTCAAGTGACAGCCAATCAAGAAGCCGGGGTGGTCGAGTCGGTAAAGGCCGCCTCTGATATTTATTCTCCCATCTCTGGTGAGGTTGTAGCCGTGAATGAAGCGCTAGAAGACGCGCCGGAAACTGTGAATGCGTCCCCCTATGATGACGGTTGGTTTTTTAAGGTTCAGCCCAGTAACGTGGACGAGCTAGAAGACGCGATGGATTCAGACGCATACTTAGCGGCCACAGAGTAAGGTGAGGCTTTAGCTAAGCTCTGTGCCCAAGCCCATTTCACGGATTTGCACCACTAGGCTGTCATAGTCATAGCTAGACAGCCCTACGTAAAGTAGTAGCGTGTCGCGCACGCGCTCCCATTCGTGGTCTACTTCTTGCCCGCCCAATACTTTAAACGTACCGCAAATGTGCTCGGCAATTTTTAAAATGACCAGTAGTGTTTTCTTTTTTGGGTCTGCAGTTTCATTTGCGAATGCTCTTTCTGTTTGGTGGTGTTCGTGAATGGCTTCGCATAGGTGGCGGGGTAAGTTCCAACTTTTACCAACGTAGTAGCCTACCACCGCGTGATTGGTATTGATGAGTGTGTTTTCTGTTGTTGTTATGGGCTGGTCTCTGGCGTAGGCCTCTTCCAGCATTGCGGGGTACTCCTTCATGCGTGTCATTAGTAATGCTACGCCGCAATCGTGAAACAACCCCAGTGTGTAAGCTTCATCAGGCGTAGGGAAGCCAATTTGCTGCGCTACCACCGCAGAGATCATAGCCACCTCCATGGCGTTGTCCCAAAATTTGCCCATGCTGATGATGTCATCATCTGATAGCGCGCCTTTAATAGACAGGGCGTTAACCAGGTTAACCACACTGTTAACCCCTAAAATGCTCACTGCCTGGTTAACAGACGTAATTTTGTTGTTCAGTTTAAAAAAGGGAGAGTTGACGGTTTTTAGAATGGAGCCAGATAAACCTACATCTTGACTGATGAGCTTGGCAATACTGTTCACGCAGCAATCTGGTGAGAATTGCTCCATCTGCAAATCTACCATCACTTGCGGCTGTGCAGGGATGGTAATGCCGTGCATGATCTTTTGAATTTGTGCAGAAGTTAGCTTTGCAGTCATATCAGTTAGGTGTTGATGAGGTTAGAGGTGCGGCGTTTGGTTGCCTCTACACAAGTGTAGACAAGAATTTTGAGGAGTTTTTCATCGTGCACAATGTCGCTTAAGTGATTGGAATTGCGCGTATAATTTTGAGGCTTGAAGCGCCAATGGTGCTAAGGCCGCGCCCTTTCTGGGGCATTATGACCACAGCAGGCCGTTTAGCACGTTTTTATTTGGAGAAGTTTTATGACACTTATGCCGCTATTTTTACGGCCGCAGGCGGACCGCCGTATCAAAAAGGGGCACCTATGGGTGTATTCCAACGAGGTAGATACCAAGCGCTCGCCGTTGAATCAGTTTGAGCCCGGTACCATGGCCCAGCTTGTGGCCAGTAATGAGCGGCCGTTAGGCACGGTATTTGTTAACCCCAATGCGCTTATTAGCGGGCGGTTACTGACCCGTGACCCTACTGAAGTTGTTAACCAAGCATTTATCCAAAGGCGGTTAGAGCGCGCTTTGCGGTTACGGGAGGCGTTCTTTCCTAACGGCTGTTATCGCTTGTGTTATGGCGACTCTGACGGTTTGCCCGGCCTGGTTATAGACCGCTTTGGGCCGCATGTTGTGGTGCAAGTGTCTGTGGCCGGCTTTGATACCATGATAGAGCAAGTTATAGCAGCGTTAGACGAGCTTATCGGGCCAAAAGGTGTGGTGGTGCGTAATGATCATGGCGCGCGCGCGCTTGAAGGGCTGGAGGCAAGCGTACAAACCTTTGGTGATGTCCCCAAGATGCTGAGCCTCACAGAAAACAACACGCAATTTGAAGTACCGTCAACAACCGGTCAAAAGACGGGTTGGTTCTACGACCATCGAACCAATCGTGCTTTTTTACAACAATGCGTGAAGGGCAAGCGCGTATTAGATGTGTTTTCCTACGTTGGTGGTTGGGGTGTTCAAGCTGCCACAGCGGGGGCTGAGCAGGTAATTTGTTTGGACTCTTCGCAAGCTG
>CAYZQH010000318.1:0-3395 GCA_964480055.1 uncultured Cellvibrionaceae bacterium
GCTATCATTTCTCACCCTGATGCGGGTAAAACCACCATTACAGAAAAGCTGCTATTACTGGGTCAGTTGATTCAGGTGGCCGGTTCTGTAAAAGGGAAGGGCGCAGATCGGCATGCCACTTCGGATTGGATGGGCATGGAGCAGGAGCGTGGTATCTCCGTTACTTCTTCCGTGATGCAGTTTCCTTATAAAGAGCGGGTTGTGAACTTACTGGATACCCCCGGTCATGAAGACTTTTCTGAAGATACCTATCGTACATTAACAGCTGTGGATTCCGCCCTCATGATTGTGGATGGCGCCAAAGGTGTGGAAGAAAGAACCATTAAGCTAATGGATGTTTGCCGCTTACGAGATACGCCTATCGTGAGTTTTGTGAACAAGATGGACCGAGATATTAGAGAGCCCATTGATTTACTTGATGAGATAGAAGAAGTATTAAAAATTCAAGGCGCGCCCATTAATTGGCCAATTGGTATGGGCAAAGAGTTTAAGGGTGTGTACAACCTCTATACCGATACTATCCACGTTTTTGAGCGTGGCTCCAATTACGTAATTCCTGAAGATGTTCAAATTAAAGGGTTACAAAGTGACAAAACAAAAGCGTTGCTTGGTGTTTATTACGACGATTTTGTAGAAGAGGTTGAGCTGGTAAAGGGCGCCAGCCATGAATTTGACCTTGAGGCGTTTTTAAAAGGGAAGCTAACGCCAGTATTTTTTGGCACGGCACTGGCCAATTTTGGTGTACGTGAAATGTTAGATGGTTTTGTTGAGTGGGCACCAAGCCCGCTGCCGCGTAAGACTGAGACGCGTGAAGTCAATGCAGTTGAAGAAGAGTTTTCTGGTTTTGTATTTAAAATTCAGGCCAATATGGACCCAAAGCACCGAGACAGAATAGCCTTTATGCGTGTTTGTTCTGGCGCTTATACCAAAGGCATGAAAATGAAGCACACCCGTTTAGGCAAAGATGTAAAAATTGCCGATGCAGTGAGTTTTAAAGCGGGCGAGCGAGAATTGGTAGAGCAGGCGTTTTCTGGCGATATTATCGGTTTACATAACCATGGCACCATTCAAATAGGGGATACGTTTACCGGGGGCGAGCAATTAAAGTATACCGGCATTCCTCACTTTGCCCCGGAACTGTTTAGGCGGATCCGCCTAAAAGACCCGCTCAAGACGAAGCAGTTACAAAAAGGGTTACAGCAGCTTTCAGAGGAAGGGTCCACACAGGTATTTTTCCCTTTAAATAATAACGACATTATTGTTGGTGCGGTGGGTGTTCTTCAATTTGAAGTTGTGGCGTACCGCTTGAAGGATGAGTACAAAGTAGAGGCTATTTACGAAAATATTAACATAGCAACTGCGCGCTGGGTTGATTGCACAGACAGTAAAAAGCTGGAAGAGTTTAAACGCAAGTGCGCAGATAACCTATCTGTGGATGGCGGCGGCCATTTAACCTATTTAGCACCGACTAGGGTGAATTTGAATTTAAGTGAAGAGCGGTACCCTGAAGTAGTATTCAGATCAACCAGAGAACACTGATCGATTAAAACGCCTATAGCCGCAGGGCGTGGTTCTGGGCAAAGGTTTACGCGGCTTGGTGTTAACAGGCTTAGTATTAGGCTTGGAGCGTTCATAAGGTTTTGATACGCTGGGGCACTTGCTAAAGGCTAAATCTAAGGACTTTTATGCTTACCCAATCTCCCATTGCGCGTTTTCTAATTGTATTAGCGTCCTTTATTGTAGTGGTAGCGGGTATGCGTGCTGCTGAGCAATTGCTTGTTCCATTTTTGTTATCGCTATTTATTGCTGTTATCTGCTCTCCACCGCTTGTGTGGCTCAAGCAGCGCGGCGTCCCCAATGGCATCGCCATTTTAGTCATTATCGCCATGATTGTGGTTGTGGGCATTTCCATTGGTGCGGTAGTAGGCTCTTCGGTTACCAGTTTTAAAAGTGATTTACCGTATTACCAAGAGCGGCTGTCTTTACTCAGTGCGGGGCTATTCAGTCAATTAGCGCAGTTAGGGGTGAATGTTGATCTCACCCAGCTCAAACAAAGTTTTAACCCAGCAGCAGCTTTAAGTTTAGCGGGCTCTACTATTGCCTCATTTGGCAATGTTATGACCAACGCTTTGCTCATCATATTGACGGTTAGCTTTATTTTGGCTGAAGAAGTGGGCCTAGCCGATAAAATTCGTATAGCGGATAAAAATAGTGAGGCAACTCTTGAAGCCATTGAGAACTTCACAAAAAGCGTTAATCGCTACATGGCGATTAAAACCGGTTTAAGCCTAGTTACTGGCATATTGGTGATGACTTGGTTGTGGATACAGGGGGTGGATTATTTTGTGTTATGGGGCTTACTGGCCTTCTTGCTGAATTTTGTACCCACCTTAGGTTCCATACTGGCAGCGGTACCCGCAGTGCTTTTGGCGCTTATCCAACTTGGGGCTGGGGATGCAGCCGTAACGGCGCTGGGCTTTGTGTTGGCTAATTTCATCATAGGGAATGTGGTAGAGCCAAGAATGATGGGTAAAGGGTTAGATCTGTCTACTTTGGTGGTGTTTCTTTCCCTGGTGTTTTGGGGGTGGGTACTGGGCCCTATTGGGATGCTTTTATCCGTACCTCTTACAATGATGGTAAAAATTGCGTTAGAGAGCTTTGAAGATACGCGCTGGTTGGCAGTTATGCTTGGGTCTGGCAAAACCAGGCAGCCAAAGGTGGCTATTAACCTGAGCGGACTGAGCTTGAGCCATAAAAAGGACTGAGTCGAGCGCTCTGAACACTTGAATTTTTACGTTCTTGCCGACGGTGAACCTACTGTAGTGCTGCTCACAAGTATCGCGTTACTTTTATATCCTGATCCATGTTTCTCGGTTCGAACCTTCCTCCATACGCCGTTTTTATAGTGGCGTGTTGACCTATGTGTCACTCCATTAAAACAGCTGATTCCCCTTTCTATATAACTTTCAGCGAAAGTTTGTAATTACTTACATGTTGGCTAAATTTATAAATATATCTCTTAGTGGTAGGGGTCAGTCACAACATGCGAAGCGAGTGCATGTACCTAAAATTTGGCTGAGTCTTGACGTTTTGTTAGGGTTTTCCGGTGGGGCGGACAAAAATTATGGCGTACGAAATTCTAGTTTTAGCGGGCGACTTATCAGATTTGGGTCAGCATGTGGTCTCGTTTTTTAATGCCGATCACGTGGAGACGGTAGATCACGTACCCGAAGCATTGACCCATAAAAAGTATCGAGCTTTAGTGTTTGACGCGGTCAATGAGAGTGGTGCTACCACAGCGGTTTGCGAAGCGCTATTTCAAATAGGTTCTCTCAAAGGAGTTCCAGTGGTATTACTGACTTCCTGTTACGCGCTGGAGGATAAGCTTAAAGCGT
>CAYZQH010000319.1:0-3394 GCA_964480055.1 uncultured Cellvibrionaceae bacterium
GGCCAATATTGGGCCACAGGAGGAGGTTACGGTCACACTGCACTATTTGCATACTGTCACCTACGACTCTGGGGCCTTTTCGTTGCGTGTCCCCACCACTCTTACTCCGCGGTATATCCCCAATACAACGGCACGTAAGATTCCAGAGATGGTTATGAACGGCGAAGCAATCGCGCCGAAAGCCAGCCTAACACTCAACTCATTTGGCTGGGCCACACCAACCCATGCTGTGCCAGATGCACACCGTATTACCCCAGCGCAAACTCATACCGGCAATACCTTCAACTTAAAAGCGCAATTAAATGCAGGGCTGCCCTTAGAGAGTATTCACAGCACCACCCATTCAATAGCCATCAATGATGTGGTACCTGAAACCCCCATAATTACACTGGTAAATCAACCGTTGGACAGAGACATTGAATTGGTGTGGCAGCCCACGCCGTCTTCCACCTCCCAGGCGGCGGCCTTTCAAACGAGGTGGCAGGACGAGTTTTATACCCAAGTGGTGTTTATCCCTCCAACGCAAGAAGGCAGTAACACCTTGCACCGCGAGCTGATATTGGTCATTGATACTTCCGGCTCTATGGCGGGCACCTCGATCACTCAAGCCAAAAGCAGTGTGATGCACGCTTTAGAGCGCTTAACCCCCTCGGACACGTTCAATGTTCTAGCCTTTAACGCCTCTCACCATGCGCTATTTTCAAAAAGCCAAACTGCGAGTCACCACAACATTGAAAACGCCAAACACTTTGTGCAAGCGCTTAACGCCGGCGGAGGTACTGAAATGGCTGGCGCCCTGCAATCTGCTCTAAGCGCACAAAGCCAGGATGAACGGCTCAAGCAAGTGGTGTTTATTACCGATGGTGCCGTGGGGAACGAGACCGCGTTATTTGGCATTATTGCCCGCCAATTGGGTAACGCACGACTGTTTACTGTGGGCATTGGCTCAGCACCCAACAGCCACTTTATGCGTAAAGCCTCTGAGTTTGGACGCGGCAGTTTTACGCACATCAACACATTGAACGATGTCACCACGCGTATGAGCACACTGTTGACCAAACTCGAAAGCCCCGCACTGTCTAATATTCAAGCCAACTGGCCAACCTCAGGCGCTGAAGTGTACCCAGCTAGAATTCCAGATGTATATTTGGGTGAACCATTGCTTTTGCTGGCCAAATCTAGCAGTGCCATGGACGGCGAGCTTATCTTTACCGGCGCTACCGCCACCCACCCTTGGGCACGCTATATCACCTTAAACAAACCAGTAGCCCAAAGCACACCCATCATGCCCGCCTTGGCTAAACTATGGGGCCGAGCCAAGCTAAATCACTTACTCGACCACATTAACACCCGTGGTTTGCCCGCCAAAGCAACGCCTACCACACCGGATGACGCACTAGAAGTCGCCCTTGAGTACCAACTACTCTCGCCCTACACCAGCTTTGTGGCGGTTGAGCAAACACCCGAGCGAGACCTGCCCCCCGATGCCAGCCTACCCATACCCAATGCCATACCTGCAGGCTCCACCATGAAGAAAGTAGGCTTCGCAAAAACTGCAACCGGGATACACACCCACGTAATACTGGGTTTACTGAGCTTAATATTAGCAACCGCCGCCAAAGTATTACTTCGCCAATTGCTCTTTCATAAACGCAGAGGCAACCCAAAACACCCACTCGCCCGCGCGGAGGCGTAAGCATGTCTGGGCTAAACACAGCACGGGCCATTTCAACCATGTTGTGGGTCGTGAGCCTGTCTTTTGGGCTTATTCAATGGGGACAAGCCGGCTGGATTTATGCCAAAGCAAATCTGGCCAACCACCTTATTGATAGCGCGTGGGAGCGAACCCTTCTAACCCCACAAACGCCACACAAACCTTGGCGCTGGGCCGACACCTGGCCTGTGGCAACGCTAAGATGGCAAGGCCAAGGCGTCACAGAGCAATGGAAGGTATTAGCCAACGCAAACGGAGAAAGCCTGGCCTTTGGCCCAAGCCTGGTGGCCCAAGGTCAAACCAGCCCAGAGACGCCATGGCGTGTGGTAGCAGCCCACAGAGACACCCACTTTAAGGCGCTAAAGACGATAAAGGCACTGGACCGGCTGTCTTGGCAAACCCCAGACGGCACGTGGAGCCACTATGAAGTAACGCATACAGAGATCCGCCATGCAGATACGGCTCCCTTGCTGTTTACCGAAGACGATCAGCGCTTAGTCCTTACTACCTGCTACCCCTTCAATGCCGTCAGCGCCGATACGCCCTATCGCTTTGTGGTCTACGCCTCCTTGATAAAAGCTACTCCTCAATTTGTACAACAAACTGCCAAGACCTTGCGGTTTTAGCGTATACACATCACGTTGATATTTTTGGAGATTCAGGCAATGCCAAGAGGATCTGAATGAGCCTGCAGAGGTCTTTTCTTCTGCGTAAGGGCAAAGACTATTGACACAGCACCCTAAACGCGGATAATACCGCGTCCTTAAATCGGCCGAGCTGCGCTAACGCGTCAGCCGAATTAGCTCACGATAAGCGGGTTAAGCCTAGGTCGATTTATCATCAAATTTATTTATGTAGGAGCATTACGGTGGCGAATACACCTCAAGCAAAAAAACGTGCCCGTCAAAACGACAAAGCTCGCGCTCACAACGCCAGCCTACGCTCAATGGTACGTACGTACATCAAAAAAGTGATTGCAGCCATTGAATCTGGTGACGCAACAGCAGCTAAAGCAGCCTATAACGAAGCAGTACCGGTTATTGACCGCATTGCAGACAAGGGCGTTTTTCACAAAAATAAGGCTGCACGCCATAAGAGCCGCCTTAACGCCCAAGTTAAGGCCTTAAGCGCTTAATACAACGTTAAACACCGCTCTTACCAAAAAGCCGGCAATGCCGGCTTTTTGTGCTAAAGGCGCAGTGCAGCGCAAAATCAAATTACCACCCCCAAGCGGCCACCAAGAGCTGGCTGAATTTATCTACCCGACATCATTAAGCACTGCTTCCCTCCTTTACCGCTCAACAAAACACCATGCCACAGACACAGCAAATAGGTTCGGCCTGTATAAGCGTCGGCTCGACACCCGCTGCCAAATTCAAAGGTTATAAAGTAGCGCGCCATGGAGTTTAGAGTTCGTGTAAATTGCTCCGTTAAAATGATAAGTTTTTAGTGATGGTCGGCACAACGAGAAGTGCGATTTGAGGGCAAGATCGGCGTCCCGCTTGGCTTAGCGCCTATTAATCAGAGGTTTTGGTGCTAAGCACACTGCCTAACAGGCTTTAACGATTACCCCACGGGCTGGCGCTTTTGTTTTGCGCAGCCCCACCCGCTTTTGGCCTTTTGGAGGCGGCATTTCTTGTTGGCTTTTTACTTGTGCTGGGCTCACGCTTCGGGCTACTG
>CAYZQH010000320.1:0-3392 GCA_964480055.1 uncultured Cellvibrionaceae bacterium
CCTGTTATTTAATTTTAGCGGGTGAATAATCGGCCGATGGTAATTCATATTCGTCTGTTAGTGTATTTAAAAATGCTACCAAGGCTTCTAGCTCTTGCGCGTTTAGCAAAATACTGGCCGGTAGAAGAGGGCTGGCATTGTCTGATACTTCCGCCGGGCCCCAGCGTTTACGGTCTTTGGTGCTCAGGTGGTATTCAATGGTTTGTTTTAAATCTGTAAAAACCCCGTTATGCATGTAAGGCGCCGTTTTAGCAATGTTGCGCAGTGTGGGCGTTTTAAAGCGGCCGCGGGCTTTTGAGCTTTCTTGTTGCGAGACGGCAGGGTTTTGCGCGGTGCCTTCATCAATAAATTGTTTGTCTTGTAAGTAAATGGGCAGGTTAGTGTTTTTTGGCGTGAGTATGTTGTGGTGATAAAAAGCCGTGAATATTTGCTTGCCTTCAAAAACCCCATGGTGGCAATTTACACAGTGTGCTTTGCCCTCAAAAAGGCGTTTGCCCAGAGCTTCCTCGGCCGTGAACACCGCTTTACCCGCAACGACATAATCGTATTTTGCTGTAAATGGCTCAAAGATCTGGCTAGATTGAAAGTGGGCCAGGGCATCTAACGCGGCGTTCAGTAGCCCCTGTTGAGTGGTAACGTTCTCTTTGCCGTATAACTGCGCAAACTGCTTATAGTAGTGTGCCTTACGCAATCTTTTATCTAACCCTTCGGGGGTGTTGTTCATTTCTATGGGGTTAAAAAAAGGCCCTTTGGCCTGCTCTTGAAATGTATCTGCGCGGCCATCCCAAAACTGCCCTCCAACCCAGGTTTGTTGGTTTTTGTCGTAACTAAATGGTGGGCTAAATTTTAAATATAGTAGTGTGGAGGCGTTACGCGTGCCCTGAGCTTGATTGGCGCCAAAGCTTGATTCAAGCCCATCGGTAAACGCTACCCAGTCTTGATGACATGTAGCGCAGGACTGCTCGCCGGGGTCGGCGAGGGTGTGATCGTTAAAAATCTCTTCGCCTAGTGCTACCTTGTGTTGTGCACTACCTACTACAGAGGCTGTGGCAGGGGCCAACATCCATGTCCATGTTAATAGCGTAAAAGCCAAGCGGATATACGCTGATTGGCGTGAACGGATTTTAAAGGTCATGAGGTACACCTTACTGTTTGCAGTGCAATATGAGCGGCTAATACGTTGGTTCTTTGAGGACGCAGTCATATTTAGCTGTCTTGAATAGCGCATAATTCTACGGCTTTTTGTGATGGGGGCGTTGAATTTGTTGCAACTTTTGTCTGATTTTAGAAAGGCAAGTGTGCGTCATGTCTCGATTTTACAAGCAGTTTCTAAACTAATAACGGGCTTTAGATACAATCAGCCCTCTAACACTCTGAAATTACAGTCAAAACGCCCATAAAATAAGGCTGTATTACAATAAAATTAGGTGCAACTATGAATAATACAGTTCGTACGGCTGGCGTATTGGCCTTGGCCCTTGTTATGTCTGCATGCGGTGGGCCCGCTACACAATATTCAAACTCGTCTTCAAGTTCTAGTTCTTCAAGTTCCAGCTCTTCTAGCTCAAGCAGCTCGTCTTCAAGTTCTTCAAGCAGCAGTTCTTCTTCATCCAGCAGCTCAAGCTCTGGTGGTGCGGCATCTTTGGTTTTACAAGAACTGGAAACAGGCTTTTGCTACGCAGACTATGCCGCTACCAGTGGGGTAGATACATTGCACTCTGGGTACACCGGCGCTGGATTTGTAGATGTTGCAAATAACGATACTTCGCGTATTGAATGGCAAGTAAGAACGGCTGAAAGCGGTATGTATCGTGTGACTATACGCTACGCCAATGGTGGTACAGCGGCGCGCCCCGGTATGTTAACGGCAAACCATAACCAAGGCGCAGCTACGACTGTTAACATGGCATCAACGGGTGGGTGGACCACATGGGTGGAAGAGACCGTAGAACTTGCCTTAAATACGGGTACTAACCGTTTGGTGCTTTCATCAAACGGCTCTTCGGGCCTTGGTAATGTGGACTCTATAACCCTAGAAGGCCGAGCGGTCAGTGCTGAATCTTGCTCTGGGGCTAGTTCTTCTAGCTCTAGTTCATCTTCTTCAAGCTCTTCTAGTAGCTCTTCTGGTAACAACAACTCCGGCGGCTCAACTGGTATTAAGGTACCCTATGCCACCAGTTGTAGTGGTGAAACCAGTGGCTTGAGAGCAAACAAAATCATCTACGTCACACCCAATGGTTCTGGTAATGGCGGCAGCTGGGGCTCTGCTTCAAATTTCAAATCTGCGCTGGGTAAAGTCAGCGGCGGGCAGATGATTTTGATGAAGCCAGGTACTTATAAAATTGCCTATAAGAGCAAGTCGTCTAAAAACACCATTTCTATTTCTAAGTCGGGCTCGTCCAACGCCAAAATTTATATGGTGGCGGCCGATTGCGGTAGAGCAGTGATAGACTTTTCGTACCCAGCAAAAGTGAATGTGTCTAAGCATATAGGCATCGAACACAAAGCTAACCATTGGTACTTTAAAGGTATCTCTATTACTCGCGCGGGTGACCAAGGCGTTTATGTATCAGGTAGCAACAATACCTTTGAAAATTGCGCTTTCTACAACAACCATAATACTGGGTTGGAGATCAACAAGGGTGGCGGTAACAATAAGGTAATAAACTCGGATTCTTACGATAACTATGACCTTCGTAAAGACGGTGGCATGGCAGACGGATTTGCGTCAAAACAAAACCATTCAAACGGTAATGAGTTTCACGGCTGTAGAGCTTGGAACAACTCAGATGATGGCTTTGATTTTTATAATAGAGACGGTTCCGAGTACCCTAATAAGACGGCGCCTAAAGTGATTGTCACTTATAGCTGGTCTTTTGAAAATGGCTTTGACACCTGGGGTTATGGACTAGACGGTAACGGCAGCGGCTTTAAAATGGGCGGCAGCAGTGCCAGAGATACGATTGCTAGACACACAATCAAAAACTCAGTTGCATTTGGTAATGCAAAGAAAGGCTTTGACCAAAATAACAACCGCGGTGGCATGATCGTTGAGAATAACGTTGCTGTAAGCAATGGCATTAACTTCGCCTTTGGCGGGAATCTAAGTTCTGGAAGGCACTCGTTTAAGAACAATGTATCGGTTAACGGTTCTGAGTCGATTAAAAACGGCAGCTCTTCCAATAACAATTGGAATGCTAACAGCTCAGTTTTTCAAAATACCAATAAAAGCTTGGCCAAGGCAAAGCGCCATTCAGACGGCTCTTTACGAGACAACGGGCTTTACAAAGTTAAGTAACTTTTAGCATATCAGCCTAAACGGCCGCCCTCGAAAGAGTGCGGCCGTTTTTTTTGTGGGCTATAGGGACAATGGCGGTTGGCCGGTATAATGC
>CAYZQH010000321.1:0-3382 GCA_964480055.1 uncultured Cellvibrionaceae bacterium
TGAGTAGCTTATCAGAAGATCAACAAGAAATTTTGGCGCTATTATCCGCCGAACTTGAGGAGCTATCGCAATTGGATTGCATGGCTTTAACGGGTCAGAACGGTAACAACCTGGAGTTGCAGGAATATTTAGGGCCGGTCAATAACTTAGCAAATGCCGCGTTGTTGGCGGGCTTGTCTGGCTTTCACAATATTTGCTTACATTTGGCAGATAACCTCCTAGCCATAACCAACGCTAACCAGTCACCTGAGCCCCTGCTACTAGACGCACTGCTAGAATGGCCCAACAATTACTTAAATTACATCAATGCAATAGGGCAAAGTAACGCCTTAGAAAAAGCCGCCATTGTTTTGGATTTACTCGCCAAACCATGCTGGCCTAAGCCACTAACCGGCGCAGCACGCAGTACAACACTGTCTCTTTTTACAGACCAACAAATTATAGAGCCTAAAACACCTAACCAATGGCCAGAAAAATCTGACGCGGTCATGACTTCTTTAGAAATACCGCCGGATGTACGCCAAGAACTGGTCGATGGCATGACCGTAGAATTGCCCGTACAGGTAACTGCGTTTGAGGAGTCCATTAATGCCTATCTAGGTACCCATGCGTTTGAGGATTTAAATCAAGCTCAACGTATGGCGCACACACTAAAAGGTGCGGCAAATATTGTGGGTGTTGCGGGTATTGCAAACCTAATGCACTTTATTGAAGATTTGTTAGAGCTAGGCCTAAAAAAATGGCAAAGCCCACCCGATGGTTTTGATGATTTGTTATTAAATTGCTCAGATTGCTTGGCAGTCATGGCCGAACATGTATGTGGCCTGGGGCCAGAACCCGAAGATTCACGTTCGATTATGGATACCGTGCTTGCGTGGCTACGCAGTACTCACGACGACACTAACCACACAGAAACTGGCTTATTAGCCAAACCGTCTATAGATGAACCCACAGCAGCCCCCAGTACAACGCTGTTACAAGATACCGCAGCCACTACGACGCTATTTAATCAAACCCTAGACGCCAATGTGGCCCACGCCTTAGACCCACCAAAACTGGCGTCATTTACACCAAGCGTACAAACCGCTGCTGAAAACACATTAAAACCTTCAGCCGACACGGCACCGGCCGAAGATAAAGACACTGTAGATGATAAACACTTTATTCATGTACCAGAGGCCTCTGCCACTGAACTATTACGTATTGCCGGAGAATCACAAATTGTCAATACGCAATTAGCGGCACAAATAGAAAGTTTACAAACCAGTGTGGCGCTGTCTTCTAGGTATCATCAGTACATTCGCCAAATGGCCTCAGAGTTAGAAGTAATTGTTCAAACACAAAACGCTGTGCGCTCTGCCGCATCAAAAGGTGGAGAAAGCCTGTTAGACCCACTAGAGATGGAGCGTTACAGCGAGCTATACAGTTTTTCTAACCAGTTATTAGAGCTTACTGCAGATTCACAAGACGCCATCACCCAGATAGATGGCCAAATTTCTGATTTAAATAACTTAAATTATCTACAAAAACAAAACAACCGGCAAAACCAAACCTTGTTACTGGATATCCGCTTAATGCCCGTGGGCACTTTAAGCGCGCGATTCAGTCGCTGCGTTAGACAAGCCAGCCGTTTAACGGGCAAAGCTGCTCAACTAACCATTGAAGGCGAAGACGTTTTATTGGACAGCCGCGTACTTAATCGTATTGCCAGCCCGATCATGCATTTATTAAGAAACGCCGTAGACCACGGCCTGGAAAGCAGCGCCAATATTAGAGAACAAGCAAATAAATCCACCGCCGGGAACATTACCCTCAGTTTTGCGCACACCGGCGAGACCATAACCATTACTTGTAACGACGACGGTAGCGGACTTGACTACCCAGTCATTACCCAGTCTGCGGTAGATAAAGGACTGATACAGGCAAATCAGCCATCAGACGAAACTTTGCTAAATCAAATCATTCTGATGCCGGGGTTTTCGACTCGCACCAACGCCAGTCAAACCTCGGGGCGAGGAATTGGTTTAGATGCCGTAGCCTCTGAGGTACGCGCGTTAAAAGGCAACATTTCTATTGATTCCACCGCGGGGGTCGGTTGCACGTTCACTCTGGTGGTACCCACCAGTATCATTAGCGCGCATGCGGTATTAATCCCTTGTACAGGCAACTCTGGGGCCATTATGAACGCGGTGGTGACACGAAATATCGAGCAAATTATTTTTATTCAACCCGAAGACAGGCTCATTGAAAACGGTGCGCCATTTTACGTTTTTAACGACGAGAAAATTGCAATTTTGGAATTTAATCACTTGGCCAATTTACACAATGCCACCAGCAGAGAAAACACCGCACTGCTTGTAACAACGCGCGCCGATGGTCAGCGGGTTGGCATCGCAGTAGAAGGTATTTTAGCCAGCCAAGATATGGTTATTAAGCCGCTAAACAACTTTACCTATCATCCCGAGGGCGTCGTAGGTGCAACTATTTTAGGCGACGGCAATGTAGCCCCAGTGATTGATTTACAAGATCTGCCTGGCATGGCATTAAATCACGATGAGTATCAACGCATACGCGCGCAAAGAGAGAAAATTGAAGCGATGGATGCAGCCGCACAAAAAGACGCCCCCATTGCACTTATTGTGGATGACTCGTTAAGCGCTAGACGCTCTTTAGCGCAATTTGTTCAAGATATTGGCATGGAAGTAAGAACCGCAAAAGACGGCTTTGAAGCCATTACCGCGCTCGAAGCCAAAAAACCTACTTTAATGCTGGTGGATTTAGAAATGCCAAAAATGAATGGGTTAGAATTAACCGCGCATATTCGCTCTCGCGAAGACACAAAAGATATTCCGGTGATTATGATCACCTCGCGCGCGACCGATAAACACAAGCAGCTTGCGGCACGGGCGGGGGTAAACTCTTATCTCAACAAACCTTGGACAGATGAAGACCTAATGGCCTCCATCGAAAGGCAGATGCTGCACTAAACGCTTTATTCAAGCAAAATATTTAAACCCGCGACCTCTTAGTCTTGCCCGCAAGGCTACCATACTAAGTAACAGCAAAGCCCACACGCCAAAAGCCCCAGATTTTTCTTCTGGTTTGTTGCCGTCTTTGTTTACCGTAAGCGTCGCTTTAGCATTTGCGGTCATTGCTGGGCTTCCTGAATCTATCACCGCCACAGACACACTGTAATCGCCATCACTTAATTGTGCAGGGTCAAAGGTAAAACTTGAATCAGTGTTATCAATATCCACCAACAAACGATTGGCGCTTAGCCAACTAAATTGATGGGTATCTTCTACGTTTTCATCGGTTACTTGTGCTGTAAGCGTAACATGCCCACCTGCTGCGCTAATATATGCGTCGTTACTGTCATCTT
>CAYZQH010000322.1:0-3375 GCA_964480055.1 uncultured Cellvibrionaceae bacterium
TTTACCCACTACGGTCGTCACGCGCTCTATTAACGGCTCGCCAAAGCGCACTGCGCGCCACGCGGCGTACGCAGTACCCACGTTTTGTACCAGCACACCACTGTGGGCCGGTAATGTGCCACTGGGTATTTCTATACCGGTTAGGATTTGTATTAGCTGTTTTTCACCGCCAGAAGGATATTTAGTGGGGAACGCTACTACCTCTACATTGGTACCAGTAGAGGCTTCTTGCAGGGCCTGAATAGCTTGCGGCTTATTGTCTTCAATGCCAATAAGCACCGCTTTGGGGTTGCCTACTATCTTTGCAAGCAGCTTTGCACCTTGTACAACGCCAGCGGCGTTTTCGCGCATTAGGGCATCGTCGGCGGTAATGTAGGGTTCACACTCGGTACCATTAAGAATGAGTGTGTCTACAGTATCTAAAGCGTTGGGGTTTAATTTAACCGCCGTGGGGAAGCCC
This sequence comes from uncultured Cellvibrionaceae bacterium, assembly GCA_964480055.1. GTDB lineage: Bacteria > Pseudomonadota > Gammaproteobacteria > Pseudomonadales > Cellvibrionaceae > CAYZQH01. The sequence continues at coordinate 461 of CAYZQH010000322.1, forward strand.
GCTCCGCCCATGCCTGCTAAGCCTGCATCGCGGATTTTATCCACCAATTCATGATGGCTTAGCTGCTGGTATTCTTTGCAGGGGTTAAGCGGGCACCAGGTGTCTTCACCGTCTGGTGTAATAATCACGCACGGCGCCGTGAGGCCAGAGGGGTGCGCAATAACACGATCTTCAATGGCTAAGATGGTGCCTGAAGTGGATGCATGGACGTTTGCACTAAATACGCCTTGTGCTTGCCCAATGACCTGACCTTTTAAAACCGTATCACCCTCTTTAACCATAGCTTGCGCCGGTGCGCCAATGTGTTGGTTAAGTGGAATGATCAGTTCAGTGGGCAGAGGGACATCTGCAATACTGCTGTGTAAAGATTGTACTTTGTTCTCAGGAGGGTGAACGCCGCCGTGAATGTCCCAAATCTTCCTCATGCCGCTTGCTCCGGCTTGTTGGAAGTGCGGTCTGTGGCGATGATGTTGGCACTGAGTTCAGCGGGTTTTCCCCATACCCAATCTTTAACGGTGGTTGCTAAAGGCAGCATGTCGATGCAATCTACAGGGCATGGCTCAACGCACAAGTCGCAGCCGGTGCATTCGCTGACAATAACAGTATGCATTTGTTTGGCCGCGCCCAAAATGGCATCCACGGGGCAGGCTTGAATACATTTGGTGCAACCAATGCATTCGGCTTCGCGGATGAAGGCCACCTTTTTAACGTCTGAGGTTTCGCCGTGCTCTGAATCTAGGCTTGGCGCTTCTTGGCCTAATAAATCCGCCAATGCATTAATGGTACTCTGACCGCCTGGGGGACATTTATTAATGGCGTCGCCATTGGCAATGGATTGTGCGTAGGGTTTGCAGCCGGGGAAGCCGCATTGCCCACATTGAGTTTGGGGCAGCAAGGTATCGATTTGCTCAACCAGTGGGTCGCCTTCGACCTTAAACTTTACAGCGGCAAAGCCCAGTACTGCGCCAAAAACCAAGGCCAGGCCGCCCAAAGAAATCAGCGCAGAGATAATGGGGTATTGTGTTAGTTGTTCAATCACACTCGTCGCCTCACACTAAACCTGCAAAGCCCATAAAAGCCAAGGACATTAAGCCTGCGGTAATCATGCCTATGGCGGCGCCTTTAAAAGGCTCTGGTACATTGGCGGCAGCTAAACGCTCGCGCATGGCAGAAAACAATACCAATACCAAGCTAAAGCCAATTGCGGCACCAAACCCGTATAAGGCGCTTTGGCCAAAGGTGTGAGCTTTGTTGGTGTTTTGCAGTGCAACGCCCAACACCGCACAGTTGGTGGTAATGAGCGGTAAAAAGACGCCCAATACGCGGTATAAAAGTGGGCTGGTTTTTTCAATAAACATTTTGGCAAACTGCACCACCGCTGCAATAACCAAGATGTAAGCAATGGTTTTTAAAAAGCTAAGGCCTAGCGGCGCTAAGATCCATTCGTACACCATAAAGCTGCATATGCTGGCTAGGGTGAGTACAAAGGTGGTGGCTGCGCTCATCCCAATGGCCGTTTCAAGCTTATTGGAAACGCCCATAAAGGGGCATAGCCCTAAAAACTGGGCCAGTACAAAGTTATTCACCAGTACTGTGCTAAGCAATATGACAAAAAATTCCATGGGTCAGACCATCAAGGGTGGCGCGCTAACTGTACAAAGTTTACGCGCCGCCTTCTTATAAGTAAAACAGGATTTAAATCTATTGATAAAAGGTAAACCCGATAGGTTGGGTGTGTTACATCACACGCATGCCTGGCTCTGCGCCGTCGTTGGGCTCTAAGATGTAAATCTCTTTGCCCCCAGGGCCTGCTGCTAACACCATGCCCTCGGACACACCAAACTTCATCTTACGAGGTTTGAGGTTAGCAACCATTACAGTATGTTTACCCACCAAAGAGGCAGGGTCGTAGGCGCTTTTAATGCCCGCAAAAACATTGCGGGTGTCTCCGCCGATGTCTAGGGTGAGCTGTAACAGTTTGCCTGCACCTTCTACAAACTGCGCATCCACAATTTTGGCTACTCGTAAATCAACCTTGGCAAATTCATCAAAGTTGATTTCTTCTGTTAAGGGTTCTTTGGCCAGCCAACCTGTGGGTTCACTAGCAGGGGCCTCTTGTTTGCTGGCTTCAATCATGGTCTCTACTTTGTTCATTTCTACGCGTTGCATTAATGGCTTGAACGGGTTGATGGTATGCCCGGTTAAATATTGCTGGGCACTTTGCCAGTTGAGGGTGGTATTTAAAAAGGCTTCAGCAGCTTCAGCCGTAATAGGCAGTACGGGCTTTAAATAGGTCATTAGTGTTTTGAAGCAATTCACACCCAGTGAGCATACATCCAAGGCGTGGTCTGTCTTACCTTCTTTTGCTAAGGCCCATGGGGCTTGTTCGGCGATATATTCGTTGGCCAAATCTGCTAGCGCCATAATTTCGCGCATGGCACGGGCAAACTCGCGGTTTTCATACAGGTTGGCAATTGGGCCGCTGGCATCAACAAACTTTTGCCACAGCTCTGGGTTGGGGTTGTTGGTGCGCAGTTGGCCACCGTCTTTTTGAATAAATTTAGCCGTACGACTGGCAATGTTTACTACCTTGCCAACCAAGTCAGAGTTCACGCGGGTTACAAAATCTTCTAGGTTTAAATCTAAGTCGTCCACATTGTTGGACAGTTTAGTGGCGTAGTAATAGCGCAAGTATTCTGGTTGTAAATGCTCTAAATAAGTTTTGGCATTGACAAAGGTACCGCGGGATTTAGACATTTTTTTACCGTTGACGGTCAAAAAACCGTGGGCGCAGACTTGTGTGGGTGTGCGAAAATTTGCCGAATGCAGCATGGCGGGCCAAAACAAAGCGTGAAAATTAATAATGTCTTTACCAATAAAGTGGTACACCTCGGCTTTGGAGTCTGCTGCCCAAA
>CAYZQH010000323.1:0-3344 GCA_964480055.1 uncultured Cellvibrionaceae bacterium
TAAAACTTGTGAACGCTCAATTCAATTATCAGTCTGTAAGCGCCCGACCATGCCACCTAGTTTATAAAGCGCCAAGGCATCCATCCTCACCAGCCACCCTGCATGAAGTTTCATTGAATAGTTTTTGTAGCGGCTCTTCGGGGGCACACCATTCGCCTTTGTTGGTCAGCAAAACCAGTTGTTCCGGCCAGTAACCTTACAAAATGCCCGTTTTTTCGATGTATTGTGGACTGTTTCAGATAAAAACATGGGTGTTTACGATACAGTCCGGTGTGATATGTAGCTCAAGAATTTGGGGGCTGCCTGTGGGTGCCGACATGAGCGGAGCGCAGACAGGCCGATTTAGAACAAGTAATAAATTACGGTGTGCTTTATGGGTATTTTTGTCAAAAAAGGGCCTTTGGCGGTAGTGATTACCGCTTTGGCGTTGTCCGCATGTGGTGGTAATGGGGGCGTAGCCAGTAGCTCTAGCTCCTCTTCAAGCTCTAGTAGCTCAAGCTCCTCTTCAAGTTCTAGTAGTTCAAGCTCTTCTTCGAGCTCCTCATCAAGTACAAGTAGCTCAAGTTCGTCGTCTAGCTCAAGTGGCGGCACGTTGAACACTCTACTGTCTAGTACGGGTAAGTTTGATTCGGGTGTTGAAGATTTTAAAACCTACATTCATAACGGTTTGGCAACAGTGGACTGGAACGGTTCGGCCAAAGTCAGTATCAGTGCTTCTTCACCAGAGCCCTGGCACGCGCAGGTGCTTCATGATGTTGATATTGTAGCGGGTCAATCCTATACGCTTTGCTACAACGCAATGGCTGCCAGCCCTCGTGATATCGAAGTAGACATAGATTCTGGCTCGAGTGATTACGCAAGTATTGTCTCTGGTGCGCGCAATGTGACCTTGGATACGGTCAACCGCCATTACAAGCACACTTTTACCTCAACCACCTCAGATTCCACTGCGCGCGTTTTATTCAGCATGGGGATTTCCGATGTTGACGTCACTTTAGATAACATTGGTTTGTACCACGGCACAATGTGTAACCAAAGCAGCACTTTGCCAGAGCCACCACCAGCACCAAAGCCCGGTGAAATGAGCCCGAGTGCCGGTTGTGGCAAGTCTCCTGGCCAACGTGGCAGTAAAGATAACCCATTGAATGTTGGCAGCAAAGGCAACAAGTACTACGTAGAGCTGCCAGGCAATTACAATAAAAACACACCTTACCCTGTCGTTTTTGTACATCACCCATCGGGCGGCTCGGGTCTCAGTTGGGGCGCTTCGCGCTTTAATAGTGATGCTAAATCCAAGGCCATTTTTGTGTATCCGCAATCTATTAATGTTCGTGGCGGCTGGGGCGGATCAGACTTCCAAATGTTTGCCCCGCTATATAGTAATTTGACCAATAATTTTTGTGTTGATAAGGCCCGAGTGTTTGCCACAGGCTACAGCAGTGGTGGTGATTACTCTGGCATGATTGCTTGTGAGCACGGCGATAAAATTACGGCAATTGCGCCAGTCAACCCCAAGCATGTAAGTGGTTACGATGTAAGAAACCCCAACGGCCGCTCATGTAAGGGCAATGTTAAAACCATCGTGATATACGGCTCAAATGATACGGTATTAAAGAATAATTCAAGCGGTCAGCAGATGGCTGAGTTCTATCGTGTTAAAAATAGCTGTAGTAAATCTACTGTAGATTACCCTGGCCGATCTGGTTGTAAGACTTTTCAAGGCTGTAAAGCGGGTGCAGAAGTTTCTTACTGTACCCATAACTGGGGGTATGGCGGAAACAATAGCAGCAACGGTGCAGGCCATGGTTACCCGAGCTGGACAGGTAGCTTATTTTGGGATGTGATTAAGAGTTACTAATATCTACTTGGTAGTTGAGTGAAATCAGAAGCAGACGCATTTGCTCTGCTCTTAATCGCTCACTACTGTTTGATGTAACTTATAAAAGCCGCTGCGCATCTATGTGCCAGCGGCTTTTTTCGTTATTGGGAAAGGCCAGCACCAAGTGATTCAATGCAGTGGGCTTCTATAACGCCAATACTGGGGTGAAAGGCTTCTGTTCGGAATTTAGTGTGTGACCTTTGCAGCGCTAATTTCTGTACTCCTGTATTCACATTCAAGGTGAATATGCCCAGTTCATCACATGGGCCGCCGGTAATATAGTAAAGCTGATGATTATCAGCATGAATAAACTTAACGTTGGCAGGAAGCGTCGCATTAATTTGGCGAATTTCGAGCGAGCTTGTATGAATAGACCACAACCCTTTTTGCGCAGAGTATTGAAAGTAAATTTCCTTGTTGCCGGTAATGATTGAGCCTAGCTTACCAAAGGTAAGGGGTTTTTCTTGCTTGTTGTCCAGCAGCCAAAGGTTACGCTTTTTATTAGCATGGTTTAATGCTAACAGTTGATTGTTTGCTCGGTTAAAGTGCAAAGCCTGAAATCCTATAGGAAGGTTGCGCAGTTTTAACAATCGGTTTTGTGTGGCTATTTCCCAAAGTGCATCTTGGCTTTGGATAAGAAAGTCGCGGCTTTGGTAATCCCACAAAAAACTCTGGAATTTAAAAGCCTTTGGTGTACTTAATGCGATGTGTTCTGCGTTGGCATTGCGCAATAGCACCAGTTGATGTGCGTCAGGCTCCGTAACCCCAATCATTTGCCCTCCGTCAGGAGAAAAAAATATGCTTGCTAAGTTATTGGGTGGTTGGAGCTGACTTGCATGGGGTTGATCAATGGGTGATTCGCGCCATTGCAAGTTAACTTCTGGGGGTATTGCCTCAAAGTAGAATGCGTCAGTTCTTGGCACGGGTAACAAGCGTGCCGGAGGAGTTGTTGGCGTTTGTTCAAATATTAAATTCTTTTGTGCGCCTGATGGCGCCATCAAACTCGCCTGGAAGCGCTTTTTATTTGATCCCTGTAAAAACAAAAGCACCTGAGCAGTTTTGGCGCTCCAGCTGATATCACCGTTGGATGAGTCGATTAAAAACTCAGATAGCAGGGTTTGTGACGGCCCCAAAATTTTGAGTTTGGGGCCAGAGTTATCGTAGCCCAAAAGTGCGCTGTTTTGATTGTGTACACGGCTTTTTAACGTAACAAAACCGTTTGATAAGTTTGGGAGTTTAGAAAGCGATTGGTTTGGAATGTGATAGCGATACCGGTCTGGGTACTGCTGTGCTCCTTGGGTTGCCACAAACTCTAGTGTGTTTTCATCCCACCAATCTACGCTAAAAACCTTGCCCTGCCATTGGCTTAGGCGGTTGGTCTCAATGACTTTGTTGCCCTTAAAGTCCAATGTGAAAATTTGAAAGTTAAAAAAGCTAAGGGGCGTTTGAAAAAAGTAGGACTCTT
>CAYZQH010000324.1:0-3315 GCA_964480055.1 uncultured Cellvibrionaceae bacterium
GGCCTTGAAGCTTGCAGCCTTTACTCCAGTTAACCCAATTTACGTGCCTTCGAGATGATACCCCCGTATTCACTCCTGTGCAGATGAGTGTTTTTGCCCAAGATGTTTGGCAGGTAGCTGGCCCCAATGGCGCCGGAAAAACTACGTTGCTTAGAGCAATCTGCGGTTTGTTTGATCATCTTCAAGGAGAGTATCTGTGGTTGGGGGGTGATGTTGCCAAGCAGCAGCTAGAGCGCAATGCTGAACTTTTATATCTAGGGCATCATCCAGGGGTAAAAGGCGCCTTAACCGCCTATGAAAATTTGGCATGGGCGATGAAAGTTACTGGCGGCACTGCTGATGACGAGGATTTTGTTCATGCGCTTGCGCAAGTAGGCCTTGCTGGATATGAGCATACCTTGTGTCATCAAATGTCTGCAGGGCAGCAACGCCGTGTCGCATTGGCGCGATTGTACTTAAGTAAAGCCAAGCTGTGGGTTCTAGACGAGCCCTTTACTGCCATCGATGTACAGGGGGTTGGCCGTTTAGAGCAATTGATCAGTGCACATGCAGCCAATGGTGGCAGTGTGGTGATGACATCCCATCAGCCTATCCATTGTGACGGACTCAATATTTTGACGCTAACGCCGCATGTTAGTGCTCATGGGGTTGAATCCCTAGGGGGCACTGATGTCTAGCCCTCTAGCTACGATATTTAGGCGAGAGCTAACCTTAGCCTGGCGGCATAAAAGCGACATGATGAACCCCTTGGTGTTCTTCTTGATGATTGTTGTGTTTGTACCCTTAGGTGTCACGGAAGATAAATTTTTACTGGCAAAATTGGCCCCCGGTATCATTTGGGTGGTGGCGCTGTTGGCCACTTTACTGTCATTAGATGGCTTGTTTCGCAGTGATTTTGAAGATGGCTCTTTAGAGTTAATGGTAACGGGTTCAACACCTTTGGCGCTGATGGTTTTGGTCAAAACCGGGGTGTTTTGGCTGACAACCGGTTGCTTGTTAACAGCATTTGCGCCCTTGTTGGCCATGATGATGTACATGCCTACTGGTGGATACGGCGTATTGGTTTTGACGCTTCTGATTGGGTCCGGCAGTTTGTGTTTAATTGGCGCCATTGGGGCGGCATTGACGGTGGGGCTTCGTAAAGGTGGGTTGCTACTTTCGTTGGTTATTATGCCGTTTTATGTGCCGGTTCTTATTTTTGGTGCTTCAGCGGTAAAAAACAGCATTGAGGGCTTTCCAGTTCTGGCAGAGCTGGCAATATTGGGGGCTATGCTCGTGGTTTGGCTGATGTTTGCGCCCTTTGCGATAGCCGGAGCATTAAAAATTGCCGTAAGAGCGTAACGTGGTTCAGCGTCATGCTCTTACAAAAATTTTATAGATTATAGAGGTGGTTCAGCAGTGGCTTGGCAGTGGTTTCATCGATTAGGTTCGCCCAAGTGGTTTTATCAAAAGACCCGTGCTTGGCCATTTTGGTTGGGGTGCGTGGCTACGTTACTGGTTGTTGGTGGTGCATGCTGGGGCTTAGCTTTTGGCCCCATGGAGGCCAAACAGGGTAACAGTATGCGTATCATCTATATCCACGTTCCTGCGGCAGTGGTCTGTATGGCGGGTTATTACGTGATGGCAATTGCTGGTGCCATAGGGTTAATTTGGCGAATGAAACTGTCTTTTATCGTAATGAGGTCTGCAGCGCCTATTGGTGCCGCACTAACGTTTATTGCGCTGTTTACCGGCGCGGTTTGGGGTAAGCCAACTTGGGGAACCTATTGGGTGTGGGATGCTAGAATCACCTCCATGACGGTGTTATTGCTTTTGTACCTGGGAATGATTGCCTTGCAAAATGCCTATCAACGTCAAGAAACAGCAGATAAAATTTGTGCCATTTTAGCCCTTGTGGGTATGGTGAATATCCCGATTATTTACAAGTCTGTGGATTGGTGGTTCAGCCTGCATCAGCCGGCCACATTAAAGTTGACAGAAAAGTCATCCATTGACCCATCTATGGCGTACCCCCTAATTGCGTGCATCATTGGCGTGTATTTTTTCTATTCCTGGGTGCTTCTTTTATGGACTCGGTTAGAAATTTTGAAGCGCGAGCAAAAAACGCAGTGGGCGCAAGAGGTATTAGTTAAAGGTTGATTATGAAATTTCAGTTTGAAAGCTTACAGGCATTTTTGCACATGGACGGTCACGGTGTGTTTGTGTGGGCATGTTATGCGGTTTCTTGTGTGGTTATGATTTCTTTGCTGGCCGTGCCTTATATTGAACGCAAGAAGTTTGCACGCAAAATTCAAGGGCAACTAAAGCGTCAGCAGGCACAGCCAAACAATGGGGGGCAGGTGAATGCATCCAGTTCGTAAACGTCGCCTATGGGTGGTGCTGGCAATAGTAGTGGGTAGCTCCATTGTTATTGGTTTAAGTACGTTTGCTATGCGTAACTTTGCCGATTTTTTTTATCCAGTATCAAAAATTGTGTCTGGCGAAGCGCCCAGAGGTAAATCTATTCGTGCCGGTGGCTGTGTAGTGCCCGGCAGTATTATCTCTGCCAAAGATAGGCTACATACAGAGTTTGTGATCACAGATGGTATGGCCAAGCTAAAAGTTGAATATGGCGGCTTGTTACCCGATATTTTTGGTGACGGAGAAGCAGCCGTTGTTAACGGAAAAGTGAGAGAGGACGGTGTAATGGTGGCGTCACAAGTGTTAGCCAAGCACGACGAAAATTATGTGCCACCCGAAGTGGCGGAATCTATGGCGCCGGCAGAGCGTCATAACGAAGCATGTAAGGGGATGGATTATGGTTCCTGAGTATGGGCATTTTGCCCTTATATTGGCACTGATATTGAGTGTCTTTTTATCTGTTGTTCCGTTAGCCGGTTCAATGACTGGCCGTTTATTGTGGATGCACTCCGCGCGGTCTTTGGCTATCGGTGTCTTTGTGTTTACGGCAATTGCTTTTGCGGCGTTAGTGGCGTCGTTCGTAAATGATGATTTTACGGTTGCCTATGTGGCCAATCATTCCAATTCATTGCTTCCGTCGTTTTATAAAGTCACGGCTGTGTGGGGTGGGCATGAAGGGTCGGTATTGTTGTGGGCCTTTGTATTAGCCGGGTGGACGCTGGCCGTAGCTTTATTTTCTAAAAATTTACCTGTCGATATGCTCTCTAGGGTACTGTCGGTTATGGGAATAATCAGTGTTGGCTTTTTACTGTTTATACTGATGACCTCTAACCCGTTTGATCGCATGCTACCAAGCCCTGTAAAAGAAGGCAGCGACCTAAACCCGTTACTGCAAGATATTGGCATGATTATTCA
>CAYZQH010000325.1:0-3312 GCA_964480055.1 uncultured Cellvibrionaceae bacterium
TCAGTTTGCCAATGATGACCAAATCAATCGCTGGCAGTGCGGGTTTTAGCAGTGCTATGGCCTGCAAAAGTACACTCAAACCTTTTAAGGGTTGGTCTGAAGAAGTGGTAGTAATGACCCTAAACGGCTTGAGCGTTACCTCTGCCAGAGGCTTGAATACTGAAATATCTACGCCGTTGGGGATGACCTGCAGGGCGTCTTCAGCGGTGCCAAAGGCCGTTTGAATGTCGGCCTTTGACGCATGGGATACAGTCACCACGTGTTTAAGCTGGCGTGCTACGCGTGTCTGCATTTTTGTAAAGTGGTACCACCGCTTGGCGCCTAAACGGTGCTGCCAGTTTTTGGCGTTGTCTATGGCCAGTTGGCGGTCTTGTGTTATAGGGTGGTGGATGGTGGTCACCAACGGCCAGCCCTGCTTTTGCAGTGTGAGTAACGGCGAGCTGAGGCACTGGTTGTCGTGAATGACATCGTAGTGTTTGCCGTATTTTTTTAAGTGCTTAGCCGCGCGCCGACCAAAACTGTAGGGCTCGCCAAAGCCGCCGGTTGCCATACTCAGCCATTCACTCACATCCGCGCGTGAAGCTAAGTGTTTTGGGCGCAGCGCCGTTATATGGCTAGGGTGTTCGTACAAATTAAGGCTGGGCAGCTTGATTAGGCGGACATTTGAGTCCAGCTCTGGGTAGGGGGGGCCAGAGATCACGTCCACGCTATGCCCCAGCTCGACTAAAGCGCGACTTAAACGCTGTAGGTATATACCTTGCCCGCCCACATGGGGGTGGCTGCGGTACCCCAGTAGCGCAATTTTTAGCGGGGAAAACTGTGGCAAATTAGGTGCTTGGGCGTTCATGCATCCGATACATTTCTATTATCAAGGTGCGCCCATGGTGTGTTGGCGGGCAGTGCAGGTATAATGGCCCGCTTTTCAAGTGAACCGTAAGGCCGAGCGCATGGCTCAACGCACCGCAACTGTACAACGTGATACCTTAGAGACACAAATCTCTGTGGCCATTAATTTAGATGGCGAGGGTAAGGGCACCTTTAATACCGGTGTGCCGTTTCTAGAGCACATGATGGATCAAATTGCCCGTCACGGCATGATGGATTTAGACGTCACCTGTAAAGGTGATACCCACATAGATGACCACCACAGCGTGGAAGACATCGGCATTACCATTGGCCAAGCCATGGCTAAGGCGGTGGGTGATAAGCGCGGCATTCGTCGGTATGGACATGCTTATGTACCGCTAGATGAGGCGCTATCTCGCGTGGTGATAGATTTTTCTGGCCGTCCAGGTCTAGTCATGAAGATCCCATTTACGCAAAAACGCATTGGCGCTTTTGATACCGAGCTATTTAGTGAGTTTTTTCATGGCTTTGTTAATCACGCGGGCGTTACGCTGCATATAGATTGCTTACGTGGCCACAATGCACATCACCAAATTGAGACGGTCTATAAAGCTTTTGGCCGCGCTTTGCGTATGGCTCTAGAGGTGGATGAGCGCTTAGGTGGTGCTATGCCTTCCACAAAAGGTACGTTATAAACGCCGCTTAGTGTCTGAAGCTAACTTCTTATTTAAGGTAACCTCCCAAGCATGACCTCAACAACCTTAGCTGTGATTGACTATGGCATGGGCAATTTGCACTCCGTGGCCAGCGCGGTGGCCTTGGTGGCCCCGGACGCGCAAGTCAACGTCACCGCAGATCCGGCTCAAATTGCGGCAGCTGACCGGGTGATCTTCCCTGGTGTGGGTGCTATACGTGATTGCATTGCTGAAATAAAACGCTTGGGTTTAGATAGTGTGGTTGCTGATGTGGCTGAATCAGGCAAGCCCATGTTGGCCATTTGCGTAGGCTTGCAAGCACTTATGGCGTTTAGCGAAGAAAACGGCGGCGTAGAGTGTTTGGGCCATTTTGCCGGGCAAGTAAAGGCTTTTAGTGGCTATGAAGATTTTAATAAGTGTCGAGATGAAGGCAGTAGCAGTGGCGAGCATTTAAAGGTTCCGCACATGGGGTGGAACCAAGTGGTACAAAAAACCGCTCACCCCCTTTGGCAAAACATTCCCGATAATGGTCGCTTTTATTTTGTACACAGCTATTGTGTACAGGCAAGTCAGCCAAAGGTTGTTTGCGGTGGGTGCCATTACGGCATTGAATTTAGTGCAGCGTTGGCGCAAAACAATGTATTTGCGGCTCAATTTCACCCCGAAAAAAGCCACGCCAATGGTTTGCAATTGTTACGTAATTTTATGAACTGGAATGGCGAGCTTACCTAAGCATTTGGCCTTTCCACACAGCTGTGATTTAAGTATGTTAGTTATCCCCGCAATTGATTTAAAAGATGGCCAATGCGTACGTTTGCGCAAAGGCGTAATGACTGACTCTACGGTGTTCTCGGACGACCCTGTCAGTGTGGCTAAACAATGGGTGGATGCCGGCGCGCGCCGTTTGCACTTGGTGGATTTAAACGGTGCATTTGCCGGAGAACCCGTGAACGGTGAGGTGGTGACGGCCATTGCCAAAGCCTACCCCAAGTTACCCATCCAAATAGGCGGCGGTATTCGTTCTGCTGAAACCATTGAACACTATTTAAACGCGGGCGTTAACTATGTGATTATTGGTACCAAGGCCGTAAAAGAGCCGCAATTTGTGGCAGATATGTGCACAGCCTTTCCAGGTTCCGTCATTGTTGGTTTAGATGCAAAAGCAGGTTTTGTTGCCACCGACGGCTGGGCTGAAGTGAGCGAGGTAAAAGCCGCGGATTTGGCCAAAGAATTTGAAGCTTGTGGTGTAGACTCTATCGTTTATACGGATATTGACCGCGACGGCATGATGCAAGGTGTGAATGTTGAGGCCACTGTGGCTATGGCCAAAGCCTCTAAGTTGCCTATTATTGCCTCGGGCGGCATTACCAATATGGATGACATTAATAATTTATTAGCACGCGCCGGTGAAGGTGCGGGTATTTGTGGCGCCATTACTGGGCGGGCCATTTATGAAGGTACGCTAGATTTGGCCGAAGCACAAAAAGCGTGCGATGCTGCGGAATAACTGACTTATGGCATTAGCAAAACGCATAATCCCTTGTTTGGATGTGGATAACGGCCGTGTGGTAAAAGGCGTGCAGTTTGTTGATATTCGTGACGCCGGCGACCCGGTTCAAGTGGCCAAAAAATATAACGAGCAAGGCGCGGATGAAATCACGTTTTTAGATATTACGGCCACCCATGAGGCACGTGATACCACTGTACATACGGTAGAGGCCATTGCCTCTGAAGTATTTATTCCGCTCACCGTGGGCGGGGGTATTCGTAC
>CAYZQH010000326.1:0-3311 GCA_964480055.1 uncultured Cellvibrionaceae bacterium
TCTTCTGCGCGGTAAGCTGCGGCGTAAGTGTGAACTTCGCCACCAAAATATTTTTTGCCTAGTTTGGCCTCATATAAACCGCTAGCGCATGTCCCTGATAGATACTTTTGTATCAAATGCGCACAATCAAACATAGAAAACGCCTTAAGTGCTAACAGTATTTTGGCACCGCTGGCTTTTTGTACGTGGGCCAAAATTTGCAAGTTTGACTCTAACGCCGCTTCATCAACCACATAAGAAGGGCTAGGCACGCTTTGAAGGTTAAAATTGGCTAAGCTGTGTGACATTAAGAGCCAAGCCCAGTATTGGGTAACTCAACTACTTGCCAAGGTAAGCCGTATTGGTTTAGGTCTTCCATAAAGGGGTCTGGGTCCAGCTGTTCCATATTCCAAACGCCGTTTTTCATCCATTTCCCCTCTAACATCATTTTTGCACCCACCATAGCAGGTACACCCGTTGTGTATGACACGGCTTGAGATTGTACTTCTTCGTAACACGCTTGATGGTCACAAATGTTATACACGTAGATAATTTTTTCCTGCCCGTTTTTTAATCCTTTTGCCACGCAACCAATGCAGGTTTTCCCCTTAGTAAGGGGGCCTAGGCTAGACGGGTCGGGTAATACGGCTTTTAAAAATTGCAGCGGGACGATTTCTATCCCTTCATATTGAACTGGCTCAATACCGGTCATACCGACATTTTGCAATACTTCTAAATGCCTTAAATAGGCTTCAGAGAAGGTCATCCAAAAGCGAGCGCGCTTAATTTCTGGGTAGTGCTTAGTGATGGATTCTAACTCTTCGTGATACATTAGATAGATATCTTTGGCACCAATACCTTCAGGAAAGTCAAAGCTGTCTTTGACAGACAAGGGGTTGGTTTCTACCCACGCGCCGTCTTGCCAATATCGGCCTTTGGCTGTGACTTCGCGGATATTAATTTCAGGGTTGAAATTTGTAGCAAAGGGTTGGCCATGGTCACCGGCATTACAGTCGATAATATCCAACTCGTGAATTTCATCGAGGTGGTGTTTTTTGATGTAGGCGGTGTAAACATTGGTTACACCGGGGTCAAAGCCACTGCCGAGTAGAGCCATGAGCCCAGCTTGTTCAAACTTTTCTTGGTACGCCCATTGCCATTTGTATTCAAATTTTGCCTCTTCTGGCGGCTCGTAGTTTGCGGTGTCTAGGTAATGCACACCGGCATTTAAGCAGGCATCCATAATGTGTAAGTCTTGGTACGGGAGCGCTACATTGATAAGCAAGCTGGGTTTTTCGCATTCTAGCAGCTTGGTAAGTTCTGATACGTTGTCGGCATCCACCTGAGCAGTACGTATGGGGTACGAAAGCTGAGCGGCAATTTTTTTACATTTTTCTTCATTACGGCTGGCTAAGAGGATATCGGTAAAAACCGCTGGCAGTTGAGCGCATTTGTGTGTGACAACGCCGCCGACGCCACCTGCACCAATAATAATGACTTTACTCATGGAAAGCCTCCTTCGAACATAGTTTGATTAAATCAATAGTCCATTATTTTTCGTAGTATGTGTATCCTCTCATACTGTCGGAAAACGCTCTCATAATGCTGAGCCGTTCACTGGCTGTAATCTTTTTTTCTCGTACTGCTTGTTCGGCTGTGCGCCTGAACCGGTCTTGCATTTCTTGTGGATTGTACTCTACGTAACTCAATACGTCGGCTACACTGTCGCCTTCAATTTCTTCAACAAATTCAAATTGGCCCGCAGTATTAATGCGTACGCTGACCACGTTGGTGTCGCCAAATAAGTTGTGCAAGTCACCTAAGGTTTCTTGATAAGCCCCAACAAGAAAGGCACCAATATAGTATTCATCGCCGTTTATTAAAGGGTGCAACGGAAGGGTTCGGCGTGAACTATGAATGTCAGCAAAGCGATCAATTTTACCATCGCAATCACAGGTTATGTCGGCAATGATTGCCTGGCGTTTGGGTTGTTCACATAGTCTGTGGATAGGCGCAATAGGGAAAATTTGTTCTATTGCCCATATGTCGGGCAGGGATTGAAATAGGCTAAAGTTGCAGTAGTAAATATCTGCGAGTTGCTCTTTGAGTTTTTCCAGCTCATTTATCGGTTTTGGTGCATCTTCTGCTAGTGCCAGTAAATGATGCATTACTTCTAAAAATAAATTTTCGGCCAGTGAACGTGCGCGTAGGTTAATGTGGCCACGTTTAAAGAGTTCACGTAATTCGTCACGATAAAAAAGCGCGTCGTTGTAGCATTCTTGCAAGTTCCGTAACGTAGCAGAGCTTAGTAACTCCTTTAAGTTATGGATCATGACGTTTTCTTCGCTGGCAATTTGACTCGGTAAATCGCTGGGTTCAAAGTTGGCAACGTCTAAGACGTTAAACAGTAGTACAGAAGAATAGGCTACGGTAGCGCGCCCCGACTCGGTAATAATAGTGGGATGTTTTATTTGGTTAGGATCCAGCGTGGACATGATAACGTCCACGATGTCTGCGCAATACTCGTCCAGTGTGTAATTGCGCGAATGGACGTAATTGGTTCGCGAACCATCGTAGTCCACCGCTAAGCCACCACCTAAATCCAGATAGCCCATAGCGGCGCCTTCACCCACCAAATTCATATATACCTGGCATGCTTCTAGTACGCCGGAACGGATGTCACGGATATTAGGGATTTGAGAGCCGAGGTGATAATGCAGTAGCTCTATGCAATCGAGCATGGCAGCTTCTTTTAAGGCATCTACCACCCCCACCAATTGAGCAATGGTGAGGCCAAATATACTGCGGTCGCCACTGGTGGCGTTCCAGTGGCCACCCACAACGGACGCAAGCTTCACTCGGACGCCAATCCGCGGGCGTACGCCAAGTGCCTGGCTGCGCTCAATGATAATAGGGAGTTCAGTAAGGGTCTCCACAACAAAAAAGACTTTGTAGCCCATTTTGCAGGCTTGTAAGCCCAGGTCGATAAACTCGGAATCCTTGTACCCATTGCACACAATGCAGGCGTCTGAAGATTCTAAGTTGGCCAAAGCGATCATCAGCTCTGGCTTAGAGCCAGCCTCAAAGCCATGGCCGTATTTTGAGCCTTCTTGGGCAATTTCCTCAATAACGTGGCACTGTTGGTTCACCTTAATAGGAAACACGCCTCGGTACTGCCCTTGATATCCGTTTTGAGCAATGGCTTTGTTGAATGCGTTGTTCAGTCGCGCAATCTGCTGAGCGAGTAAGTCTTCAAACCTCACCAATACAGGCATTTCAATGCCGCGGTCTTTCATTTCGTTGACAAGGTCTAAAAGTGAGACGTTCTTTAC
>CAYZQH010000327.1:0-3309 GCA_964480055.1 uncultured Cellvibrionaceae bacterium
CATTTAAGATGGGCTTGGGGGGCTGTATTGGTACTGGTGATCAATGGATGTCCTGGATCCATATGAGCGACTTGATTGGAATTATAGATCATTGCATTTCAGAGCCTAAAATATCAGGTGCTATCAATTGTACTGCACCAGAGCCTGTTATAAATAGAGACTTCACAAAAACATTAGGACGCTTATTGAAGCGACCAACCCTGTTTAATTTGCCGTCTGTGATCGTAGAAATATTAATGGGGGAGATGGGAAAAGAACTTTTATTGGCAGGTAAAAAGGTACTTCCTGTGAAAGTTCAAAGTTCAGGTTATGATTTTCAATTTAGCCGTTTGGAAAATGCTTTGTCGGAAGTCCTAGGTAAAGATAGTGAAGATAGTGTGCGTCCTGGTTAGTGCTGGTTAGCAAGACGCTTACGACCGGACAAATTTTAGAGAAATGGGCAGTGTTTGCTTGGAGAGTAATTTTCACGAGCATTCGGTAATATCAAAATTAATCTAACAAAGATCTTGCTGAAGAACGCCAAAAACCAGATTGGCGGAATAAACATTGCATTAGCCAGTCACTATTCAGGGGTTTGCTGATGTTCTGATAATAAATGATAGGCTTCAGGGGGGCAATTGATGAACACACCGGTGACTTCGACCCATAATAAAGCGCTACGCATCAATTTGGAGCCTTTACGCTACGGATCCTTTGCGGAGATCGGCGCCGGACAAGAAGTGGTGCGTTGGTTTTTCAGGGTAGGCGGTGCAGCAGGTACCATTGCCAAAAGTATTTCTGCTTATGATATGCAGGTCAGTGATGCCATCTACGGCAAATGCAAGCGATACGTGTGTCGTGAACGATTAGAAGCGATGCTGCAGTATGAACAAAATCTCAATTTAGAGCGTTTAAGTACTTCCAGAGGTGCATCCACGGCCTTTTTCTCCTTTGCCAATACGGTTTCGGCGCGTAATTATCACGGTACCAATGAGTGTCATGGCTGGTTGGGCATACGCTATCAAACTGCGCCTGGTGAGAAAGACAGTGAAATCATTATTCACGTACGCATGTTAGATAACGAAAATGCGCTGCAACAGGAAGCCTTGGGCATTGTTGGTGTGAACCTTATCTACGGAGCCATGTTTTACTCAGAAGAACCCAACAGCCTATTGCAATCACTATTGGATGGGTTAAGCGTTGAGCGTATAGAAATCGATATGGTGGATTTTTCTGGCCAGGCCTTTGAGGTGGTGGATAACCGTATTATGAGCTTACGCCTAGTGCAATTGGGGCTCAGCGGCGCGGCTATGTTTGCCTCTGACGGCACAGTGCTGCAGCCGTCTGAGCACTTACGAAAGAAGAGTGTAATGGTAGAACGCGGTCGATTCCGGCCGGTAACCCATGTGAATATCGATATGCTCGATGCTGCGCTGGCCGCAGTAGACGCCGAAGAAGACACCACTGCGGGTGAGACCGTGGCAATCATGGAGATCACCATGCACAACCTGCGTTCGGCAGGCGAGGTGGATTTACAGGATTTTATAAGCCGTGCTGAGGTGTTAGAAGCGACCGGGCATACGGTGATGATTTCAGATTTCCCGGAATATTATCGTTTGGCGGCTTACCTAGCAAGGTACACCAGCAGACGAATTGGTTTGACTATGGGGGCTCACAGTTTGGCTGAGCTATTCGAGGAACATTATTACTCTCATTTGGATGGTGGCCTTCTAGAAAGCTTTGGTCGATTGTTCAAAAATAATGTGAAGCTATATATCTACCCTTATCGGGACCCTAGTTCTGGGCAGCTGATGAAAACCTCCAATTTAGAGGTGGCTCAAAAACAAAAATTATTCTACCAATATTTATTGGAGCGTGGTTGTATCGCCCAGTTGGAAGATATCACCGAATCATACCTGGATATTTTCTCACCAGATGTACTAAAGCAAATTGCTGAGGGCGGGGAAGGTTGGGAGGTTCTGGTACCAGAAATTGTTGCACAAAAAATAAAAACGCAAAAATTATTCGGTTATTCTAAATGATAGTACTTCAAGCTTAGGTAAAACACCTTATGGGTTCTACGGCAATTCACTGGGTTGATTGGTGGGTTATAGGCAGTTACTTGTTTGGATTGATCGCCTTCAGTATTTGGCTGTCACTCAGACAATTCTCGCGCTCGGATTACTACGTGGGCGGGCGTGCAATTGGCCCTTTACCAATAGCTATTTCCACCATGGCGACCCAATGTTCTACTAACAGTATCTTGGGCGCGCCGGCGTTTGTAGCTTTTACCGCCGGCGGTGGACTGGTATGGTTGCAGTATGAGTTAGCCGTGCCACTGGCAATGTTGGCCATTATGATATTGTTGTTACCTGTGTATCGACAGTTGCGCCTGGTCAGTGTTTATGAATACCTGGAGCGCAGATTTGATTTAAAAACCCGTTTGATCCTCAGTGCGGTTTTTCAATTTGTACGTGCCTTTGCAACTGCGGTGACCATTTACAGTATTGCTCTGGTTATTGAGTTAATTACCGGGTTGCCATTTTTCTGGGCGGTGATACTACTAGGCGTCATTACCTTGGTGTATGATATTTTTGGTGGCGTTCGCGGCGTTATATACAGTGATGTAGCTCAAATGCTTATTTTGGTGGCTGTGTTGCTACTGGTATTGGTTTTATTGGTACAAGAAGCTGGCAGCTTGAAGGACATGTTCTCAACATTTCCAGCGGATAGATTGCAGACTTTGGATTTCTCTCATCATGGTCTGGGTGATGGCCAAACCTTCGCTTTTTGGCCGATGTTATTTGGTGGCTTTTTTCTGTATGTGTCATATTACGGCTGTGATCAAAGCCAGGTGCAGCGCGAGTTATGTGCAAAGACTTTAGATGGTAGTAAACAATCCCTATTTTTAAATGGCCTATTGCGTTTTCCCTTGGTTTTGCTCTACTGTTTGGTGGGCATAGGCATTGGCTCATACGCAGTACAAACCCCCGGTTTTATTGAAGCTCTGCCATTAAGTGATGGTCAGCCTAATTACAACTTGGTCGTTCCCCAATATATTCTACACAACCTTCCTATTGGCGTGGTTGGTTTGGCGTTAGTTGCTTTGTTTGCGGCTGCCATGTCTTCACTAGATTCAGTGATTAATTCTCTTAGCGCGTCTACAATGGAAGATTTTGTTCGCCGTTTTTACAAGGGTAATTGGAGTGATAATCAAGAGCTTTGGATATCTCGTTTAATTACTCTGATATGGGGGGCTTTGGCCTTGTGTTTTTCATTTTATGTTGGCGACATTTCAGACTCCGTATTAGTAGCCATTAACAAAATTGG
>CAYZQH010000328.1:0-3302 GCA_964480055.1 uncultured Cellvibrionaceae bacterium
GGGATTTACCAAGTTACCTACAGCCCCAAGGCCAATATGTTTAACACCGCTAAATTATTGGTGCGAGCAGATAACCCCTCCTATTTAATTAATCAACCAAAATATGTGTACGCGGTGAATGAGGTAAGCCCTGGCCGCATTAGCGCCTTTAAAAAAATTGACGGTATTTTAAAGCTAGAAAAAATGACCGACGTTAACGGGCCTTCGCCATGCCATCTGTCGTTTGGCCCGGGCAAAAATCGTTTGGCTGTGGCTAATTACATGGGGGGGAACGTTGCGGTATTTGATATGGCCGCCTCCCATACCAAAGGCCAGGCTACCATGTACAAGCATCAAGGCAAGGGGGCGCACAGCCGCCAAGAAGCGCCGCATGCACATTGGGTGGGGTGGCACCCGAAAAAACCGTGGTTATACGTGGTGGATTTAGGTATTGATGAAGTTCGTTTTTACAATACCGCTGCCGACGATAAGAGCGGTAAAACCGCACTAAAACTGCAGCCTGGAGATGGCCCAAGGCACATGGCCTTTCATCCCAAAAAGCCGGTCGTTTATGTATTGAATGAATTGAGTAATACCTTGGTGACTGCGTCCATCAGCAAAGATGGCGTATTTACCGAGCAGGCGCGGCTATCAACTTTGCCTTCTAATTTTGAAGGTAGCAACCTAGCGGCGCATATCCAAGTTAGCTCGGGTGGAGAGCACTTATACGTATCCAATCGCGGGCACAACAGTATTGCTGTGTTTGAATTAAATAAAGATGGCGAGGCAAAACTTGTTCAGCATCAAGATTCTGGCGGCGATGGGCCGCGGCATTTTAGTGTGATAGAAGCCGAGGCCTTGGCCTTTGTCGCCAACCAAAAATCTCACAACGTGGTGGCGTTTAAAGTGTTGGATAGTGGCCAGCTAAAGCCTTTGGGCGCCGAGGTTGAAGTGGCGCAGCCAACCTTCGTGGGTAAGATTTAATATTAATAAAACAAGGAGCGTCAATGCGGCCGTAGTAATTACAGCACCAGTTGGGCGCGAAAACCTCCTTGTTATAGATTGAATGGTGGCGCTTAAAATAGGTAAACAATGCGCCGCAGTAGCGACGCTATGAATATACGCCTCTAGGGTTATATTTTTTTGGCTAGGCGTAATTTAACCATTTGCCCGGCTGCCAGCTGTTCTAGGCTATTGGCTTTGCCCGTAACCTTGACTTGTGGAGCAAGGCGAATACTGATTGCTTCTTTTTTGCCTTGAGTTTTAACCGTTGCGGTGTTGTTGTTTAGGTCTAGCGTGACGATCTCCGCTTTTATGAATTCGGTCTTTTCGTTGCTTGGCAGTTTAATGGTTACTCTTTGGTCTGGGGCTAAGTCAGTGAGCGCGCGCTCTACTCCATCAATAATGACTTTGGTTTGAGCATTTATACGGTAGTTCTTGTTGTTGACCGTGAGGGTGCTGGCTTGCAAATCTACGGTATCAATGAAGCCATTTTTGTGGGTAATTGCGTTTGCGCTGCCGGCAGTTAATAGTGCAGCGATAGAAAAGGCTGTGAATAATGGAGTTCTCATAGTGGGGGTCTCTGTATTGTGTGATTGCTGAGCGGTGTGACCAAAGTATACACACTGCTAGTGACCGTGTTACCTAAAGTTACGAATTGGTTAGAATTGTTACTCATGAATTTTTTGTACTTAATCCATTGAGTTATAAGCAGCCCGATTTGGTTATAAGACGTACGATTATCTTGCTTGTGATTATAAGTAGCGCTTACTCGGTGGGTGTGTTACTTGACGTATCGTTGGGTTTTACGGGTTGAAACTCAGAAAATTGCCATTGCCGCAGTGCCAGAACCAATGTATTACCAAACTTCTTGTGCATGGGCAGTGATTTGTCCTCTTGCATTAGGGTGTAGGCATCCTGAATTAATTGGCTCATACGCTGTTGAATTTTAGTATTGGTAGACTGTGAGCAAAGGCCATTGTGGACGAGTAGTTTCTCGTGTGTCTGGTCGAACTTTGAAGTCAAAAAATCTTGCATGACACATTTGAGAAAGTACTGCTGAATTGGGCCGCCTGCCAGCCACTGAAAGGTGGGTGCAATGCGCAGCCGTATGCGATTATTAGGGAGCAATTCTATTAAGCCAATTTTGTCGAGTTGCGCCAACGCCCTTATGGCCTGAGTGGGTGTTAGGTGGTATTGCTCAATTAAGTCTGAAAAGGTGTATCCGCTAAGAACGCTTACGGCCACTATCAGTAGCGTTAAATCCTGTACGATGCATTCCTCTTGTTCCCAGCTAAGGCTGCACTGTAATTGGTGCCCGTTTTGAGCCAGTTCTGCCAGTTCAGCAAGGCTCAGGCCCGCGTATTCTGCCACGTGCTCTAGACGCTCCAGGGTAAAGCTCTGTGTTGTAAATACGCGTTTAATGCTTGCTTCACTTAGGTTCAGTGCCGTGGCCACATCTTTGTAGGTTAGGCCTTGGCTTTTTAGGTGCTGTTTTAGGGCTTTGACCCACTGGTGTGCCTGGCTCATAAGAAGTGACTGCGTAATTGGTATTAAATAATGATACTTAGAGTGTAGTATAAGGCCACTTTGTGGTCTATGGTGGCAAATTACAGGTCTTTGGTTCAAGCTTCAGGCGGCTGGACCTAGTCAAACCGCCATCAAGTTAAGAACATTAAAGGAAGCCCTATGAAGCCCTTACGTTTATTTACCGGAGCTATCGCGTTTTTTACGGCGGTATTCCTGAATGCCTTTGTGGATTTGGGGCATAAAATTACCATTCAGAACACCATCTTCAAGCTATACGATGGGCCAGAACAAGTGGTGCTTACCGCCATTGTGAATGGCCTGATTTTACTGCCGTATATTGCATTAATGAGTCCCGCAGGGTTTCTGTCCGACCGGTTTGCCAAAGCCCATGTGATGCGGTATTCCGCTTGGGCGGCATTGGCATGTACGGTGTTGATCACCATCTTTTATTACATGGGGTGGTTTTGGCCGGCGTTTGTGATGACGTTTTTCTTGGCGGTGCAATCTGCTATTTATTCACCCGCTAAGATGGGTTTCATTAAAGAGCTATTTGGTAAAGAGCGTTTGGGGGAGGCAAATGGTGCCGCATCTGCACTCACTATTATCGCGATATTGGCGGGTATTTTTGCCTACTCTATCGGGTTTGAAATTTTTTACGGCGCCAGTGATGCGGTTGAGAGCGAGGCGCAAATCCTTCAGTCAATTGCGCCCATCGGTTTTTTACTGATTGCAAATGCGGCCCTTGAACTTGTCATGATGTATCGGTTGCCCATTGTAGAGGCCAATCAAGCCAT